>JAZADN010000036.1:0-16764 GCA_036123585.1 Actinomycetota bacterium | reverse complement strand
TGCTCGGCGGCGTCAAGGAGGGCGAGCCGGGAAGCGGAGTCCATGGCCATGCCGGCGGCCATGCAGACGGTTCCCAAGGCTGCAGTGGGGGCCAGGAGGGTCACCCCTCGTTCCCGGAGGGCGTTGCTGGTCCAGAGCCCCCAGAGCAGCATGAGAATCCCCATGAGGATCCCCAACCACATGGCGAACCAGGCCCCGTCGCCCATGTCCACCCAGTGGGCGACGACCTGCTCGGTGGTCTTTTCCGATACATCCGGTGGATCGCCCTCGATGGCCATCATGACGATCATGCAGATGATCGAAACGGCCCCGAACAGGGCACCGAAGCGTTCGATGAAGCGTTGCAAGTGGGACTCCTCCCGCCATAGGCAGGGTCCGTTCCCCGCCCGAGCCCCCAGCATCGCGCGCGACGGTCTGCCTCTGGGGCGGAATCGACCGGTGAATCCGCGCTGGGTTGGAGCCCGGGGTCGGATTCGAACCGACGACCTGACGCTTACAAGGCGCCTGCTCTGACCAACTGAGCTACCCGGGCGAGATGGCGAGTTTCGTAGCGCGAAATGGCCTCACGCTGCGATCCCTGCCGTTGTCAGGGTACTGACCGCCTCCGGTGGTCGAGACCGACAAGGGCTCTCGGGTCGTCTCTTCCCGGTCGTGACCGGTCAGCTCTCGTCACCGACGGCTTGGACGGCGAAGAACGAGGCCGCGGTGGGCATCTCCGGTTCGGACACCTCGTAGTCCGAGCACCGGACCCGGCCGGTGGCCACCCCGGCCACCACGTCGCCGTCATACCGGTTGGGTAGGTGGTTGGGGGCCAGGCGCACCGCGTCCTCCGCGTAGTACTGGACGATGAACAACGACCGTGGCCGGTCCGACAAGTTGGGCGCTGAGCCGTGCAGCACCCGCCCGTCCATCAGCCAGGCCGAGCCTGCCGGGGCACAGCACGTCACCGCCCGCTTCCTGGCCCACGCCGCCACCTCGGTGCTGACCGCCCCGGTGAACACCCCGTCGTGCCAGTGCTCGTGCATTGGACCGAGGTGGCTGCCCGGCACCACTTCCAACGGTCCGTTTTCAGGACCCACGTCGTCGAGGTGGAACAGCACCGTCACCAGGTCCTCGTTGGACAGCGGTCCAAACGGCAGGTCCTGGTGGAACTTCAGGTGGGTGGCTGTCCCCGGCAGTTTCGAGTTGACCTTCGACTCCCGGAACCGCAGGTTCGGCCCGATCAACTGGGACACAGCATCCAATGCCGGGTTGTCCCTCATCACGTCGAGATAGAGGTCCGAGACCTCGATCGGCGACGCGACCCGCCTCAACGCAGGGGCCTTCGCGGAGTGGCCGGGCTCGACGTCGAACCGGGGACGGTGGTCGAACGTCTCGCCGTAGGGACCGTCGTGCGCGCGGCTCTCCTCCACCCATTCGGAGAACTCGGCACGCAGGCCGGTTAAGCGCTCCGGCGTCAGGGCGTCCTCGAGGAGCAGGTAGCCGTCGCGTCGATACTGCTCGACCTGCTCCGGGCTCAGCACGCCGGCCGCCGTGGCACCCATCGCGGCAGACGATACAAGAGCAGACGCGGCTGGTCAGGGGGGTACTTGAACCACCCTCCGGTGTGGAGGATCATCGCGGGGTGGCACTGACGCAGCGAGACAGAGACATCTTGGACTTTGAACGGTCGTGGTGGACCGCTACCTCGCCGAAGGACGTTCAGATTCGCGAACGGTTCGAGTTGTCGGCCACCCGGTACTACCAGTTGCTTGGGGAGCTGCTCGACGACGTTGAAGCCATGGCATACGACCCGCTAGTCGTGCGCCGCCTCCAGCGCCAGCGTGATCGTCGCCGCAAGGCCCGCCTCGAACCACGGGTGGTCGAAGAAGACGGCACCCGATGAGCGCCGCCCGCAGCCGCGGCGGCCTCGGACCGAGCAATGCTGCGGCCGCGCCGCGGGCCTTCCTGCTGATCGGCGTCGCCGTCGTCATCGGACTGGTCCTGCTCTGGAAGGGCCTCGACTCCAGTCCGTCCGACCAGCCCGCCGCCCCGGCCGCCCCCGTCCCGACCACTGAGGCTCCGGCCACCGGTGACCCCGATGCGGGGACTGCGTCCTCAGGTGGATCGACAGCCACGCCGACCACGGCGGCTTCCACGCCCACCACCGCAGCGCCCACCACGACCGCTCCTCCCATGCCCGAGCCCACCCACGCCCCCAACGAGGTCAAGGTGCTCGTAGCCAACGGATCCGGCGTGTCCGGCGCCGCGGGCAAGGTCACCGACATGCTCAGCCCGCTCGGGTGGGCCATGGAGTCTCCGGCCAACGCCGACAAGACGTCGGTCAGTGGCATCTACTACAAGACCGGCTACGCCCGCGACGCCCGGGTCATCCAGGAGCATTTCGGTGAGGATCCGAGCATCCTCACCCAGGTCCCGACCGGTGGGCTGGCCGTGCCGGCCAACGCCGAGGACCGGGTGGCGAACGCTGACATCATCATCATCCTCGGCTCCGACCTGGCCATCCAGGGCGACTGACCGGATCCGTCGGACCCCGGGACCACCCGGGACGGGATAGTCGCCGGTGAAGGTGTTAGCCGCCCCCGACAAGTTCCGCGGCACCGCCTCTGCTGCCGAGGTTGCCGCAGCGGTCGCCCGTGCCGTGGCCTCATGCGGGGGTACCGCTGTCGAGTTGCCCATGGCCGACGGAGGCGAGGGACTACTCGACGCGCTCGGCGGGCCCGACCGCACCACCACGGTCACCGGTCCGCTGGGCGATCCGGTGGAGGCTGGCTGGCGTCTGGTCGACGGAACAGCGGTGGTCGAGATGGCGCAGGCGTCTGGTCTGGTCCTGGCCGGCGGGGCCGACGGCAACCGTCCGCTGGACGCCACCACAGCCGGGGTCGGCGAACTGGTCCGTCATGCCGTGGAGACCGGCGCCCTCCGGGTGATCGTCGGCGTCGGCGGCTCGGCCACCACCGACGGGGGCCTCGGGGCGCTCGAAGCCATGGGTCCGCTCGATCGCTACCGGGGCGTGGAACTGCTGGTGGCCTGCGACGTACGCACCCCTTTCACCGACGCGGCGGAAGTGTTCGGACCCCAGAAGGGGGCCACACCGGCCCAGGTCCGGATGCTGACAGGCCGCCTCGAACGCCTGGCCCAGGTGTACTTCGAACGCCATGGCGTGGACGTGTCGACCATGCCTCGGGCCGGGGCGGCCGGTGGCCTGGCCGGTGGCCTGGCTGCGGCCGGCGCCGAGTTGGTCGACGGCTTCGACCTGGTGGCCGAGGAGGTCGGCCTCGACGTCCACCTGCGCGACGTCGACCTGGTGGTCACCGGCGAGGGCTGGCTGGATGCCACCAGCTACGAGGGCAAGGTCGTCGGTGGGGTGGAGGCATACGCCGCGGCAGCGGCCGTTCCCCTGCTGGTGGTGGTTGGTGGGGCCGATCCGGACGTGGCCGCCCGTGGCGACGTGCTGTCGCTCGTCGACGCCTATGGCCACGACAGGGCGCTGGCCGAGTCGCTTCCGCTGTTGGAGGAGGCTGTGGCCGCCGAACTGGCCCGTCGGGAGGATCGGGCCGGTCGATAGCGTGGCGACCATGGCCGTCACCATCCGCATCCCCACCACCCTTCGCCCGCTGACCGCCGGCCAGGCCGCGGTCGACGTCGAGGCCGGCACGGTCGGCGAGGCGCTCGGAGCGCTCGACGCCGCCCATTCGGGCTTCTCCGAGCGGATCACCGACGACGAGGGCGCCCTCCGTAGGTTCGTGAACGTGTTCGTCGACGACGAGGACGTGCGGTTCCTCGACGGCCTCGGTACACCGTTGGCCGACGGCGCCACCGTCTCCATCGTGCCCGCCGTCGCGGGTGGCTGCTGAGATCAACCGACGAGGGCTGCAGAGCCCGTTCGGACAGTCCCTCGTGGGAGGCTGGACGTTGGAAAATCGATGATCCGCTGATTGGATTGGCACTCGCAACCTGAGAGTGCCAACGGACGCGCCCGTCGTGCCGTCGGCCCCTCCACGAGTTCCGACGACTTCCGACTGAGAGGTTTCGCTGATGGCGAAGATCATCACCTTCGACGAGACGGCCCGCCGTTCCCTCGAGCGGGGCATGAACCAGCTAGCCGACGCCGTGCGCGTCACGCTGGGCCCCAAGGGCCGCAACGTGGTCCTGGAGAAGAAGTGGGGCGCCCCCACCATTACCAACGACGGTGTCTCCATTGCCAAGGAGATCGACCTCGAGGACCCCTACGAGCGCATCGGTGCCGAACTGGTCAAGGAGGTCGCCAAGAAGACCGACGACGTCGCCGGTGACGGCACCACCACGGCCACCGTGCTGGCTTGGGCGATGGTCCGCGAGGGCCTGCGAAACGTAGCCGCCGGAGCCAACCCGATGTCGGTCAAGAAGGGCATCGAGGTCGCTGTGGCCGCCGCCGTCGAGTCCATCCGCGAGTCAGCCCAGGACGTGTCCAGCAACAAGGACCAGATCGCCAACGTGGCCGCCATCTCGGCCGCCGACGATGAGATCGGCTCGATGATCTCTGAGGCCATCGACAAGGTCGGCAAGGACGGCGTCATCACCGTCGAAGAGGGCCAGACCTTCGGCATGGAGATGGACCTCGTCGAGGGAATGCGCTTCGACAAGGGCTACATCTCGCCGTACTTCGTTACCGACCCCGACCGCATGGAGGCCGTCCTCGAGGACCCGTACCTCCTGTTCGTTGGCTCCAAGATCTCGGCCGTCCGCGACATGGTCCCGGCGCTCGAGAAGGTCATGCAGACCAACCGCCCGCTTCTCATCATCGCCGAGGACGTCGAGGGCGAGGCCCTGGCCACGCTCGTCGTCAACAAGATCCGCGGCACCTTCAACGCCGCTGCCGTCAAGGCTCCCGGCTTCGGAGACCGGCGTAAGGCGATGCTGCAGGACATGGCCATCCTCACTGGCGGCCAGGTCATCTCCGAGGAGGTCGGCCTCAAGGTCGACGCCGTGTCGCTCGACATGCTCGGTCAGGCCCGCAAGGTCGTGGTCAGCAAGGACGAGACCACCATCGTCGAGGGCGGCGGTGACGAGGCCGATATCGCTGGACGCATCTCCCAGATCAAGGGCGAGGTCGACAACACCGATTCGGACTACGACCGCGAGAAGCTCCAAGAGCGCCTGGCCAAGCTGTCCGGTGGCGTCGCCGTCCTGAAGGTCGGCGCGGCCACCGAGGTCGAGCTCAAGGAGAAGAAGCACCGCATCGAGGACGCGGTCAGCACCACCAAGGCGGCAATCGAGGAGGGCGTCGTCGCCGGTGGCGGCGTGACCCTGCTCCGCGCCCAGGCTGCGGCGACCGCCGCCGCCGAGGGCCTGGATGCCGAGGAGGCCACCGGTGCCCGCATCGTGGCCAAGGCGCTCGAGGGCCCGCTGAACCAGATCGCCGTCAACGCCGGCCTAGAGGGTGGAGTCATCGTCGAGAAGGTGCGCGGCCTGGAGGGTCCGGTGGGCCTGAACGCTGCCACCGGCGAGTACGAGGACCTGGTCGCTGCCGGGATCATCGACGCTGCCAAGGTGACCCGCTCGGCTCTGCAGAACGCCGGCTCCATCGCCGCCCTGTTTCTCACCACGGAGGCTGTGGTCGCTGACGCCCCGAAGGAGGATGCGGCCGGCGGCATGCCGGATATGGACTTCTAGTCCGGACCTCCACCCCGAGAGGGGAGATCGGATGCGGGCGCCCTTCGGGGCGCCCGGTCCGCGTTTTCGGTTCCGAGCGGGTTCACTAGTGCGCATGGAACGCCTGACCGGCCCCTCCAGGAGGTTCGCTGCGTGAGCCGGGGCCGCACGTCCCGGGTAATGACCCGCCGCATCGATGGCGACGGCAGCCGCCGCGTCCCCGACGAGCTCATTGTCGAGGAGCCCATGTCGATCCGGCTCGACGGGGAGCTGGTGGCCACCACCATGCGCACCCCGGGCGACGACTTCGAGTTGGCCGTGGGGTTCTGCGTCACCGAGGGCATCCTGCACGATGCCCCCCTCCGGGGCGTCCGCTACTGCGGCCAGGGTTCGGCGGCGGCCGCCGAGTACAACGACGTCACCGTAGAGACCGGTGGCCGGGCTCCGGCGCCCACCCCACGCCTCGGACCCGCCTCGTCGTCGTGTGGCGTGTGCGGCACGGTGGCCATCGACGAACTGCGGGAACGCCTGCACCCGCTGGACGTCGAGCCGTTCGAGGTCGACGTCCTAGCCGGCATGGCCGACCGCATCGACGGGCAGGCCCTCTTCGCGACCACCGGTGCCGTCCACGCTGCCGTGGCCTTCGATCGCTCGGGCGAGCTGGTCCTGCTGCGCGAGGACATTGGCCGGCACAACGCCGTCGACAAGGTGGTGGGTCGTCTCCACCTCGATGGCCGCCTTCCGGCAGGCGATCTCGGCCTCTGGGTCAGTGGCCGGGCCTCGTTCGAGATGGCCCAGAAGGCGTGGGCCGCTGGGTTTGCCTGCCTGGTGGCGGTCAGCGGACCGTCGGCCCTAGCCGTCGACACCGCCCGCGCGGCCGGCCTGCAGTTGGCCGGCTTCGCCCGTGGCGACCGCATCAACGTCTACACGGGCGACTGAGTCGTCCCCGCAAGAGCTTTCCTAGACTCTCCGCCGATGAGCAACACCGCGTCGCCCTCCGATGGTCCCGTCACCCCAGCGGAGGGCTGGGGCGTCCTCCACCTGTTTCTGAAGGTGTGTCCCCAGTCGGACGCCGCCGCCGTGCGTTTAGCCGTGGCGACCGCCGTCGACGCCGGCGACCAGGTGGTCCCGGTGGCTGTCCTCGGCCACAAGGCAGACGTGGCGTTCATGGCACTTGGCGATGACCTGTGGCGCCTTCGTGACCTCCAGACGGCGCTGGTCGGCGCGGGCCTCGAGCTGGTCGACAGCTACCTCAGCCTCACCGAGGTTTCCGAGTACGCCCAGGGCGTTCCCGACGAGATGCGGAGGGCCCGCCTCCACCCGGTGCTGCCGCCCGAGGACAAGCCAGCCTGGTGCTTCTACCCGATGTCCAAACGGCGCAACGTGGGTGCCAACTGGTTCGAGCTCGACTACGACGACCGGCACGAGTTGATGATGGAGCACGGCGCCTCGGGCCGGACCTTCGCCGGCCGCATCCTCCAGGTGGTGACCGGCTCCACCGGCGTCGACGACTTCGAGTGGGGCGTGACGCTCTTCGGTAGGCACCCCGACGACCTCAAGGATGCCGTCTACACCATGCGCTACGACCGGGCATCGGCCCGTTACGGGGAGTTCGGCACCTTCTACACCGGCCTGGTCGACGAGCTCGACGTCGTTCTGGCCCGGGTGGGCTGCACCTGACCCGGACTGGTCCGACCCGATGGCGACCGTGACTGAACCGCATCCCGACGGGCCCATTGCCCTGGAGCGACTCCGCGCCGAGGTCTCGGCCCACGACCGTCTGGTGGTGGCCTTCTCTGGAGGCGTTGACTCGGCGCTGCTGGCCCGTGTCGCCCACGACGAACTCGGCGCCGAACGGGTCCACGTGGTCACAGCGGTGTCGCCGTCGCTGCCCGCCGACGAACGCGACCACGCGGCCGCCCTGGCCGACGAGTGGGGCCTGCGCTGGTCGGCCGTCGAGACCGCCGAGATGGAGAGCGCGGCCTACCGGTCCAACGACGCGGAGCGTTGCGCCCACTGCAAGGACGCCCTGATGGACGTGCTGGCCCCCCTCGCCGAGGCCGAGGACGCCACGGTGGTTCTCGGCGTCAACGCGGACGATCTCGGCGACCACCGGCCAGGCCAGGCCGCGGCGGCTGCCCGCGGCGCCCGGTTCCCACTGGTCGACGCCGGCCTCAACAAGGTCGATGTGAGGGCCGCGTCGCGCCACCTCGGGCTCCGCACCGCGGACAAACCGGCCGCTGCCTGCCTGGCGTCACGCATCCCCTACGGCACGCAGGTCACGGTCGCCCTGTTGTCCACCGTCGAGCGGGCCGAGGCATCCCTGCGTCGCCTCGGCTTCGACGACCTACGGGTCCGCCACCACGGCGACACGGCCCGTATCGAGGTGCCCCTGAACCGCCTGTTCGACGTGGTCGAGCTCCGCGGCGATGTCGTCGACGCCGTGCTCGGCGCTGGCTACCGCTACGCCACCCTCGACCTCGAGGGCCTGCGTTCGGGCAACCTCAACGACGCCCTCGGCGACCCACCCCGGTCCTGACCGCCGGGCAACGCGGCTTTCATTACCGTCGTGGGAGTGCCCTCGTTCGACACATCCGACCTGCTGGACGACCGGACCCTCCGGGGCCCGGAGTTCTGCCAGGCCCTGACGGTCCGGATCGACGAACACCTAGCCGAGGTGTTCGCCGCCGCCAAGCCCCCGGCCGGCACCGCCTTGGCCGCCGTCGGCGGTTACGGCCGCGGCGAGCAGTGTCCGGGCAGCGACGTCGACGTGGTCCTCGTCCACGCCCCGGGGGTGGACGTCGCCGAGGCGGCCCAGCGCACCTGGTACCCGCTGTGGGACGCTGGACTCAAGCTCGGCCACCAGGTCGGCACCGTCGACCAACTGCTGGAGGTGGCGGGCGAGGCGATCGAGACGGCCACAAGCCTGCTGGCCGCTCGAACCGTGGCCGGCGACCCGGAACTCGTGGAACGCCTGGCCGTCGGTGCGCTGGAGCGGTGGCAGGGCCGGTCACGACGACATCTCGACCAACTTCAGGCTGCAGTAGCCGAGCGCCACGCCCGACACGGCGAGGTGGCGTTCCTGCTCGAACCCGACCTGAAGGAGGCCCGGGGCGGCCTGCGTGACGTGCACAGCCTGCTGTGGGTCGAACAGGCCACCGTTCCCATACTCCGGGAGGCTGAGTCGGCTGGGCTGGCCGCCGCGTTCGAGACGCTGCTGGCCGTCCGGGTCGAGCTGCACCGCCTGACGGGCAAGCGGTCCGACCAACTGCTCCTCGAACTTCAGGACGAAGTGGCTTCCGCCCTGGACCTGCCCGACGCCGACGTTCTCATGTCCGAGGTGTCCGCCGCCGGCCGGACCATCGCCTGGACGGGGGAGGGCGCGGCCCGTCGTACTCGTCGGGCGGCTCGCCGCCGCGGCCCGGCCCGGGCGCTGGCCGGTATCCGTCGCCAGGTGGTGGCCCCCGGCCTGGTGCTCGACGACGGCCGCCTCAAGCTGACCGACGAAGCCGACCTCGACGACCCGCTCCTCGTGTTGCGTTGTGCAGTGACCGCGGCTCGGCACGGCGGCTACCTGCAGCGCGGTTCGTTGGAGCGCCTCGCCGACCACGCCGTGCCACTACCCGACCCGTGGCCCGACGAAGCCCGGGAGCTGTTCGTCGACCTGCTGGCCGCTGGTCCGGACGCCGTGCCGGTCATCGAGGACCTCGACCACGTCGGCCTGTTCGTCCTGCTCGTGCCCGAGTGGGAGCCGTGCCGGTCGCGCCCGCAGCGCAACGCCTACCACCGCTTCACCGTCGACCGGCACCTGATGGAGGCGACCGCCGAGGCGTCCCGCCTTGTCGACCGGGTTGACCGACCTGACCTGCTGCTGGTCGGCGCCCTGTTCCACGACATCGGCAAGGGCTACCCGGGCGACCACACCGAGGTTGGCGTGGACCTGCTGCACACGATCGCCCCCCGGATGGGCTTCGATCCCGACGACGTCGACCTGCTGGTCGCCATGTGCGAGCACCATCTGCTGCTGCCAGACGTGGCCACCCGCCGCGACCTCGACGACGACGGCACCATCCGGCAGGTGGCCGACACCGTCAACGACCCGGTGCTGCTGCGACTCCTGGCCGCCCTGACCGAGGCCGACTCGATCGCCACCGGCCCGTCGGCGTGGAGTTCCTGGAAGGCCAGCCTCGTGAGCGAGCTGGTCGAACGCGCCTCACACGTCCTCGGTGGTGGCGACGTGGGCGACGTGGTCGGTGGTTCGTTCCCCGACACCGCCCAGCAGGCCCTCCTCGACGAAGGGGCATTCACCGTGGCCGGCGAAGGCGAGACCCTCACTGTGGTGGCCTCCGACCGTCCCGGCACCTTCTCGAAGGTGGCCGGCGTGCTGGCTCTCAACGGGGCCGACGTGGTCGAGGCGTCGGCGCACTCCGAGCACGGCCGGGCCCTGTCGGTGTTCCGGGTGGGTCAGGTCCTCAGCGGTGTCCCCGACTGGCCGCGGATCGAGGACCAGGTCGACCGGGCCCTGGCTGGCCGCCTCGCCCTAGCGGCTCACATCGGCGACCGGTCCCGCACCTACCGACCGGTCAGCCTCACCGCCCGCCCGGCGCGCCCCACCGTGACCTTCGACAACGCCTCGTCGGCCACTGCCACGGTGCTGGAGGTGACCTGCCCTGACGGGGTGGGGGTGCTGTACCGGATCACCCGGGCGCTTGCCGAGCTCGACCTCAACATCGTCCGGGCCCGTGTCCAGACACTCGGATCGGACGTCATCGACGCCTTCTACGTCCGCGACTCGTTTGGGGCCAAGATCACCGATCTCGAACACCTGGCTGAGGTTGAGCTGTCGGTCCTGCGCTGGTTGGTCGTCGACTTCTGACCGGCCTGTTTCACAGGCGCCACGGCCGGGCTCTACGGTCTGGGCATGGCGCCGCCCGAGCCACAGTCACCAGTACCCCCTGACCCGGTGGCCCCGGGACAGGCCGACCTGCTGCGGTGGGCCGAGGCCCTTAGCGGGTCGGCCCGAACCGGCATGGGCTTCACCGAATCGCTTTACGAGCGGGAGCGCTACGAGGAGGTCCTCCACGTGGCCGCCGAGATTCGGTCCCGTGCCGACGCCCTGTCGGGTCGGACCATCGACCCGGAGGACCTGGTCGCTGAGTGGTTCGACGCCATCGGGAAGGGTGTCCGGGGCTATGTGACCCCGAAGGTCACCGTGGGCGCCGTGGTGGGCAATGACGCCGGCGAGATGCTGCTCGTCCAGCGGGCCCCCAGCGGCGTGTGGCTGTACCCGACCGGGTGGGCCGACGTCGGATACTCACCGGCCGAAGTGGTGGTCAAGGAAGTCCGCGAGGAGACGGGCATCGAGTGCGAGGTGGTGCGCCCGATCGCCATCCTCGACGGCCTGCGACTCGGCATCACGGGCATCCCGCTCTACTCGCTGGTCTTCCATTGCCGGATGACCGGTGGCGATCTGCAGGCCCATCCTTTGGAGTGCCTTGACGTCGGATTCTTCGCCGAAGACGCCCTGCCCGAGGGCACCGCGGTGCCCGAGACGTGGGCCGCCGAGTCGTTCGCGGCCATCCGCGGCGAGCCTATGGAGGTGCGGTTCGACCATCCACGAGAGCCCATGTGGGAAGGGTCCCGGGAGGAGGGTGACGAACGCCAGGTCATAGAACTGGTGTCCCGGGAGCCCATGTGGGAGGGATCTCCGGAGGAGGGAGAGGGGGGCTAGTTCCCCTGCTGGTTCCTGAGAAAGTCCTCGACCTCGGCCACCAGGCGGTCGGGGTCGTCGGGGGCCTCCTCGTCGAAGTCGGCCTCCAACTGCCGGACGTAGTCCGAGGTTTCCTCGTCCTCGGCTACCAGCGTCGAGACCTTCTCCTCGTAGTCGTCGGCACCGATTTGCAAGTCGGTGCGCGGTACGTCGACTTCCAGCACCCGGGCCAGGCGCTCGACCAGGGCGAGGGTGGCCTTGGGTGAGGGGACGTTGGGGACGTATGTGGGCACGCTGGCCCAGAACGAGGCCACTGAGAGGCCGCGGTCGCGCATCTCAGCGGCCAGTACGCCCACGATCCCCGTCGGCCCCTCGTAGGTCGATGGCGACAGGTCCAGTCGGGTGGCTAGGCCGAGGTCGTCGGTGCCCCCGTACACCTGGGTGGGCCGGGTGTGGGGCACGTCGGTCAGCAGCGCTCCGACGGTGCACACCAGCGAGGCGCCGAGGGTCTCGGCAGCGTGGGCCACGTGGTCGACGAAGGTCCGCCACCGGAGTTGCGGCTCATGGCCGATGGCGCACACCAGGTCGTGGGCAGCGTCCGGGATTCGGGCCACGTGGAGGCTGGTCGATGGCCACACGATCCGACGCATCTCGTCCTCGTCGAGGCAGATGCTCGGTCGGGCCACGGTGAAGTCGAAGAACTCCTCGGCGTCGATGGTGGCAACGTGTTCGGCCTCGTAGTGGTCGCGCAGGTAGCGGGCGGCCGACGAACTGGCCTCGCCGGCATCGTTCCACCCCTCGAAGGCGGTGAGAAGGATCGGCGAGCGCAGGTCCGTGGGCACGTCGGCGGCTTGCCAAGAGAGGTGCGGCGCACGATCGGGGCCCATTGGTCCGGAGGCTAGCCACGCGCGTCCGACTCGCGCTCCGAAGCGCCCGGCCGCGGCCCCTAGCCTGCGTGACCATGGTCGGAAACGGTGGCGAGGAAATGCCCGTTGGCTGTGTGGTCCGAGAGGTGATCGAGGCCGACGAGGCGCTGGTGGCAGCCATGGCCCGGCTGATCCCCCAGTTGTCCACCTCGAACCCGCCGCCCGACGCAGCGGCGCTCGGGGCCATCGTGGACTCCGAGGCGTCGATCCTGTTGGTGGCCGAGGATCCGGCCACTGCGGGTGCTGCCGACGGCTCGTCGATCCTGGGGTCGATGACCCTGGCACTGTTCCTTATCCCGACCGGGCTGCGGGCATGGATTGAGGACGTGGTGGTCGACGAGGAGGCCCGGGGTCGCGGCGTCGGAGAGGCCCTCAACCGGGCCGCCATCGAACGGGCCCGGAGCGCCGGGGCCGCCACCGTGGACCTGACCTCCCGGCCGTCCCGTGAGGCTGCCAACCGTCTCTACCGGCGCCTCGGATTCCAAGAGCGGACCACCAACGTCTACCGGCTTGACCTCTGAGCGGACCCGGGTCGGGCCCGGCGACCCGCGCCTGATTGGATAAGGATGTGGCGCCGACGCTGGTCGGGCTTCGGGTGCTGGAGATGGAGACCGCTGCCAGATGCCCGGTCGTCGCATTCGACACAACTCTTTTCTTTGCGATCTTCCGGTCCCTCGGCGTGACACCACCCCAAGCTCTGGAAGGGCTGCTGGGTCGGGTCTGATCTCCGCCCGGTCGACTCTCACCTCCGCTGGGCCATCGGGTTCGCGGCACGCGACTGGTACGTTCCGCCGCATGTCGAATAAGCAGGTGGCCCAGCAGGCCTTCGATCGTGTCGAAATGGACCTCCGCGACCTATCGAGGTGGATGTACGAAAATCCCGAACTGGGTTACGAGGAGTTCGAGGCGTCGGCTCGGATCAGCGCCTTCCTGGGGGACAATGGCTTCGACGTCACCTACCCCAGCCACGGCCTCGACACCGCCTTCGAGGCCACGGTGGGCACCAGCGGCCCGCGGGTGGTGATCTGCTGTGAGTACGACGCCCTGCCCGAGGTGGGTCACGCCTGTGGGCACAACGTCATTGCCACTTCGGCAGTGGGTGCCGGCGTGGCCCTCGCCCCGCTGGCCGAGGAGTTGGGCATCCGGGTCACCGTGCTGGGCACCCCGGCTGAGGAGGGCGGTGGCGGCAAGGTCGAACTGATCGACGCCGGTGCCTTCGAGGACGCCGCGGCGTCGATGATGGTCCACCCCGGCCCCTACGACGAGTTGGACCCGTCGTTCATGGCCTGTCAGCACTACGACGTGGAGTTCTTCGGCAAGGACTCCCACGCGGCTTTCGCCCCCGAGGAGGGGATCAACGCACTGGACGCCTTCGTGCAGGCATACGTGAACGTCTCCACGCTTCGCCAGGCCATGGTCGATGGCGACCGGGTCCACTGCATGGTCACCCACGGGGGAGACGCGGTGAACGTGGTCCCCTCGCACACGAAATCCGAGTGGTTGATCAGGTCCCAGACCGTGGAGCGACTCCGGGAGCTGGTTCCGAAGGTGAAGGCCTGCTTCGAGGGCGCGGCGCTGGCCACCGGCTGCCGATTCGAGTGGACGCCTACCGCCCACCCCTACGACAGCATGGTCAACAACGAGGTCATGACCGGCCTGTACGCCGCCAACTCTGAGGAGCTGGGTCGACCCATGCCTGCCTGCGGGGGAGAGGCCCGGGCCGGCGGGTCGTCGGACATGGGCAACGTCAGCCAGGTGGTTCCGTCCATCCATCCGATGCTGGGCCTGGACTGCGGCGACGCCGTCAACCACCAGCCGGAGTTCGCCGACGCCACCGTTGCCCCGGGCGGCGAGGTCTGCCTGCGCGATGGCGCGCTGGGCATGGCATGGACCGTCATCGACATGGCTGAAAAGGACGTCTGGGATCGCCTCGGCGGCTGACCCGGGTGACGACATGACCCTCGCCGAGGCCACGACCCCGCCGACCGGTGCCACCGAACCGGTGCTGTCGGTCCGGAACCTGACCACCCGGTTCCACACCCAGGACGGCACTGTTTACGCCGTCAACGGAGTGTCGTTCGACCTGGCCGACGGCGAGGTCCTCGGCGTGGTGGGGGAAAGCGGCTCGGGCAAGAGCGTGACGATGATGTCGCTGCTGCGGCTCATTCCATCTCCGCCCGGAGACGTGGCCGCCGGGGAGGCGTTTTTCGGCGACGAGGACCTACTGGCCATGGACCTCGACGTCCTGCGGGCCGTCCGAGGCGGAAAGGTCGGCTTCATCTTCCAGGATCCGATGACCTCGCTGAATCCGGTGGTCACCGTGGGCCGGCAGATCGTGGAGTCCCTCGAGGTCCACCAGCCGGGCTCCCGGAAGGAGATGTGGGCTCGGGCGCTGGAACTGCTGCACCTGGTGGGTATCCCGGCGGCCGAAGACCGTCTGCGCAGCTATCCCCACGAGTTGTCGGGCGGCATGCGCCAGCGGGTGATGATCGCCATCGCGCTGGCCTGCAATCCGAAGGTGCTCGTCGCCGACGAGCCGACCACCGCTCTCGACGTCACCATCCAGGCCCAGATCCTGGAGCTGGTAAGGGACCTGCGGGAGAAGTTGGGCATGGCGGTGATCTGGATCACCCACGATCTGGGTGTGGTCGCCGGCCTCGTCGACCGGGTACTCGTCATGTACGGCGGCCAGATCGTGGAGGAAGCCCCTGTGGCCGACCTCTATGCCCAGCCACGGCATCCCTACACGCACGGCCTGTTGGCCTCGCTGCCGTCGGCCAACTCCCGGGGTACCCGGCTGGTCAACATTCTCGGTCAGCCGCCCGACCTGCGGGCCGAGCCGGACAGCTGCTCGTTCGCGCCCCGGTGCCCGCACGCCTTCGACCGGTGTCTCCGAGAGAACCCGGTGCTCACCGATCTGGGAGGGCGGCGGGTGGCGTGCTGGCTGGACGACGGCCGCGGCCTGGGCGCCGAGGGGGCCGACTGGGGGGTGCACGAAGATGGAAACTGAGACGCTGGTCCGGGTCCGGAACCTGAAGAAGCACTTCCCTGTCACCAAGGGGGCACTGCGCCGCAAGGTCGGAGCGGTGCGGGCTGTGGACGGAGTGTCGTTCGACATCGAGCGTGGACGGACCCTTGGCCTGGTGGGCGAGTCCGGGTCGGGCAAGTCGACTATTGGCCGGACCCTGCTCCGTCTCGAGGCACCGACCGAGGGCACGGTCACCTTCGACGGGATGGACCTGGCGGAACTCTCGGTGGGGGGCCTGCGCCAGGTGCGGCCGCGGATGCAGATGGTGTTCCAGGACCCGCACGCCTGCTTGAACCCCCGCATGACCGTCAGCTCCATCGTCGGCGAGCCCCTCGTCGAGCACGAGTCGATGTCCTCGAGGGAACGCAACGAGCGTGTCGAGGAACTCCTGGGCCTCGTCGGGCTCGACCCCCAGCACGCCAACCGCTATCCCCACGAGTTCTCGGGCGGCCAACGCCAGCGGATCGGCATAGCCCGGGCCATTGCACTGAACCCGGACCTGATCGTGTGCGACGAGCCGATCGCTGCTCTGGACGTTTCCATCCAGGCACAGGTGGTGAACCTGTTGGAGGAACTCCAAGACCTGCTGGGGCTCACATACCTGTTCATCTCGCATGACCTGAGCATGGTCCGGCACATCGCCGACCGGGTGGCCGTGATGTACCTCGGCCGCATCATGGAACTGGCCGACGTCGACGCCCTCTACGAGGACCCACGGCACCCCTACACCCGGGCTCTCCAGTCCTCGGCTCCGGTACCGGACCCGGTCGTCGAAGCGACCCGGGAGAAGATCGTGCTGGAGGGCGACATTCCCAGCCCGTCGAACCCGCCATCGGGGTGCGTGTTCAGCACCCGGTGCCCGGAGGCAGTTGACCAGTGCCGGACCGAAGTCCCGGTTTGGCGGGAGGTCGCTCCGGGCCACGGCGTGGCCTGCCATCTGGTCGACGCGCCGCCTCTTGCAGGCTAAGACGCGCCACCTCTTTGCTGGCTAGGGGTCACTCGGCCGACCGTGATGCCCTAGCGGGAGCCACTTTTCCCAAAGCGTCACGGAATTGCCATGGTCGGGATGTGGATATTTCGGGTTTGGGGTGATAGAAGTCACAGGTCTAATTGGTGGGTTCGCGGTTAGGCCCGCGAGTCCAGAGAGGGGAAGACATGAAGAAGTTCGCCCGTCTGGTCGCTGTTTTGGCGGCCCTGACACTGGTCGCGGGAGCCTGTGGTAGCGACAGCGACGACGCCGCTGCTCCGGCTACCACGGCTGCTCCGGCGACTACTGCTGCACCGGCCACTACGGCTGCTGCTGCTGCGCCGGCTGAGGATTCTTCGGATCCGATCAAGTTGCCGATCCACAACTGGTCGAGCCAGATCGCCGGCGTGTACGCCGTTGGTGCGATGTTGGAGTCGACCGGCAACTCGGTGGAGTACATCTCGGCGGATTCGACGCTGGTGTACACCTCGATGTGCGA
>JAZADN010000035.1:0-15914 GCA_036123585.1 Actinomycetota bacterium | reverse complement strand
AGGTTCTTCGCGTTGCCTCGAATTAAGCAACATGCTCCGCCGCTTGTGCGGGCCCCCGTCAATTCCTTTGAGTTTTAGCCTTGCGGCCGTACTCCCCAGGCGGGGCACTTAATGCGTTAGCTGCGGCACGGAATCTGTTAGCTAGACCCCACACCTAGTGCCCAACGTTTACGGCATGGACTACCAGGGTATCTAATCCTGTTCGCTCCCCATGCTTTCGCTCCTCAGCGTCAGTACCGGCCCAGAGTGCTGCCTTCGCTGTCGGTGTTCCTCCTGATATCTGCGCATTTCACCGCTACACCAGGAATTCCACACTCCTCTACCGGACTCCAGTCACAGCAGTATCGAGTGGCCTCTTGAGGTTGAGCCTCAAGTTTTCACACCCGACTTACTGAACCGCCTACGAGCTCTTTACGCCCAATAAATCCGGACAACGCTTGCCCCCTACGTGTTACCGCGGCTGCTGGCACGTAGTTGGCCGGGGCTTCTTCTGCAGGTACCGTCATTTTCGTCCCTGCTGAAAGAGGTTTACAACCCGAAAGCCTTCATCCCTCACGCGGCGTGGCTGCGTCAGGCTTTCGCCCATTGCGCAAGATTCCCCACTGCTGCCTCCCGTAGGAGTCTGGGCCGTGTCTCAGTCCCAGTGTGGCTGATCGTCCTCTCAGACCAGCTACCCGTCGATGCCTTGGTGAGCCGTTACCTCACCAACTAGCTGATAGGCCGCGAGACCCTCCCGAAGCGCCGGAGCATTTCCTCACCAGACCATGCGATCCGGTGGGGGCATCCGGTATTAGCCCGAGTTTCCTCGGGTTATTCCAGTCTTCGGGACAGGTTTCTCACGTGATACTCACCCGTTCGCCACTCACTCATGTGACCCGAAGGTCGAGTGCGTTCGACTTGCATGTGTTAGGCCCGCCGCCAGCGTTCGTCCTGAGCCAGGATCAAACTCTCCGTCAAAATCTCCAGCCGGCGCCGCCGAAGCGGTGCCGACCTTCGAATCAGTGGTGCGACACCACCCGAAGGTGTTGCCGACGCGAGTTCGAGGTCGATCGGGACACCAATCCCGGCCGACCTGGCACAGGTCAATGGTGGTCGGCCGAAACCGGCCACCGTTGTCCGTTCAGTGCTATTGAAATTGTTCAGGGTCTGTCCAGCGACGACTCGCGATCGTCAGGTGGACAGCCCGCACTGGCTTTTTCGTCCTCTATCCCGTTTTCAAGGAGCACCTGGAGACCTTCGGCCTCCCGGCACATGCCGGACATTCGGGACGAACCCGAATGGCGACGGTGGTGCCCTCAACCCGCTTCAGTGATTCGATCCGACCGGACCTGCCGCTGGGCGGGTGCCCACGCTAAGGGAGCGGGTTGCACCGGTCAAGACCGGCCCGTCCCTTGTGGGCAGAGAAACACTATCCATCGCGCCGACGACCCCCAACCCGCGGCGGCCCGAATTTCAAAGGATCCGGGGTGATCCCGAACTGTCGGCCTCCAGCACCCAGCGTGCTTGTTCAGGCCACCACAAGGAGGTGTCGGTTGCGTTTGCCCTTCTGGAGGAGGACAAAGCGACCATCGACAACCGCTCCGGCTGGAAGGGCCGTCGCGTCGTCGGCCACCCGGACGCCGTTCACCCGGACGCCTCCACCGGCCACCGTGCGTCGGGCATCACCACGCGACGAACAGAGCCCTGAGGCCTCCAGGGCGTCGATCAGCGACTCGTCACCGACCAGGTCCCCTGCAGCTACTTCGGTCTCGGGGACCACGCCCCGCAGCGCCTCGAGTACCTCGGCGGTCGGGGGCTCGGATCCGAAGAGGCCACGGGCCGCCAGACGGGCCCGCCTGGTCGCCTCCTCGCCATGGACCAGCGCGCAGACCTCGTCGGCTAGTCGCTGCTGGGCCAGGCGCCGCTCAGGCGCGTTACCGTGATCGGTCATTACGCCGGCCACCTCGTCCACCGGCACCAGGGTCAACTGAAGCAGGAACCTCTCGACATCCCGGTCGTCGACGTTCACGAAGTACTGGTGGAGCTCGTAAGGAAGCGTCCGATCCGGTGACAACCACACCGCCCCTTCGGCAGTTTTTCCGAACTTGGCACCATCGGCGCGGGTCACCAGCGGGACGGTCAGGCCGTGCGCCGCCACCCCCAACCGGCGTCGTATCAGATCGATGCCTGCGGTGATGTTCCCCCACTGGTCCGAGCCCCCGACCTGCATCTCGCAACCATGGCGGGCATGAAGTTCAAAGAAGTCGTTGGCCTGCAGCAGCATGTAACTGAACTCCGTGTACGAGATGCCCTGGTCACCGGCCAGGCGAACCCGGATCGACTCCTTGCCCAACATCGTGCCGACGGTGACGTGCTTGCCCACGTCCCGGAGAAAGTCGAGCACCTCGACCCCTTCGGTCCACTCCCGGTTGTCGACCAGCAGGGCGGGCTCATCGCCCGGCCGCAGCTCACCCTCGAAGCGCAGGAAAGCCCGGAGTTGGGCCGCCACCGCCTCCACGTTCCGGGTCAGGGTCTCCCCGTCTAGAAGGTTGCGTTCGTCGGAACGCCCGCTTGGATCGCCCACCATCCCGGTGGCCCCACCGGCCAGGGCGATGACCCGATGGCCGGCGTCCTGGAACCGGCGTAGGAGGAGGAGTGGGACCAGGTGCCCGATGTGGAGGCTGTCGCTTGTCGGGTCGAAGCCGCAATAGACGGTGATCGGGCCCTTCTCCCCTCCGGCGTCGAGCCGGGCTCGCAGCGCGTCGGCATCGGTGCTGTCCTGCACCAGGCCACGGGCCACCAGGTCGTCGAGGATCGCTGCGCTCACGCCCTCCAGTATGGAGCCTGAGGACGGTCGGCTGACGCCCCCTTAACGGCCCAGCGGGCCAGACTGGTCTGGTGCTGGCACGTCCCCGCTCCTCCATGGCCCGCGCCTGCCCGGGCAAAGGTCCGTCGGGGCGACGCGTTCGGTGGCTGGGAGTCCTGATGGCACTAGCCGCCACGGCCACCTCCTGTTACCGCTACGAGGCCCGCGAGTTCGAGATCACCATCCCCGAACAGGCCGAATCGTCAGTGGTGGTGGACCGTCGGGGCCGGCCCATCACCACGCTGGTGGCGCCCGAGAACCGGACTAGCGCTCGCACTCTTGACGAGATCCCCGAGATGGTCCGCAACGCGGTCATCGCCATCGAGGACGAACGCTTCTTCATCCACGAAGGCATGGACCTCAAGGCCATCGTCCGGGCTGCACGCTCCAACCTCGAGGCGGGCGGCATCAGCCAGGGTGGCTCCACCATCACCCAGCAGTACGTGAAGCTCGCCATCATCCGGAACTCGGAGCAAACGGCCAGCCGCAAGCTCGAGGAACTCTGGTACGCCACTCGCCTCGAGGACCGGTACAGCAAGGAGTTCATCCTTCTCCAGTACCTGAACACCGTGTACTTCGGCCACGGTGCCTACGGGGTCAAGGCCGCCTCCCAGACCTACTTCAACAAGGACATCTCTGAGGTGAACCTTTCGGAGGCCGCCCTGCTGGCCGGGATCATCCAACTCCCCGGTCGGTACAACCCGTTCGTCAACTACTCCAAGAGCCTGCGTCGCAGCCACCAGGTGCTCGATCGGATGCTGGCCAACGACTACATCACCGTTGAGCAGCGGGACGCCGCGGTCGCCAGCCCACCCCGCCTCGAGGAATACACCAACCGCCTCGAGACCAGGTACCCAGCGGGCCACTTCGTGGATGAGGTTCGCCGCTGGATCCTCGACAACCCTGCGTTCGGGGCCAGCCGCGGCGTTCGCGAGCGGCTGCTGTTCGAGGGCGGGCTCCGTATCGAGACAACGGTCGATCTAGACCTTCAGGCTGCGGCCGAACAGGCGGTGGAAAACCACATGCCGGCCGGTCGCGGACACCCCGACGCAGCGGTGGTCCTGCTTGAGACGGGGACCGGCAAGGTCTTGGCCATGGTCGGTGGCCGCGACTTCTTCGCCGACGACGAGGACGCCAAGGTGAACCTGGCCGTCGGCTCGGGACGCCAAGTCGGCTCGTCGATGAAGCCTGTCGCCCTCGCCGCTGCCCTCGAGGCCGGGTGGAGGATGACCGCCACCTATACGGCACCAAACGTGCTGGAGTTCGAGATCCCTGGGGCCGACGAGGACAACAGGGTGTGGCGGGTCACCGGCGGTGTCAACGGCCACGATGCCACCGAGGCGCGCTTCGAACACGGCATTCAGGCGCTCCTCCAGTTCTGGCTCCGTGAGGAGCACACCGATGTCCCCGACGGCCACGCCGAGACCATCCGCGTTGAGAAGGAACGCGACGGCGAGACCGAAGTGACCTACCAAGAGGTGGACTTAGCCCAGTGGGTGGCCAACCGACGATGGGACCACGACCGCGAGCAGCTCTTCGCCGATCGGATCGAGCAGTTGGAGGCCATTCCCACCTGGTCGTGGGATCCGCCCGACGGCCGCGAACTGACCCCCCCGCCGGATGCCGAAGAAGTGACCTTGATAAGGGCCACCCGCAGTTCGCTCAACACCGTCTACGCCCAACTGAGCATGGAGTTGGGTGCCCTCCGGACGGTCAACATGGCCCGACGGCTGGGGATCCGGTCCCCCATCCAACCTGTCAACTCGAACGTGCTCGGCACCTCGAACGCCACCATGCTGGACATGGCCACCGCGTACCACACGCTTGCCAACCGGGGCGTGGCCATCGCCCCCAGCTACGTGTCAAGGGTGACCCGGGCTGACGGCACCACCCTGTGGTCGTGGACCCGATCCCAGTCCCGCGCAATCGATGCCCGCCTTGCCGACCGCATGACCTGGATCCTGGAGGGCACGATCGAGCAGGGCACGGGCTGGCGGGCCCAGTTGGAGGGACGGCCTGCGGCCGGCAAGACCGGTACCACCCAGAACTATGCCGACGCCGTGTTCGCCGGATATACCCCTCAGGTCACCGCTGCGGTGTGGGTTGGCTTCCCCGAGGCCCAGATCCCGATGATCCCGCCCACCACCGAGCGGAAGGTCTACGGGGGCACCTGGCCTGCCATGATTTGGAAGGACGTGATGGAGTTCGCCCACCTCGGTCTGCCCGCCGAGGACTTCCCCGGACTGCCCACCGATCTCCCGGCGGCGGTCGTGCCCGCCCCGTCCACGCCGTTCACTCCCGGATCCCCCGAGCCCACCATTCCCGCAGCCGGCACGGCCGTCGATGGTGGAGCCGGTCTGGGGACGGAGGCCACCCCTACAGCGCTACCGCAGGGGATGGTCGCCACCCCGGAAGTAGTCGGCCTCACTCTGGCCAACGCCCGGAAACTGCTGGGCGATGCTGACCATGGGGTCTGGATCGCGGAGGTTCGCGAAATCGAGGCGTCAGGGACGGAGCCGGGGACCATCCTCCGCCAAGACCCGGACACGGGAACCGCCATCGCCGAAGGCGGAACTCTGGTCGTCGACGTGGCCGTGGAACCGCCCGAGGTCGATCCGTTCGACATGCCCGACGTGATGTGGCAGGTACTGCTGGAGGCCCGCCCGGTTCTGGAGTCCCTCGGACTGGGCTACGCGGTGACCATCGTGGCCGACCCAGACCAGCCCGAATGGGAGCCGAACCTGATCTGGAAGCAGGACCCCCTGCCCGATGCCATCGTCGCTCCCGGTACCGTCGTCGAGTTGTGGGTGACGCCGTGACGACGCAGAACGGGGAACGGGAGATCGAACGCTCTGCGCGACGGACCATGGCCCTTCGGTCCTTCCTGGCCGCACTCGTGGTGGCGATGGGCGCACTGTGGGTATACGCCTTCTTCCTCGCCCCAGCCGGCAACCCGGACCGCCTTGAGGACCGGGCGTGGGCCAACGACGCCGAAGCCCGGTGCGTGCAGGCGCGAGACGAGATCGCCCTACTCCCCACCGCCGCATCGGCTCCGGATCCGGCGACCCGGGCGGACGACCTCGACGAGGCCACGACCGTGGTGCGTTCCATGGTCGACGACTTGGCTGTGCTCGGCGGTGGGACGGCCGACGACCGGCACCTGGTGGCCCTTGGGCTGGCCGACTGGGAGGTGTATGTGGCCGACCGACTCGCTCACGCCGAACGACTCCGTAACGAAGGCGACGTGAAGCCACTCCTCACCGCCCTGACCAGCGGGACGGGCAGCGTATTGGAGCGTATGAATGGCTTTGCCCGGGTCAACGACATGGAGGCGTGCCTGGATCCGGGAGACATGTAACTCGGGCGTCACCCGCCTTCGTCAAGCCGGACCAAGGCCCGGCGCGCAAGGCGGAGCAGGCCTTCGTCGGCACCGAGCGCCGGGAGTTCGTCAGCAGACACCCACCGCAGGGCCTCCGATTCGTAATTGCCCACTGGAACTGCACCGGGTGGGGCGACCACCAGAAACCGCACGTCGTGATGCTCGTGAACATCCTCGGCCGGCGGCTCGACAACGTGGACGTCGAGGTCGACTGCTGGCTCCACCACCCGCAGACCTTCAATCCCCGTCTCCTCCGTGGCCTCCCGCAGGGCGACACGGGCTAGGTCCCCGTCGCCGTCGGCATGGCCCCCGGGCTGCAGCCACCGCTGGAGTTTGGTGTGGAACAGGACCAGGACCCGCCGGTTCGACGGGTCAACGACCAGCGCCGAGCCGGTCAGGTGTCCAGGGCGGCAAGTCCGGTCCAGCGGCCCCGGCTCGCCTCCCTCACAGGCGTCGAGAAGGGCCAGGATCCGGTCCCGATCCGGTCCCGGTGGACCGGCCTCGACGAACGGCCGGGGATCGACCACCGAGGGCTCAGCCGCCCAGGTGGGCGCGGATCGCCGATGGTGGCGGAATGGGAATGTGATCACCAACGCTTACCCCGACGTAGTACACGGTGGCCTCGAAAACGAGGCGGTCTCCCACCCGGGCCTTGAAGGCCACGTCGAACGAGGTGGTCCCCCATCGGGCTACCTCGGCGATCACCGTCAGGACGTCGCCGATGCCAGCCGAACCGTGCCACGTGAGGTCAGCACGCCGCAGCATGATCTCCCAACCCGTCTCCTCGAAGTCGCCGTCAAGGGTGCGCAGCCACGTATCAAAGACGTCGTCGAGGTAGGCCAGGTAGTGGGCGTTGAAGACCACCCCCTGGGCGTCGACCTCGCCATAGCGGATCCGGATGTCCTGTGTGAAGGCCATGGTCGGTTTCTGGTGCCTGGCCCGATCAGGCCTCGAGGCGTGCCCGCTGGGCGTCGAGGCGCTCGACGAACTGGACCTTCTGGAGGGCCACCGGCTCCGGGCCGGCCCCGCCCGGTGTGGTCCGTCTGCGCACCGGCACGCCGGGCTCCAGCAGTGCGGCGGCCTCCGGCCCCAACTGGTCGTTGGCAGTCACCAGATCGGCGAGGGCTCCCTCACCGGCCAAGGCGGACCGGATGAGGGCGCCGATCAGCGCGTGGGCATCCCGGAACGGCATCCCGTCGGCAACCAGGTACTCGGCTAGGTCGGTGGCCGCGGCGAACGGACTGTCGGCTGCCTCGGCCATCCGGTCAACATGCAGGACCATCGTGGCCACCATCCCGTCGAGAGCCAGCAGGGTGAGCCGAACCGTGTCGCAGGCGTCGAAGAGGGGCTCCTTGTCCTCCTGGAGGTCCTTGTCGTAGGCCAACGGCAGACCCTTGAGTGTGGTCAGCAGGCCGGTCAGATGGCCGATCAGGCGTCCCGCCTTACCGCGGGCCAACTCGGCGATGTCCGGGTTCTTCTTCTGGGGCAGCATCGACGAACCGGTCGAGAAGGCATCGTCCAGGCTCACGAACCCGAACTCGTCTGTCGACCAGAGGATCAACTCCTCGCCGATTCGCGAGAGGTGGACGCCGAGGAGGGACAGGGCGAACAGGGTCTCCGCCACGAAGTCGCGGTCCGACACGGCGTCCAGGGAGTTCTCGAACCGGGTGGAGAAGCCCAGGTCCGCCGCCGTGCCATCGGGATCCAGCGGCAAAGACGACCCGGCCAGGGCACCCGCTCCCAGCGGCGACACATCGGTCCGCCCCCGGGCGTCCAGCAGTCGGTCCACGTCTCGAGCCAACGCCCAGCCATGGGCGAGCAGGTGGTGGGCCAGCAGCACCGGCTGGGCCTGCTGGAGGTGTGTGTAGCCCGGCATGTAGGAGTCGCCGGCCTGTTCGGCCACATCGGCCAGAGTGGCCTGGAACTGCGTCACCAGCCCGGCCAGTTCCACAAGTTCCCGCTTGGTCCACAGTCGGAGGTCGGTGGCCACCTGGTCGTTGCGGCTTCGGCCGGTATGCAACCGAGCCCCTGCGTCGCCGGCCAGTTCTGTGACCCGACGTTCGACGGCCGTGTGGATGTCCTCGTCGGCCTCGACGAAGGCGAAGGAGCCGTCGGCCATTTCAGCCTCGGTGGCGTCTAAGGCGTCAAGTACTGCGTCGGCGTCGGCGTCGGACATCAAGCCGACCCGGGCCAGCATCCGGACGTGGGCCCGCGACCCAGCCACATCCTCGCGGAACATCCGCCGGTCGAACGGCAGGCTGTCGTTCAGGGCCTGCAGGGCCTCGCTTGGGCCGCCCTCGAAGCGGCCGTGCCATAGGGTCGCCACCGGATCAGCCCCCACTCCGCTCAGCCCGTCGGGCCACCGTCCGGAGTCGTAGGGCGTTCAGCTTGATGAAGCCCTCGGCGTCAGCCTGGTCGTAGGCGCCCTCGTCCTCCTCAAAGGTGGCGACAGCCTCGTCGAACAGGGTGTGATCAGACTCCCGACCGACGACCTCCACGTTGCCCTTGTAGAGCCGCAGACGGACTCGACCGTTGACCCACGTCTGGCTGTGGTCGATGGCCAGCTGGAGCATCTCCCGTTCCGGGCTGAACCAGAAGCCGTTGTAGACCAACTCGGCGTAGCGGGGCATCAGCTCGTCCTTGAGGTGGGCCACGCCGCCGTCCAGGGTGATCGACTCGATGGCCCGGTGGGCCTTCAGCAGGATGGTGCCGCCCGGCGTCTCGTAGGCACCCCGCGACTTCATACCCACGAACCGGTTCTCGACAATGTCGATCCGCCCGATGCCGTTGGCTCCACCGACCCGATTCAACTCGGCGAGCACCTCGGCTGGCGTCATGGGCTTGCCGTCGATGGCCACCACGTCGCCCTTCTCGTAGGTCAGGTCCAGGTAGGTGGCTTCGTTGGGTGCCATCTCGGGGCTGACCGACCAGCGCCACATCTCCGGCGCGGGCTCGTTCCACGGGTCCTCCAGCGGACCGCCCTCGTAAGAGATGTGCAGCAGGTTGGCATCCATCGAGAAGGGGGATTTGTTGCCCCGCTTCATCTCAACGGGAATGCCGTGCTTCTCCGCATAGTCGAGCAGACTCTGCCGAGATCCAAGGTCCCACTCCCGCCACGGGGCGATGACCTTGATGTCGGGACGCAGGGCATAGGCCCCGAGTTCGAATCGAACCTGGTCATTGCCCTTGCCCGTGGCGCCGTGGCTGATGGCATCGGCGCCGGTCTCGTCAGCGATCTCGACAAGACGCTTGGCTATTAGCGGCCGGGCGATGGAGGTCCCCAGCAGGTACTCCCCCTCGTAGAGGGCGTTGGCCCGGAACATGGGGTACACGTAGTCCCGGACGAACTCCTCGCGGAGGTCCTCGATGTAGACCTCCTTGACGCCCATTGACTCGGCCTTGGCCCGGGCCGGCTCGAGTTCCTCGCCCTGCCCTAGGTCGGCTGTGAAAGTCACCACCTCGCAGCCGTACTCCTCCTCCAGCCACCGGAGGATGATCGAGGTGTCCAGCCCACCCGAGTAGGCCAGCACCACCTTGTCGACGTTCCCCATGTCCGTTCCGTTCCTGCTCATCGTTCTTCGTGTCCTCCGGATTCCGGGACCGGGGTCACCCGCCCCCAGTCGGCTCAGAGGCCGGCCAGATCCCGTACCCGGTCAGCCAGTTCGGTACCGGTAACCGCTTCAGAGGCCACCACCCTCAGGGTGTCGTCACCGGCCACCGTGCCGATCGAGCCTTCGAGGCCCGTCCGGTCCAGCGCCGAGGCGACGACGTGTGCGGAACCCGGTGGGGTCCGCAGTAACACGAGGTTGCCTGATGAGACCACGTCCACCACCCACTCACCCAGCACCCGCCGCAACTGGTCGGTGGGTACGTTCCGGTCGGTCGGGTGCTCCGGGATGGCGTAGACGCTGTCGCCGCCCGGGACACGGACCTTGACGGCTCCGAGGTCGTCGAGGTCCCGCGACACCGTGGCCTGGGTCGAGATGATGCCCTCCTCGGCCAGGAGGCACACCAGCTGCTCCTGGCTGGCCACCACGTGCTCAACCAGCAGCCGGGTGATCCGGTGCTGCCGCTGGTTCTTGCTCATGGTCTCCCCTTCGTTCCAGAGGAATTCGCCTCACCGAGGAGCCAGGCCAGCAGCCCCCGGGCGGCGTGCATCCGGCAGGCGGCCTGCGGCCAGACCCGGCTGGCCGAGCCGTCCACCACGCCCTCGGTAACTTCCTCTCCGCGGTGGGCGGGCAGGCAGTGCAGAAAGACGGCCTGCGGGCCTGCAGCCTCCATGAGAACCTCGTCGACTTGGAATCCTGCAAAGTCGACCAGTCGCCGAGCCGACTCCTCTTCCTGACCCATGGACGTCCAGACGTCGGTGTAGACAGCGTCGACGCCAGCCACGGCCATGACGGCGTCGTCGGTCTCGGTGAGGGCCACTCCGGCGGCGGTCAGGCGGTCCCGGTCGACGTCAGGGAGCCGGTAGCCGCTGGGGCCTGCGAACCGGACCTCTGCGCCCAACATCCCCGCGGCCAGAGCCAGTGACCGAAAGACGTTGTTCGCGTCGCCCACGTAGGTGATGGTCCGTCCGGCGAGGCCCGCCTCCGGTGTGGCCGGCCAGCCAGCGGCATCGGGCCCGCAGAACTCCTGGAGCAGCATCAGGACGTCGGCCAAGGCCTGGAGCGGGTGGGCGGCATCGGAAAGCATGTTCACCACGGGCACGAGATCCTCCGCGGCCATCCTCTCCACGGTGGCATGCGCGAACGTCCGGACCCCGATACAGGCGTGATAGCAGGCCAGCGTCCGGGTCACGTCCTCTACGGACTCCCGGACGTCCAGGCCCACCTCGGCAGCCTGGATGTAGACGGGGTGGCCACCCAGTTGGAAGACGGCCATCTCCATGGAGTTGCGGGTCCGCGCCGAGGGCTTCTCGAACACGAGCGCCATGCCCCCGCCTTCGAGCACCCGCGGGGGTGCCGGGTCGGCGGCGAGGTGCAGGATCCGCCACAACTCGTTGCTGGTGAGGTCGTCGATCTCGAGTAGGTGCCGCATCAGGCCTCCCCTCCCGCGTCCCGGCCACTCTCAAGGACGCTGGCAAGGATGCCCACGCCCTCGACCAGCTCGTCCGGTGACACAGTCAGGGGTGGTGCGAAGCGCAGGGCGGTGGGCGTCACTCCGTTGACCACCAGGCCGGCGTCAAGGCAGGCCCGGGCCACCTCGGGGGCGGTCCGGCCGGCGAGGGCTTCGGGGTCGAGTTCGGCGGCCAGCAGCAGACCGAGGCCCCGCACCGACGAGACCCCATCGAGGCCTTCGAGTAGCGCTGTCAGTTCGGTACCTCGCCGGGCAGCCAACACCGGCGCGTCGATTTCCTCCAGGATCCGCAGGACCTCACGGGCCGCAGAAGCGGCTAGGGGCTGGCCAGCGAAGGTGGAGCCGTGGTCGCCGGCGCTGAACGCGGACGCCACCTCGTCGGAGGCCCACACCGCTCCGATGGGTACGCCGTTGCCGAGGCCCTTGGCCATGGTGACCACATCGGGCCGGATACCAGCGTGGTGGAAGCCGAACCAGGCTCCAGTCCGCCCAAGGCCGGTCTGGACCTCGTCCATGATGAGGACGAGGCCTCGCTCGTCACAGATCCGCCGGACGCCCTGCAGGTAGGCCAGGTCGGCCTGGTTGACTCCTCCCTCGCCCTGCAGCGGCTCAAGTAGCACGGCCCCCACCTCGGGTGCCATGGCTTGCTCAAGGGCCTCGAGGTCGTTCCAAGTGGCGTGTCGAAAACCCTCGGGAAGCGGCTGGAAGGGCTCGTGCTTCTCCGGCTGGCCGGTCGCGGCAAGAGTGGCCATAGTCCGGCCGTGGAACGACCGGAAGGCAGCCACCACTCCGTGTCGGCCCCGACCGTGGTACCTGCGGGCCAGCTTGATGGCCGCCTCGTTGGCCTCGGCCCCCGAGTTCTGGAATAGCACCCGGCCCGAAGCGGCAGCACCGTCCCCCGAAGGGCTGGACCGGACCAACCGATCGAGGCGCTCGGCCACCTCCAGCTGAGGTTCGGTCACGAACAAGTTGGAGACGTGCAACAGGGTGCCGGCCTGCTCGGCCAAGGCGGCAGCCACCCGCGGATGGGCGTGGCCGAGGCCGGTGACGGCCAGGCCGCACAGAAAGTCCAAGTACCGCCGACCGTCCTCATCGAACAGCTCGGTCCCCGAGCCCCGCACGAAGGTGACCGGCGGCGAGCCGTAGTTGCCGACCATGATTCGGTCCCACCGTTCACGGCCCGTCGACGCCTCCACAACGGCGCTCACGATGCGCTCGCCTCGGGGCCCTCGACGCCCCGCCCGTCTGCGGCCACCCCGCCATCGGGAAGGACCATGGTGCCGATGCCCACGTCGGTGAACAGCTCCAGCAGCAGGACATGGGGAATCCGACCGTCGACCATGTGAGCCGACCCCACCCCGGCCTCCACGGCGTCCACGCAGGCCCGGATCTTCGGGATCATCCCTCCACTGACCGTCCCGTCCGCGATGAGGGCGTCGAGCCCCGACAGGTCGATCCTCGAGATCCGAGTCGACGGGTCGTCCACGTCGGCGAGGAGGCCCTCCACGTCGGTGAGGTAGAGGATCCGCTCGGCACCCAGTGCCCCAGCCACCGCCGCGGCCACCGTGTCGGCGTTGATGTTGTAGGCCTGTCCGGCCAGGTCGACGCCGATGGTCGATACCACGGGGATCAGGTCCTCGGCCAAGAGCCGCTCGATGATGGCCGGGTTGACCGACTCGACATCTCCCACGAAGCCCAGTTCGGGGTTGCGGGCCGACGCCCGGATCAAGCCGGCGTCCTCACCGGAGAGGCCAACGGCGAGCGGTCCGTGTCGGTTGATCCCAGACACGATGTCCCGATTGACCTTGCCGACGAGGACCATCCGGGCTACATCAAGAGTCTCGGCATCGGTGACCCGCAGGCCGTCCCGAAACTCGGATTCGATGCCGAGCCGGTCCATGAGGGCACCGATCTGGGGACCGCCGCCGTGGACAACCACCGGTCGGATGCCCACCGAGTGCATGAGGACCACATCCTCGGCGAACCGGGCGGCCAACTCGTCGTCGACCATGGCGTTACCACCGAACTTGACCACAATCACCGAGTCCGAGAACCGCTGGATGTAAGGCAGCGTCTCGACGAGCACGGCAGCCCGCCGCTCAGGTGAAAAGTCGAAGGCCGGGTCGGGGATCTCGGAGTAGGGGGCGTCGGTGCTCATGAGGTCCGCATGTTCTCGTCGATATAGGCGTGGCTGAGGTCGGTGGTGACGATCCACGCCGAACCGTCGCCCTGACCGAGGTCGACGTCGAGGTCCAGGCGCCGGCCAGCCATGTGGGTGGCCAGGGCCTCCTCATCTACCGGCTGGGTGATGCCGCCGGAGTAGACGACCTGTCCGCCGTAGGAGATGGTGATGGTCTCGGGGTCGAACGCGATGCCGGCCGCTCCCATCTCGGCGGCGATCCTGCCCCAGTAGGGATCGGCGCCGTACCACGAGCACTTGACCAGTTGGCAGTTGGCGGTGTCCCGTGCCCCCTTGGCCGCCTCAGCATCGGTGGCTGCCCCGGTGACGGTCAGAAAGATGGTCTTCGTGGACCCCTCTGCGTCATCAGCCATCTGGATGGCCAGATCCCGACAGGCATCAGCCAATGCAACTTTCAGGTCAGTGGCCTCCACTGGACCGGCCGCCCCCGACGCTAGAAGGAGCACGGTGTCGTTGGTTGACTCGGCCCCGTCCACGGTAAGGCAATTGAACGAGACACCCACGGCATCACGCAGCATCCCGGTAGCCGTGTTCGCGTCGACCTCCGCGTCGGTGGTCAGAACAGCCAACATGGTCGCCATGTTGGGCTCCAGCATGGCTGCTCCCTTGGCTATGCCACCCACGGTGAACGTAGAGCCGTCGACCGTAGATCCGGTAATCACCGTGGCCTTGGACACCGTGTCGGTGGTCATCATGGCTACCGCAGCGGCCGATCCCCCATCGGCATCCAGACTGGCAACCAGTGTGGGGATGGACGATGCGATCCGGTCCATGGGCAATGGAAAGCCGATCCACCCCGTGGAACAGACGAGCACCTCGTCGTCGGCGCAGCCCACGGCGTCGGCCGTAAGGGCACACATGGCCTCAGCGTCAGCTCGACCGTTGGCGCCGGTGGCCGCATTGGCATTGCCGCTGTTCAGCACCACGGCCGCTGCTCGACCACCGGTGGCCGCCAAGTGGTCCCGGCAGACCAGCACCGGCGGGGCAGTCATCCGATTCGAGGTGAATACGCCAGCCGCCGTCACCGGTTTGCCGTCGCCAGTGGCCACCAGAGCCAGGTCATCGGCCCCCGTGGCCTTGACCCCGCAGGCCATGCCAGCAGCAACGAAGCCCGGGACCGCAGTGACGCTCATGGGTACAGTCCGATGGTCGAGAGACCAGTTGTCTCATCGAGTCCTAAAGCGGCGTTCGCGCACTGCACAGCCTGTCCTGAGGCGCCTTTGACAAGGTTGTCGATGGCACATAGGACCATCAGGAGTCCGGTCCGGGGGTCCACTCGGGCGGTCAGGTGGGCCGCGTTTGAGCCGAGCGTGGCCTTGGTTGACGGCGACCGCTCGTCGACCACGACGAACGGTTCACCGTCGTAGGTCTGGGCCAGGAGATCTAGGGCACCCTCGGTATCCAAGTCGCCGATCGGTCGCGCATAGCAAGTGGCCAGGATGCCCCGGTTCATGGGCGCCAGGTGCGGAGTAAACAGGACTGACAGGTCGTCGACGATGGTCCCATCGGCCCGGGTAGCTAAGACCTGCTCGATCTCCGGAGTGTGCCGGTGACCGATCAGGCTGTATGCCACGTAGTCCTCGTCAACGGCACAGAACGTGGTGTTGGACCTTGGGGACCGTCCGGCGCCGGAGACGCCGCTGGCCGCGTCGACCACCAAGCCAACTGGGTCGACGGCGGTGGCTCGCACAAAGGGTGCTAGGGCCAGGCTGGAAGCCGTCGGATAACAGCCGGCAACAGCCACCAGACGAGCACCGGGCAGGCCCGACCGGAAGAGTTCGGGAAGGCCGTACACAGCCTCATCCAACAGAGCGGGAATCTCATGATCTTCGCCGTACCACTTCGGGTAGAGGTCGGCATCGCGTAGCCGAAAGTCAGCGGCTAGATCCACCACGTGGCCTACCCGGTCCAAGAGGTCGGGCACCAAGGTCTGAGAGGCACCGTGGGGTAAGCCCAAGAAGGCCACATCGCACCCGTCAGCCGCAGCTGCGTCTGTCGGTGCGTACGACAGGTTCGGGTAGTAGGCGGCCAAGCTCGGATAGAGATCTGCTACAGCCGCACCAACCTGAGTCTCACCGGTGGCTACAACCACACTGAAGTCGGGATGATTGGCACACAGCCGGAGCAGTTCGGCTCCAGTAAAGCCAGAGGCCCCGATGACGGCGATCTTCAGCATCACAGAATTATACGCTTATCCGCATACTAATACACCACGCCTACGCAGATTTCCGCATCCTTAGAGTTCATTGGCGCACTTTTCCGTTATTCGAGTGAGCGTCTTCAGTCGTTGTCGGCATTGACCACGCCGACGACGACCGGTTCGAACCCAGCGGCCGAAAGGGTCACATCCACAACCTGGTCGCCATCAGACAGGCCGTCGTTCACACCGGTCACGGTCACCGTCTGAGGCG
>JAZADN010000034.1:0-36715 GCA_036123585.1 Actinomycetota bacterium | reverse complement strand
GCCGCGGGGGCCCCGGTCGGGTTCGTTTTCGGCGGATGACCGCCTCGGGCTGCCAACCCGATAGGAACGTGTCGGCCTACTAGGTTCCGGCTGCCTCGGTGGGAAGGAGGAGGGGATGCTCTGGTTCATCTGTCGTCGAACGGCGATCGCCGTACCGACGCTGGTCGCCATCAGCTTCATCATCTTCGCCATCCTCGACCTAGCGCCCGGGGACCCGACTTCCCACCTTCCGCTGACCATTCCCGCCGAGGTCCGGGAACAGATCCGCGAGACGATGGGAGTGAACGACCCGTTCCTCGTCAAGTGGTTCCTGTGGGCCAAGCAGGTCATGATCCACGAGCCGATCAGCCTGATCGAGCAACTGTTCAACATCCAGATCGGTAGCGGCGACCGGACCCGTGTCATCTCCTGGCAGTCCCGTGGGCCGGTGGTCGACACCATCGCCGAACGCCTGCCACAGACCACGTGGGTGATGGGTCTGGCCTTCGTGTTCGGGATCCTCATCGCCGTCCCGGTCGGTGTGATCTCCGCCTACCGGCAGTACTCGGTGTTCGACCAGGTCGGCACCTTCATCTCCATGGTCGGCTACTCGGTGCCGACGTTCTTCACCGGCCTGCTGGCCATCGTGATCTTCAGCGTCAAGCTGGGCTGGTTCCCGTCGTACTACGACACCACCCTGGAGGTCACTGACTGGAGTTCCTTTGTGACCCAGGTCAGGCAGATCGTCCTCCCGGTGGGAGTGCTCTCGATGTTCAACGCAGCGGCCCTCAGCCGGTTCACGAGATCCTCCATGCTCGACAACCTGTCGGAGGACTACGTCCGCACTGCCCGCTCCAAGGGTCTCAAGGAGAAGCGGGTGCTGGTGCGCCACGTGCTCCGTAACAGCCTCATTCCAGTGGTCACGCTCATCGCTCTGCAGGTGCCGGGCATCTTCGCCGGTGCCCTCATCACCGAACAGATCTTCCGGATCAACGGCATCGGCCACCTGCTGATCAGCTCCATCCACGGCGGCGACGTGCCCATGGTGCAGACACTGGCCTTCTTGATCGCAGCACTCACCGTCCTGTTCAACCTGGTGGCCGACGTGGTCTATGGCGTGCTCGATCCGAGGATCCGCTATGAGTGAGCCGAAGGTCTATGGCGGCCAGGAGGTCGTGGCAGAGACTGCCTCCGGAGCGGGTCCCAAGCACCGGTCACTGCGCGGAGACGTCTGGCGCCAGTTCCGGCGCCACAAGGGAGCCCTCGCCGGCCTCTTCGTCTTCTTCTTCGTTGCGGTGGCCAGCTTCGCCGGGCCGTACCTGATGCCCTACGACGCTGTCGAGATCGACGTGAAGTTGCGGAACCTGGGCCCGTCATGGAGCCATCCGCTGGGTACCGACAACCTGGGCCGAGACATGGTCGTCCGGTCCATGGTCGGGGGACGGATATCGCTCCTGGTGGCCATCACAGCCATGGTGCTCTCCGTGTCACTGGGCACGACCATCGGTGTCACGGCTGGCTTCTTCCGTCGCTTGGACGGGGTGCTCATGCGCCTGACCGACCTCTTCCTGGCCCTGCCGGTGCTGCCCCTGCTGCTGGTCATCATCATGTTGTTCCGGGACACCCTGCGCGCCACCTTCGGGCCGGAACAGGGCATCTTCATGCTGATCGTGTTCATCATCGGCGTGACCAGCTGGATGCAGACCGCACGAGTGGTGCGGGGTGAGGTGTTGTCGATCAAGCAGCAGGAGTTCGTGGCGGCCGCTCACAGCATCGGGACCCGGCGACGCAACGTCATCTTCCGGCACATCCTGCCCAACTGTCTCAGCCCGGTGATGGTCGCAGCGGCACTCGGTATGGCCGTGGCCATCATCACCGAGTCGGCTCTTTCGTTCTTGGGTCTCGGGTTCCCATCGGACTTCCCCACCTGGGGTCGACTGCTCTACGACGGCAAGGACTTCATCAACCTCACCCCGATGCGGGTGGTGGGGCCCGGTGCCTTGATCTCGTTGACCGTACTCAGCGTCAACTTCATCGGAGATGGCTTGCGCGACGCTCTGGATCCGAAACTCCGGAGTCGCTGACGACCCTCTACCCGGGGCGGGGGTGACAGACGATGGACCAGCCCGACCTTCACGTCAACGGCAGCCGCCTGTGGTCGCGGCTCATGGCCATGGCCGAGGTGGGCGCCACGGCGGCGGGAGGCTCGAACCGCCAGGCCCTGTCGGACGATGACGCAGCTGGCCGGGCTCTGTTCACGGAGTGGGCGACCGGGGTGGGCTGCACCCTGGCCACCGACGCCGTCGGCAACCTGTTCGCCCGCCGGGAGGGCACCGACCCGGACGCCCTGCCGGTGGTGCTCGGGAGCCACCTCGACACCCAACCCACCGGTGGCCGGTTCGACGGCGTGTACGGGGTTCTCGGCGGCCTCGAAGTGCTGGCCACGCTTGCCGACTCCGCGATCCACACAGTGGCGCCGCTCGAGGTGGCTGTGTGGACCAACGAGGAGGGGTCCCGCTTCCCGCGGTCGATGATGGGTTCGGCCGTGTGGGCCGGAGCCGTAGCCCTCGACGAAGTGCGGGGCCTGACGGATGTCGACGGTGTCACCGTGGGTGCCGAACTGGACCGGCTGGGTTGGGCAGGCGACCTGCCGTTGGGGCGCGCAATGGCTGCCTATCTCGAACTGCACATCGAGCAGGGGCCTGTGCTGGAGTCCAGTGGATCCGAGATCGGGGTGGTGACCGGCGTCCAGGGGTTCCGGTGGTTCACCGTGACGCTCACTGGCGATCCGGCACACGCCGGACCGACGCCGATGGATCTCCGCCACGACCCGGCCCGCCCGTTGGCCGAGGTGGTCGACGGCCTGTACCGGGTCGCCGCCGAACGTGGCCCGTGGGCCCGGGCCACGCTGGCCCAGTTCCGGTCCCAGCCGGTGTCACCCAACACGGTGCCGGCCGTCATCCAGTTCTCGGTCGACATGCGGCACCCCGAGGCGGATGTGCTCGACGGGATGGACGCCGACCTGCGGGCGCTGGTGGCCTCTTCTGCCGAACGGCACGGGTGCGGCGCCGACGTCGCCGTTGACGATGGCTTGTCGCCGGTGGTCTTTGACGAGCGGTGCGTGGCGGCGGTGGCGGCGGCGTCCGAGGCCACGGGTCGGGCGCACGAGCGGATCGTGTCGGGTGCCGGTCACGACGCCTGCTATGTGGCTTCACGGGGGCCGGCCGCCATGGTGTTCGTGCCCTGCCGGGACGGCCTTTCCCACAACGAGGCCGAATCCATCGAGCCGGACCAGGCCGAGGTCGGCGCAGAGGTGCTGCTGCACGCGGCACTCGCCCTCGCCGGGTGAGCCGGGTCAGAATGTGCCCATGACGACGCTCGAAACACCCACCGTGTCCGGCGAAGTGGACGAGGCGCAGATCCGAGTCGACCTAGCTGCAGCGTTCCGCCTGGCCGCCCGGTTCGACCTGCACGAGTCGGTCGCCAACCACTTCAGCGCTGCCGTGTCTCCGGACGGGAAGCGGTTCCTCTGCAACCCGAAGTGGCGGCACTTCTCTTTGGTCCGGGCCAGCGAACTGATTCTGCTCGACGCCGACGACCCCTCGACCATGGACCGGCCCGACGCGCCGGACCCTTCGGCATGGTGCATCCACGGGGCCATCCATGCCCGCATCCCGACGGCCAGGGCGGTGCTGCACTGTCACCCGCCGCACGCCGCGGCTCTGTGCGGCCTCGCCGATCCGACCATCCCGCCGCTCGACCAGGCCACGGCGCGCTTTTGGGGCCGCACCGTCTATGACATGGAGATTTCTGGTCCGCCCGACGATCCGGCCGAGGGGGCGCGGGTGGCCGAGGCACTGGTCGGCAACTCCGTGATGATGATGGGCAACCACGGCGTGACGGTGGTCGGAGAGACGGTGGCCCACGCCTTCGAGGAGCTTTACTACCTTGAGCGGGCTTGCCGGACCGTGGTGATCGCCCTGTCCACGGGGCGGGAACTGCGGCCCATGGACGACGAGCTGGCTGCCTCGGTAGTGCGCATGTGGGAGCGATTCGCCGACCAGGGCGTGGCCCACTTCGCCGAGTTGAAGGCCGTCCTCGACGCCGAGGATCCCTCCTACCGGGACTGAGGCGCTGGTGATCGACGGCGACGCCCCAACCGATGAAGCGGCACGACGGGTGGCCAACCGGGCGCTACTTGAGCACGTCGTGTCGTTGTACGGCACCGACCGGGCCGGCGAGCTCGTCGACTGCTACGACCCGGGCTGGGTGCTGGAACTGCCGTTCGGCGACCCTCCGGTCCGCCTCGAGGGGGCCAGGGAGATCGGCGCCTACCTGGCGCCCCGGCTGGGGACCTTCCGGTTCACCTTGCGCCTCACCGCGGTCCACGAGTGCCTCGACCCGGACCTGTTGGTCGTCGAGTACGAAAGCGAGGGGGTGGCGATCCCCACCGGCCGCCCCTACCGGAACGTCTACGTGGCCCTGTGGCGCTTCCGCGATGGGAAGGTCAGCGGGGTGAAGGAGTTCCCCAATCCGATGGTGGCCGCCGAGGCCCTCCAACCGCTGCCGGGCGACGACGAGGAAGAGTGACCGGGCCCCACCGACCCCCGTTCCCGGTGGGGTGGTTCGCCGTGGCCGACGCCGAAGAGGTGCCGGACCGGGAGTTGGTGCCGCTGGCCGCCTTCGGCCAGGACCTGGCCGTGGGCCGGACTCCGGCCGGTGGGGCAGCGGTCGTCCACGCCACCTGCCCCCACCTCGGAGCCGACCTAGCCGTCGGCGGTCGGATCGACGACGACCAGGTGGTCTGTCCGCTGCACGGGTGGTGCTTCAGCCATTCGGGCGATTGCACGTCGGCCGGCCGCGGACCGGTTCCCGATGCTGTGAAGCTCCGGGTGTGGCCGGCGGCGGTTGTCGACGGGATCGTCTGGGCCTTCCACGGACGCAGTGGCGAACAGCCCGGTGGCCTGCCGCCCGGGTCGGGAGGATCTTCGGTGCGGGCGGCCATCGAGGTGTCGGGCCATCCGGAGGACGTGCTGGCGGGCCTGCTGGTCGACCTGGGCGCGGCTCGCGGCGGCACCGGCGAGGACGGCGTCTGGCAGGGCGACGGGCCTTCCAGACCCCGGGTCCTCGGTCCGGGAACGCTGGTGGCCGCCGGGGGCGGGTGGTTCCACGTGACGCCGGTAGACGGCTTCAAGGTGGCGGTTCGGACCTCGGGCGTCGCAGCACCGGAGCCGCGCTCCGAAAGCGACCGCACGGTCCTGTCCGGCTTCCGGGACTGGTACCGGCGCTTCGACCGCCCCTCCGTGACTGCCCGTCGGCCTGTCCGGTCGGGTCCCTCAGGGCGACGCCGGGAGCGCGCCTAGCCGGACCGGCCGATGGCCCCCTCGAACCCGTAAGGCCGGTAGGGGCCAAAGAAGAGCTGCTCCAGGGCGCCGACGCCCACCTTCTCGTCGCCGTCGGGGCCGCGGTAGGTGGCCCGCACCAGGTGCTGGCAGTGCTGGTTCTCGAAGGCCCCGTCGTCGACGTCGTCCAGATTCCACGACTCGCTGGCCATGGCCAGTTCACCCTTCCACATGCCGTGGCCCCACTCGGGGTGGTGGTAGCCGATGCCCTTCATGCGGAAGGTGAAGATCCTCTCCAGTAGGACCTCGTGACGGCTGCCGTCGTCCACGGCGGAGAACCACAACTCCGCTGCGTGGGCCAGCCGACTGCCGTGGTCGAACTGGAGCCGGTGCTCGTGGCTCCGCATGGGTCGGGTTGCCGGATCCTCGACGCCGGGGAGGTCTTCAAGCCGGTCGTAGGTGGGCATCAGGGCACCGACGCTGGCCACCGGGCGACCCTCGGAGTCCTCGAACAGCTGGTAGTGGAAGCCGAGGTCGTCGAAGTTCAACGGCGCCCACAGGAAGAACAGACTGTTCTTGGACGGCGGGGCCGGTGCGCCCCGAGGATCGCCGCCGGCCAGGGGCCGGATGCCCCACGAGCGGTCCTTAGTGCCCCGGGTGGTGGTCGGGTCCAGGTCGATGCGTCGCCCCTCGAACTCCAGCCAGCCCGACCACCGGCCCAACTGGGTGAACCTGGTGGCGTCCATGGTGCGGCGGATGTCGCCGCCCCACGAGTGGCGAGGCTCCTCGACGTTGGCCGTCCTGCCTTCGAACACGAGGTCGCAGCGGACGCCGGTCTCGTTGTCGCTGAGCACGACCCGGCACGACCGCATCGGCTCGAGGATCTCGAGACAGAACGGTCCCACTACCTGGTCGGCCGGGTCGCCGTCGGCCCGGCTCGAGGCGTGGAAGGCATGCTGGACGCCGTCGACCACCAGACTCAGGCCACAGTCCCGGATGCCGAGGTGGGGGTACAGGGCGGTGCCGATCCCGAAGTACAGGTCGCCGGCCGTCGAGTAGCCGTTGAACCAGTAGCGCTCGTAGACGTCCTTGTCGCTGGAGGCCGGCATGGCGACCGGTTCCGGCGTCTGGTGGATCGGGTAGTCGTCGAAGCGGGACAGGACCATGGGGCGGGGTTCCTCTCTGGTGGACAGGGCTCCGGGGGAGGGCCCGGGTCAGCCGCGGCGGGGGCCTCCGCGGGTCCCCGGCCAGCGCGATCCACCGATGGTGTCGGCATGGGGCCAGAAGGCAACGGGGTCCAGGGGCCCGCCGTTGGTGATCGACCGGTCCTTGTGGCGGGACGTCACCAGGCGGGCGTCGACCAACTCCTCCATGGGCAGCAGCTCGGTGTGGGGGTCCCACGGGCTGTCCCGGAGGGTCAGGTGGCCATCCAGCACCTCGATGTGGACTGCCTCGCTGACCTGGCGGACGTGGACCACGTGGGGCGGGAAGTCCCACTCGCCCTCGGCGCCGCCGACGGCCCGCGAGTACTTGGTCCACCACTCGTCGTGGACGGCGTCGGTGCCGTCCACGGCCTCCTCGCCCGTCACGTCGCCCCTGAACTCCAGGAACGTGTACCCCTGGTGGGTGCAACGAGCCTCGACCCGGTCCCCGAGGCGGAAGTAGCGGGTGTCGCACGGGAACTTGGGTTGCCCGTTGGTCTCGCCGCTGACGAAGATGGCCGCCTCCTGGTCGATGCCGATGCCCAGCGAGTACTGGCCGCTGATGCCCTTCCAGACGGCTTCGACGCGTGTCGACACGCCGTACTCGGGTTCGGCGAGGATGGGCACGCAGTAGACGCCGATGTAAACGTTGGGGCTGCCGGTGGGCTCCAACCCGGGGGGCAGCAGGGCGGCGATCCGGTCGGGGTCGGTGCGGTACGTGATGTTCAGTTTCGGGTTGGCCGCAATGTCGAGGGGCCTGCTCTGGGGGGTCTGGTTCTCGGAGGCGTCAGTCATTGGGGGTCCTCGGGGTCGGGTCTACTGGGGGTCAGGAGTGGTCGTCGGGCCGACCGTGGCGGGCCTGCTTGGCGGCGATCCGGTCCGCGACCTTCACGTCGTTGCGCTCCACGGCGGTCTTGGCAACCACCATCACCAGTTGCACCACTGTGAAGATGATGGACAGCAGGACCAGGACGGGCCAGCCGATGACCAGGCCGACCAGCAGGGCCAACAGCCCGACGGCGGTGGAAACGATCACGCCGCGGACCCTAGGTGGCGGGCGCTTCACCGGAGAAGTCGCCCGCAGCGGCCCGCAGGGGGCGCAAGGCCCGGTCGACGTTGGCCAGGTCGTCGTCATCCATGCCGCCCAGGCCGTAGCCCACCTCGCCGAGGGCTGTCGCCGCCTCGACAGCCAAGGCCCGTCCGCGGTCGGTCAGTTCGGCCAGGGTGGTCCGGCGGTCGGTGGGGTGGGGTACTCGGGCCACCAGGCCGTCGGCCTCGAGCCGGTCGATGGTGTTGGTCACGCTGGTCGGGTGGACCTGGAGCCGCTGGCCGATACGGGACAGGGGCAGGGCACCGGTGCGGCTGAACGACAGGAGGGCCAGCGCCTCGAAGCGGCTGAACACCAGGCCGAGCGGCTCCAGCGCGGCGTCGATGCGCCGCAGCAGGATCTGGTGGGCCCGGGTGATGGAGGTAGCCGCTGACATGGCCGCCTCGGCGTCCCAGCCGTGCTTCTCCCAGTTCCGACGCGCCTCGGCGATGGGGTCGAAGGGAAGCGGGGATCCGGCCACCCGGACACCCTAGCCACTTCCACCCATACCTTTGGTTGGCAGATAGTCGGATGTCCTAGTAACATCGTGAGGTGGCCGAGCGCGAAGATCGAACCCTGACCGACCGGTTCAGGACGGTTTCGGGGATCCCCGTAGACGCCGTCTATGGCGACGGCCCCGCCCCCGGCGAATACCCCTACACGCGCGGCGTCCACGCCGACATGTACCGCTCCCGCCTGTGGACCATGCGAATGTTCGCTGGATTCGGCACGGCCGGCGACACCAACGCCCGCTTCCACGAGTTGCTGAAGGTCGGCGGCACCGGCCTGTCGACCGCCTTCGACATGCCGACCCTCATGGGCCGCGACTCCGACCACGACTGCGCCCTCGGCGAGGTCGGCCGGGCCGGTGTGGCCGTCGACACCGTCGAGGACATGGCCGACCTGTTCGCCGGCATCGACCTTGGTGCCGTGTCCACCTCGATGACCATCAACGGCCCGGCACCCATCCTGCTCGCCATGTACGTGGCCGTGGCCGAGGACGGCGGCGTCGACCGGGGACGCCTGGCCGGCACCCTCCAGAACGACATCCTCAAGGAGTACCAGGCCCAGAAGGAGTACCTCTTCCCTCCCCGCCCGTCAGTCCGCCTCGTCACCGACGTCATCCGGTTCACCACCGCCGAGATGCCCCGATGGAACCCGGTGTCCATCTCCGGCTACCACATCCGCGAGGCCGGTTCCACGGCCGCCCAGGAGCTGGCCTTCACTCTGGCCAACGGCTTTGCCTATGTGGAGGCAGCGGTGGCCGCCGGTCTGGACGTCGACCACTTCGCCCCCCGCCTCAGCTTCTTCTTCAACAGCCACCTCGACTTCTTCGAGGAGGTGGGCAAGTTCCGGGCGGCCCGGCGCATCTGGGCCCGGTGGATGCGCGACCGGTACGGCGCTACCGACGAACGCAGCCTCAAGCTCCGCTTCCACACCCAGACGGCCGGGGTGTCGCTGACCGCTCAGCAGCCTGAGGTGAACGTGGCCCGGGTCGCCCTTCAGGCTCTGGCCGGGGTGCTTGGTGGCACCCAGAGCCTCCACACCGACGCGTTCGACGAGGCTCTCGCCCTGCCCACCGAAAACGCGGCCCGCATCGCACTGCGAACCCAGCAGGTCATCGCCCACGAGACCGGGGTGGCCAACGTGGTCGACCCCCTCGGTGGCTCGGCCTACGTGGAGTGGATGACCGACGAGCTGGAGCGCCGCGCCGAGAGCGTCTTCGCCCACCTGGAGGACCAGGGTGACGGCTCCATCCTCGAAGGGGTCCATGCAGGGATCGAGAGCGGCTGGTTCGCCGGCGAGATCGCCGATGCGGCCTACCGCTACGAGCGCGAGGTCAACGCCGGTGAGCGGATCGTTGTCGGCGTCAACGCTTTCACCGACGGCGACGACCCCGACGCCCGTCGCCTGCTACGCATCGGCCAGGACACCGAGGACCTGCAGCGCAAGCGCCTGGCCGCCGTCCGGCAGGCCCGCGACGACGCTGCGGTGGCTACCGCCCTTGCCAGGGTGGTCGCCGATGCCGCCGAGCCGACCACCAACCTCATGCCCGCCCTGCTCGACGCGGTGCGGGCCCGGGCCTCCCTTGGCGAAATTGTCGACGCCCTCGAAGCGGTGTTCGGCACCTGGACCGAGAAGGCCGTGGTGTGAAGGCGGCAGCGTGAAGGAAGCGTCCCCCTCGGAAGGCCACGGGAATCCCATCCGGATCGTGCTGGCCAAGTTGGGCCTCGACGGTCACGACCGCGGCCTCAAGGTGGTAGCCCGCATGCTGCGCGACGCAGGCATGGAGGTCGTCTACCTGGGCCTGAGGCAGACCACCGAGACGATCATCGAAGCTGTCGAGCAGGAGGACGCCGACGTGGTCGGCATCTCCATGCTGAACGCCGGCCACCTCACCCTCGGCCCCCGCATGGTCGCGGCCCTGGCCGATGCCGGCCTCGACGTGCCGGTGGTCGTCGGTGGGATCGTCCCCGACGAGGACCTTCCAGCCATGTCAGCGGCCGGCGTGGCCGGAGTACTCGGCCCGGGGGCGTCTGCCGACGAGGTGGTGGCCTGCGTCCGTGCCGCATGTCGGCCCTGAGGGGCCACGCCTGATGGACCCGCTCCCGTCGGGGAGGCGCCGATGATCCCTCGGACCGTCGACCAACTGGTGGCCGCCGCCCGGGGCGGGGAGCGACGGGCCACGGCCCGGCTGCTCACCATGGTGGAACGCGGCGGCGAACCTGCCGCCGAGGTCGCCTCAACGACCTGGTCCCACGTCGGCGTCGCGGGGACCGACACCCACGTGGTCGGGGTGACCGGCCCACCGGGCTCCGGTAAGTCCACCCTGGTTGCCGCCTGGTTGACCGCCCTGGCCGCCGAGGGCCGCCGACCCGCCGTGCTGGCTGTCGACCCGTCGTCGCCACTGACCGGCGGGGCCATCCTCGGCGACCGGGTTCGCATGGCCGAGGCGTCGGCCGCAGGGGTGTTCATACGCTCCATGGCCACTCGGGGCCACGCCGGTGGCCTCGCCCTGGCTGTGCCCGGCATGATCCGGGTCCTCGAGCTGGCGGGCTTCGACCCGGTGGTGGTCGAGACGGTGGGTGTCGGCCAGGTGGAGGTCGACGTCACCTCGACGACCGACACCTGCCTGGTGGTCGTCACCCCGGGCATGGGCGACGCCGTACAGGCCAACAAGGCCGGTCTGCTCGAGGTGGCCGACCTGTTCGCCGTCAACAAGTCGGATCGGCCCGACGCCGCCGACGTGCGGCGCGACCTCGAACTGATGCTCGACCTCTCTGACCTCACTGGCCACCGGCGTCCCGGGATGGTCGACCGTCCCGCCGTGGTGTCCACGACGGCCACCACCGGCGTCGGAGTGGGCGACCTGTCGGCTGCCGTCGACGCCCACCGCGACGCCCTGGTGGCCGGAGGGACGCTGCAGGAGCGGCGTCGACAGCGTTGGCAGGCCGAGGTCCGGTCCCACCTCGACGAGCGACTCCGCCGTGTGGTCGACGGGGCCGTGGCCGGCTTGGAACCGTCTGATCGGGCCCCCTACGACGTGGCTGCGGCCCTCAGCAGGGGCTGGGACCGGGGCGCGGAGGCCGGTCGTTAGGCTTCCCAACCGTGGTGGCCAACCCCCTCTCGCTGCCGGCGCGCCTGTGGCGGGAGTACGGAAAGACCCTCGTCCGGTTCTCCCGGGTATCGATGGTCAACGTCGTCATCGGCCAGTCGCTGCTCTTCCTGTTCCACAGCGTCATCGGCTGGCCGGGCGCCTTCGCCAACATGGCTGCGGTGGCCATCAGCAGTTGGCCCGCCTACTGGCTGAGCCGCCACTATGTCTGGGAGCAGGAGCAGGGCGGGCACACCGTGGGCGAGATCGCTCCGTTCTGGATGCTGTCGTTCGCCGGACTGTTTCTGTCCACCGCCGTGGTCGGCGTCGTCGACTCGATCTTCGGGGGCGCCCTGTCGGTCCAGTTGGCAAACGCCGGTGCCTTCGCCGCCTTGTGGGTGGTCCGCTACCTGGTCTTCCACCACGTGATCTGGGGGGACCGGAAGGGCGACGCCGACGGGGACGGATCGGACTGACCGCCGAACGGACGTTGACCGACGACCGGACCGCCAAGGTCCTCGCCCATGCCGAGGCCACCCGGGGCTTCATGCCCCCGGACGAGGGCCGCGCCCTCTACCGGCACGCTGCTGCGGTGGCCGCCGACGGACCCGACGGGCCGTGGCTGGAGGTGGGCAGCTACTGCGGGAAGTCGGCCTGCTACCTCGGCGCGGCAGCCGAGCCGGTCGGCCGGATCCTCTACGCCCTCGATCACCACCGGGGCTCCGAGGAGAACCAGGCCGGCTGGGAGCACCACGAAGCCGACCTGGTGGACCCCACCATCGGGCGGATGGACACCCTGCCAACTTTCCGACGCACCATCCACGCTGCTGGGCTTGAGGACACGGTGGTGGCCGTGGTCGGGGACTCTCCGGCGGTGGCCGCCGCCTGGTCCACGCCGCTGGCCCTGCTGTTCATCGACGGTGGGCACGGCACCGAACCGGCCCATCGCGACTACGAGGGTTGGGTTCCGCACGTGGCTGTGGGCGGCACCCTGCTCATCCACGACGTTTTCCCCGATCCCGAAGACGGTGGACGGCCCCCATACGAGATCTGGTGTCGGGCCGTGGCATCGGGGGCGTTCGCCGAGGTGGATGCCGTTGGTTCGCTCCGGGTCCTGCGTCGTACCGGCTCGGGGACCTGACCGTCTCGGAGGGGAGAGGCGACCTACTCCGTTTCGGAGACCCGGGTCGGCTCCACGTCGATCACGTCGGGGAGCGTCGAGTGGTCGACGAACAGGCCCGACGCCGGGCTGCACCCACCCAGTGCGTCGGCGGCCAGCACCACCGCGGCAGCCGTGTAGGTCGAGCACTCGTCGGTGGGGAAGGTCACCAGGTCCGGGTACACGAGGCCGGTCAGGTACCGGCCGTCGGGCCGACGCATGGGCGAGGTGGCGGCCAGCAGATCCAGTGCCATACCGTGCTCGCCGGCCAACTGGTGGGCCAACGCACACTCGGCGGTCTCCGCGGCGGTGGCCCAGTCCTTGTCCGACACGCAGCGCACGCCCCGCACCTCACCGTTCGGGCCGGTGACCACGAACTCATCGTGTCGGGCGATCAGGTGGGCACAGGCCTCGTCGCCGGTCACGGCACCACCTAGCACCGGGTAGTACCAGTCCATGGCCCACCGCTCCTTGGGGGCGAAGGCGCCGTCGGGTCGGGTGTGGACCACATGGGCCAGGTGACCGAGCGACAACTCCCAGTCGGGGCGCTCGCTACCCACCTCCTCGGCCACGGCCACCGCGCAGCGAAGGCTGTGGCAGATACTGGACGAGCCGGTCAGCAGGGCGAACGACCACGGAGTGCCGTCGGGGTGACGGGCCCACAGGACCTCACCCCGCGGCGTCTGGAGGTCGAGGACGAAGTCCACGGCCCGTTCCACCACCGGCCACATCGACTCGAGGAAGCCCCGGTCGCCGGTCAGCAGCCAGTGGTGCCAGACGCCGGTGGCCACGTAGGAGATGACGTTGGCGTCGAACTTCTCGTCCTCGATCCCATCGGCCAGGTAGTACTGGTGCCAAGCTCCGGACTCGTGCTGGGTGGCCACCAGCCAGCGGTAAGCGGCCTCCGCCTCGTCGAGGTGGCCGGTCACGGCCAGCGCCATGGCGGCCTCAACGTGGTTCCAGGGGTCGGCGTGTCCACCAGGGAACCAGGGGACCATCCCGTCGGGGAGCTGCCACTCGGCGATCGTCGCCGCCGTGGCGCGCACCGCGTCGGCGGTCAGCAGGCCGGGGACCACAGGCAGCGACATCGACGGGCTCCCGGGTCTCGGTGGGAGTCGGCTCGGCAGCCACGGGTCGGCGGGCGTACACCACGAGGCTCTTGCCCAGCACCGGAGCAAGCAGGCGCTCGACCACCCGGGTGGTTCGGGGCGCCTTCACGATGTCCCAGGCCAGCAGTCGATGGTAGAGCGACACCAGACGGCTGTCCTCCACCGGTCGGTTGGGCCCCACCGTGCACCGCAGCCACCAGTAGGGGCTGTGCAGGGCGTGTACCCGGTGCTCGTCGAACGGCTCCAGGCCGGCGGCCGCCATCTTGGAGCGCAATTCGCCGCGCTGGTAGATGCGGACGTGGCCGCCCGGCTGGTTGGGGGCGTGGTAGTCGTCGGACAGGGCCCAGCAGATCCGCTCGGGCAGGCGGGCCGGGATGGTCACGGCCAGCACGCCCCCGGGTCGTAGCACCCGGAAGAGTTCGGCCAGGGCGGCCTCGTCGTCCTCGATGTGCTCGGCGACCTCCGAGGCGATGATCCTGTCGAATGCGGCGTCGGCGAACGGCAGGCAGGTGGCGTCGCCGTTGGTGGTCTCCAGGACCACGTCGTCGGCCACCTCGCCGTCGCTTCGCATCACCGCTCCGATGGACCGCACCTGGCAAAGCTCCTCGAGGCCCAGGTCACAGGCCACCACGTGGGCGCCGCGGCGCAACGCCTCGTAGGCGTGGCGGCCAAAGCCGCAGCCCAGATCGAGCAGCGTCTCCCCGGCCCGGAGGCCCAGACGCCCATAGTCAGCGGTCAGCACTGGTCGGCGATCTCGTCCCTCAGGCCGTCTCGGCCAGCAGGGCGCGGTACTGCTCGACGGTCCGCAGCGCGGTGTGGCGCCAGCTCCACTGGTCGATGACCCGCTGGCGGCCCGCCGCGCCCACCCTGGCCCGGGCCTCGGGGTCGTCCATGGCGGCCCGGATCCCAGCGGCCAGCGCATCGCTGTCTCCGGGCGGCACCTGGAAGCAGGTCTCGCCGTGCGTGCCGGTCACCTCGGGTAGCGCACCGCCGGTGGTGGTGACCAGCGGGACTCCGCAAGACATGGCCTCGATGGCGGGCAGCGAGAACCCCTCGTAGAGCGACGGCACGCAGGCCACCTCGGCCTCGCTGTAGAGCTCGACGATCCGTTCGTCGGGCACGCCGTGCACGTACGACACGCAGTCGGTGAGGCCCAGTTCCTCGAACACCGCCGACGAGGCGCTGTCCTCCTTGGGCTTTCCGATGATGACCAGCTCGACCTGGCGTTCGGTGCGGAGCTTGGCGATGGCCTCCAACAGGTACTTGAGGCCCTTCATGGCCACGTCGGCACTGGCCGTGGTCACGATCCGTCCCGGCACCCGCGCTACGCCGGGGACGGGCAGGAACAGGTCGGGATCGACGCCCACCGGTACGACGTGGATGCGCTCTGGGTCAACCCGGTGGTCGGCGGCGATGTCGCCGGCCGACGACTCCGACACCGTCATGACCCGGGTCATCCGCTTGGCCACCTGCGTCTGCATCTTGGTGAACGAGTACCAGCGGCGTTTGCCGAACTTCTCCCAGCGAGTCCGGGCGTGCTCGATCTCGAGGCGCCGGTCCACGGTGATCGGATGGTGGATGGTCGACAACACGGGGAGGCGCTCGCGCCTCTGCATGAGCAGAAGGCCCCAGCCAAGGCACTGGTTGTCGTGCACCAGGTCGAATTCCCCGCGGCGGCCGACCAAGTGCTCCCAGGCCCGCATCGAGAACGCCATCGGCTCGGAGAAGGTGCCTGTGTTGAACGAGGCCGCCTCGGCCACGTCCCACTTCGTCTTCAGCTCCCAGATGCGGGGCTTGCGCATCGGGAAGTGGTCGTTGAACAGCTCCAGGCTGGGTAGTTGCACCAGCGAGACCCGATCGTCGAGCACCGGGTAGGGCGGACCGGCCAGAACCTCGACATGGTGGCCCAGATCGACCAGCGCCTTGGTGAGGTGACGGGTGTAGACGCCCTGCCCGCCGCAGTGCGGCTTGCCCCGGTAAGCCAGGTAGGCGATGCGCAGGGACCCGTCGGGATCCACAGGGGGAGTGGTGGGCATCCGACAAGTCTGGCGGGACGACTCGGCGACGCCACCACCCGGGTCGCGGGCCTAGGGTCGACGACCGTGCGAGCACTTGTCCAACGGGTCTCGGAGGCCTCCGTCACCGTCCACGGTGAGGTCGTGGGGGCGATCGGGGTGGGTTTGTGCGCCTTCGTGGGCGTCACACACGCCGATGGGCCCGAGCAGGCCGAACGCCTGGCCGACCGCATCGCCGGGCTGCGGATCATGGACGACGAGGCCGGGGTGATGAACCTCTCGGTGGTTGACGTGGGCGGTGCAGTCCTGGAGGTCAGCCAGTTCACTCTCTACGGCGACGCCACCAAGGGACGCCGACCCACCTGGTTGTCGGCTGCCCGCCCGGAGCACGCCGAGCCCCTCGTCGAGCGAGTGGTCGAGGCGCTCCGGACTCGGGGACTCGAGGTGGCCACTGGCCGGTTCCGCGAAGACATGGTGGTCGACATCCGCAACCAGGGTCCGGCCACGCTCATGCTGGAGGTCTGACCAGTGGGCCGGGTCTCCGAGGGACCGGCTTAGGTCGGTGGCCCGCGGCGTCCACGGCGACCGGTTCGGGGCAGCGGCCGACGACTACGCCCGCCACCGGGCCGACTTCCCGGACGAGGGCCTCGACCGGATGGCCGCCCTCGGCGTGGGGCTGGCCGGCCAGCGCCTCGTCGACCTGGGCTGCGGGACCGGCACCGTCGCCCGCCAACTCGCAGCCCGGGGCTGTCGGGTCACCGGCCTCGACGTGGACGGTCGCATGCTCGACGCTGCCCGTGCCCTGGCCGACGACGAACCCGCTCCGGCCTATCCCATCGAATGGACCGAGGCACCGGCTGAGGACACCGGCCTGCCCGACGGGTCCTTCGGGGCAGCCACCGCGGCCCAGTGTTGGCACTGGATGGACGGGCATGCCGCTGCTATTGAAGCGCGCCGGATCCTCGAGCCGGGGGGACGGATCTGCGTGTGCGGCTTCGACTGGCTGCCCCTGCCCGACACCGTCCCCGGCGTGACCGAGGCGCTCATCGAGGCGGCCAACCCGGCGTGGGACCTGGGTGGCATACGCGACCCCGGGCCGGAGGCGTGCGCCGATCTGGAGGGGATCGGCTTCGACGTCATCGGCACCTTCGTCTTCGACGTCGACGTGCGCTACGCCCGGGACTCGTGGCGGCTCCGTATCGGGGCCAGCGCCGGGATCGTCGGCCTCGACAACGACGCACGGGCCGCCTTCGACGCCGAACTGTCAGCAGTACTCGACGAGCGGTTCCCGGGCGGCGCGCTGGTCACACCCCACCGGGTGTGGGGGTCAGTGGCTGTGGCGCCGGCTTCCTGAAGAACCCGCGCGAGAAGCACCGGCACCGACCCAGGCCACCGACCAGAGGGCCAGCGACACCAGCACCATGGGCCACGCACCGGCACTGGCCGCCCAGGTGAGCCCGGTCCGGCGTTCGATCCGGTGGTGGAGCACGGCCTGCTCGCCGACCGCCGTGCGCTGCAGAACCCGCCCCTGCGGGTCGACGATGGCAGAGAATCCGGTGGGGGCCGCCTGGACCACCCACCGGCTGGTTTCCAGGGCTCGCAGCCGGCTGGACGCCACCTGCTGGGTCTGGACCTGGGTCAGCCAGTAACTGGCTCCGTTGGTCGGGTTGAGGATGACCTCGCCGCCGTGACGGACCGCGTCGCGGGACCGGTGGTCGAAGAACACCTCCCACGAGATGGTCACCCCGAGGGTGCCGACCGACGTCTCCACGACCGCTGGGCCAGTGCCGGGCGTCAGGTCGCGGGCCGGCAGGAGGTCGGCAGCCACCACCTCCAGCAGGCCCCGCAGGGGGACGAACTCACCGAACGGCACCGTGCGAACCTTGTCGTAGTGGTCGACCACGGTGCCGTCGGGCTCGATGGCAGTCTGGTAGTTGAGGTTGGCCGTCGGGTCGTCCTCGTCGCGGTGGAACCAGCCGGGTAGCAGGACGGCGTCGAGTCGGCGGGCCTCGTTCGACAGGGCCTCGGTCGCCTCGTCGGCGTACAGGCGACCCTCCCGACGCCAGCCGTCGACGGGCAACGGCTCCGGGTTGACCACGTTCTCCGGCCACAGCACCAGGTCGACCGGAGTGACCACCCGGTGGCTGGCCTCCATCTGGTTGGCGAAGACCTTCGCCGCCCCGGTCGGCGTGGCCCGGGTGCGCTGAGGCCCGCCACCCTGCACGGTGGCCACGTCGAGGTGGCCGACCACGGCACCGGTCGGGGCCACGGCGGCCAGCAGGGCAGCGGTGGCCAGCGCTGCGACCACGACGCCGGCGGTGGTCGCCGACGCTCCATCGCCACGCCGCTCATCGAAGATTGCCGAGAGCCCGACGCCAACGGCCACGGTGAGAGCCACTAGGAGCAGGGGCCCGGCCACCCGGACCACCGGGGCCAGCGGGCCGCCGGCCTGCCCGAGGGCCACGGTGGCGAGTGGCACCCCGCCGAAGGGCACGCTCCATCGCACCAGCTCGGCCAGAGTCACCGTGCCCACCAGGCCGGCCCGGCGCCAGCGGCCCGACGGGACCAGTGCGGCGGCCAGGCCGATCCACATGGCGTGGAGCGTTGCTGCGACCACCCAGCCCGGCGGGGTGAGGTCCAGCATCCACAGCGTGGACGGGAACGCCCAGGCTGCTCCGACCAGCCAGCCCCTGCGGAACCGCGACGGCGCAGGGCGGTCGGCGACGACGCGGTCGAGCAGGGCGAAGCCGACGAAGGCGGCCGGCCACCAGCCCCAAGGCGGGACGGATGCCGCGACCAGCAGCCCAGCGACCAGCGCCGGAACCGACCGAGCAGGGGCGGTGCGCCTCAGCGTGCTTCCACCGACAGGCGTTGGACTCCCCCGATGCTTCCCACGCCCCGGATGCTCAGCTCGTCGACCGCCTCGGCCCGGATCCAATCCGGGAAATCGGCGGTCATGCACAAGGCGAGGATCTCGCCGGGATCGGCCTCGGCGCACAATTTGGCGGCCAGGTTCACCGGCTCGCCGATGTAGTCGTCGCCTTCGAAGAGCAGTGCCTCGCCGGTGGCCAGACCAACCCGGACGTTGATGTCCTTCTCGTCACTGAAGTGGTCGATCATGTGACCGCCCCAGGCGATGGTCGGCGTCGGCTCGGTCCCGACCAGCATCACGCCGTCGCCCAGCCACTTGGCTACCCGCACACCCCGCTTGGCGGCAACGTCTCTGGACACGGCCCGGAACTCGTCCAGCAAGGTGACCGCACGGTGCGGGCCATTGTCCTGCGTATAGCGGGTGAAGCCGCTCAGGTCGGCGAAGCAGAAGGTGCGTTCGACCAGCAGCAGGGCGGTGTCGGGCAGGTCGTCCGGGTGTTCGACTCCGCTGCCCTGACGTGCCTCGGACCACTCGCGTGCTGGGGTGGTCTCGGGCGCCATGCCTCCATCACACCACGAAAGGAGGCCGGCCGTGCGGCGGATTCTTCGAAAAGACGTCGGTTGTCCGACCAGCTGAAGGGCTTCGGGATCCCCGGCCGTCAGCCGAGGATTCCGACGGCCCGTTCCGCGGCCTCATTCCCGGACCGCACGCAGGCCGGGATGCCGACTCCGTGGCGGATGGCGCCGGCCAGCAGCAGCCCTGGCGCCTCGGCGGTCAGCGCCGCATCGACGGCGGCCAGGCGGTCGACATGTCCGACCGGGAACTGCAACAGCGAGCGGTCGAACCGGCCGACCCGCACCGCGGTGGGTGGGGCCTCCACGCCCAGAGTGGCGGCCAGGTCGGCCCGCAGGGCGGCGACCAGGTCGCCGTCGCCCAGATTGGCGGGGCGCTCGTCGTCGATGCGACCGCACGACACGCGCAGGAGCGTTCGGTCGGGATGGTCGAGTTGTGCCCACTTGGAGCCGGCGAACGAGCAGGCCGTCATGAGCAGGCCCTCGGCCCGCCCCACCAGGAAGCCGCTCTGGTCCGGGTCGACGGACAGGTCGCCCCGGTCGTAGGCGAAGGTGGCAAGCACCACCGAGGCGTGCTTCCAGCCGGCCAGGGACCGCCCGGCGTCGGGGGCATGTGGGGCCACCAGGTCGGCAGCCACGTTGGCGGGCACGGCCAGTACCACTGCGTCGGCCCGGTGGACGATGGTTCCGTCATCGGATGGTCCGCCGGCCACGTGGACGAGCCACCCGTCGCCGTCGCGCTCGAGGAGGGTCACCGTGCTCCCCGTGGCCACCGCAACGCCCGCCCCGGTGAGGTGATCGACGAGGGCTTCGGCCAGACGCCCCATGCCGGAGGCCGGAGCGGCGAAGACAGGCGCTGTCGGGTCGGCGCCGGCAGCCGCCTTGCGCAACGTGGCCAGCAGGCCGTCATGGGACCGGGCGGCGGCCAGCAGTTGGGGGGCCATCACGACACAGCTCAGATCGTCGGCCCGGCCGGCGTTCACCCCACCGAGGAGCGGATCGACGAGGCGTTCGAACACCGCATCGCCCACGCATGCCCGGACCACTGCGCCCACCGCCAGGTCGCCCTCCGGCAGCTCGGTCCCGGGTCGACCGTCCCCGGCCAGGCGGGCCAGGGTGGCTCCTCCTGGGTCCGGGCCGAGGAGCCCGTCCTCCAGCGTGTCGGGGTCCAGCGGGACGCCCAGCACGTTGGGGCCGGGAATGGATCGCAGGGCACCGTCGAGCCACAGCGAGGCCCGGCGGGCAGTCGGTGAGGTCAACTCGTCTCCCAGGCCCAGTTCGTCGCACAATTCGAGAGCCCACGGGACCCGTCGGAGGAAGGCGTCGGCGCCGACATCGACCCCGAGTCCGTCCAGCGCCGGGTCTTCCAGCGGGCCGGTCCACAGGTTCCCACCGGACCGGTCGGACGCCTCGAGGACCGTCACCTCGGTGTCCGGGCCGGCACCGTCCCGACTGAGGGCGACGAGGCGGTGGGCGGCGGTCAGGCCGGTGATGCCGGCGCCCACGATCAGAACCCGTCGTGCTGTCCCGGCCATGGCTCAGGCACTCAGCGGGTGGGCGTGGACCTGCTCCACGACCCGTTCCAGAACCACCGGGTCGGTCTCCGGCATGACGCCATGGCCCAGGTTGAAAACGTGCCCGGGGTGGCCGCCGTTTCGAACCAGCACGTCCTCCACCTCGGTGGTCACCACCTCGGCGATCTCATCGGGCGGACCGAGGCACACGGCTGGATCCAGGTTGCCCTGCAGGACGACGTCGGGACCGAGCCTCCGCCTGGCCTCGTCGAGAGGGACCCGCCAGTCCACGCCAACCACGTCGGTGTCCGCCGAAGCCATCAGGCCGAGGATCTCGCCGGTGCCCACCCCGAAATGGATGCGGGGCACGCCGGTCCCGGCGATGGCTTCGAACACCCGTCGGCTGTGGGGCAGGACACAACGTTCGTACACCGGTGGGCTCAACGCCCCGGCCCAACTGTCGAAGAGTTGGATGGCCGACGCCCCGGCGGCGACCTGGGAAAGGAGCGATGCGATGGCCATGTCGGCCAGGCGTTCCATCAGGTCGTGCCAGAGGCCGGGGTCGCCCAGCATGAGGGCCTTGGTGCGGCTGTAGGTGCGCGACGGGGCGCCCTCGATGAGGTACGAGGCAACGGTGAACGGAGCGCCGGCGAAGCCGATGAGCGGCACCTTGGCCTCGGCCACCGCGTGGCGCACCGTCTCCAGAACGTAGGGCGTGTCCTCGTCGGGTTCGAGGGGGCGCAGCCGTTGGAGGTCGGCGGCCCGTTCGAACGGCCGGTCGACGACGGGACCGACGCCGGGCTTCACGTCCACCCCGAAGCCCACGGCGTGCGCCGGGACCACGATGTCGGAGTAGAGGATGGCGGCGTCCACGCCGTACCGACGGACCGGCTGGAGGGTGATCTCCGCCGACAGCTCGGGATCGGCGATGGCCTCGAGGATGCTTCCGGTCCCCCGGATGGCCCGGTACTCCGGCAGCGACCGGCCGGCCTGGCGCATGAACCACACCGGGGTGCGGTCGTGGGGTAAGGCCCGGCAGGCGGCCAGGAACGGGGATCCGGCCAGGCGGTCGACGGGGAGATCGGGGGCGGGTTCGACCACGGGTTGACGCTACTGGGGGTCGGTCGCGGCGGCCGTTAGCAGCCGGCGGGCCGACGCTGCCTCGGGCAGGGCGATCCGGGCCAGGGTGGAGGCCCGGGCCGCCTCGCAGATCGCCGGGAGGTCCAAGTCGGTGCGGTCGTGGCTGGTCCGGGCGGCAAGGTCGGAGGCCGTGGGCTGCAGCACAAGGACCTCAGCGCCTTTCCGGCGCACGGCCTCCACCTCGCGTCGGAGGGTCCGGCCGTGCCACGCCCGGGCCAGGGCACCCGCGCCTGGCGCCTCCTTTCCGTTCGTGGCACCAGTCGTCGCACCACTGGTCTTGGATGACGACACGACGACAAGGTCCAGGCAGAGGGTGGCCACCAGGTCTGCGTTGGTGGTGGAGTGCACGCCGCCGTCGACGAGCCGCCGGCCGTCGACCTCGACGGGGCGGAACCATCCGGGGACCGCCGTCGACGCCTGGACGGCCGAGCCGATCTCAGTGTCCACGTCGTCGCGGCCCAGCACCACCCGACCGCCGTCATCGAGGTCCACGGCACAGATCCAAGTCGGCCGGTCGGGCCACGGCTCGGGGTGCAACTCGGTGGTCCGGATGCCCAGCGACGAGCCGTCGTGGGGGCCCTCGGGGAGCAGTCCCGATAGTGCCACCACGGGGCGGGGTCGTGCGGTGGATGCGAGGTCGCGCAGTACCAGCATCGGATTGGCCGGCCGACCGGTGGGGCGACCGTTCCCCTCGTCGGCTTCCTGCGGTCCCAGGTCGAGGGGCGTCGTGACCCGGTCGAGCAGGGCCCGGCCCTCCGGCGACGGTTCGGTGCGGGCGTAGCGGGCGCGCAGGTCGGCGGCCGACAGTCCGGCCCGGAGTTCCACTGCCGTTGTGGCCCCGGCCGAGGTGCCGACGACCACGTCGGCGTTCCGGGGGTCCCAACCTGTGGCCTCGGCGAGCGCGGCCAGTACCCCGGCGTGCTGGGCCGCGGCGTGCAGCCCGCCGGCGCCCAGCACCAGGCCGACCGAGACAGGGCCGACCGAGATGGAGGCGTCCTTGGTCACCGGGCCATCGTCGCACGTGGCGGGGACTTTTCCCCCTCCACCGTGCCCAGATGGATGCCGAGGCCGCGCAATGCCCCACCGATAGGCTCGTTGACTGGCCTGAATCGGGATCCGGCGTCGGACTCCCGACAGGCAGCGATCCCATGAGCACCCACGACCCCACCCAGGACGACACCCGATCCGGTCGCCCGGACACCGGAGGACAGTCCGTGACCGGGCACCCGGAACTGGCCCTCGAGCAGGCCCACGTCGACCACGCCCACGCCTGCCTTGAAGCGGCCCGCGAGCGGACGTTGGGTCTGACCCGCATGGTGGAGGTGGGGCGCGGCGGCACCAACCAGGCCCGTTTCGAGCGGGAAGCCATCATTGAACAGGTGGTGTCCCGGCTCGAGCACCTGGACCTCGGTGACGCAGCCCTCGTCTTCGGGCGCATCGACCAGGAGCCGGAGGCCGGCGGTGGCGTCTTCCACGTCGGACGGGTCGGTGTGTGGGACGCCGACCAGGAGCCGGTGGTGGTCGACTGGCGGGCCCCGGTGGCCGAGGCCTTCTATCGGGCCACCGGCCCCCAGCCCATGGGCCTGCAGCGCCGCCGCCACCTCGTGTGCCGCGGCCGGACCGTGGTCGGCCTCGAAGACGAGCTGTTCGGCGACCTGGAGCGGTTCCGGGACGGCACGCGCCTCAAGGGGGAGGGCGCCCTGATTGCCGCCCTGGAGACCGCTCGCACCGGGCGTCTCGGCGACATTATCGGCACGATCCAGGCCGAACAGGACGACATCATCCGGGCTCCGTTGGCCGGAGTGCACGCCGTGCAGGGCGGTCCCGGGACCGGCAAGACGGTGGTCGCCCTCCACCGCGCCGCCTACCTGCTGTACACCCACCGGTTCCCGCTGGAGGGCCAGGGTGTCCTGGTCGTCGGTCCCAACCGGTTGTTCCTGGCCTACATCGAGCAGGTGCTGCCGTCCCTCGGCGAGGCCGGCGTGGCACTGGCCACCCTCGGTGACGTGGTTGGCGGGGTGCGCATCGACGACCGTCGCGAAGAGGCCGAGATGGGCCGGCTCAAGGGCGATCTCCGGATGGTGCGATTCATCGCCCGGGCCGTGAGGACCCGTGAGCGTCCGCTGCGGGACGACCTGCGCATCGGCTACGGCCTGCAGTGGCTCACCCTGACCGTGGAGGAGTCACGGCGGATCGTGACCGAGGCCCGACGTCGCTTTCGGACCCACAACGCGGCCCGACGTTACGTGGAGGCCGAGTTCTACGAGGCTCTGGTCGCCTCAGGACGCGGCGATCTCGATCCGGAGGCGGTGCGAGAGCGGATCCGGGGCGAGTTGTCGGTCCGGGAGGCGTTGGAGTGGATGTGGCCAGTGCTCACCCCCGCCCAGCTGCTCCACGACCTGTTCGGGTCCCGGGCTCTCATCCGGGCCGCCGACCGCGGTCTCACCGTCGACCAGGTCGAGGTCCTGTTCCGGCCCCGGCGGGAATCGGCTGACGAGGTGTACTGGTCGGCCTCCGACGCTCCGCTGCTCGACGAGGCCCGTGCAGTGCTGGGCGCCCGCCCAGGCCGGAAGGTGGAGGACGCGGTCCGCACCTACGGGCACATCGTGGTCGACGAGGTCCAGGACCTCTCGCCGATGGACCTGCGAATGCTTGACCGTCGCTCCCTGAACGGCTCGATGACCGTCGTCGGCGACATCGCCCAAGCCACCGGTTCATGGGCCCATGACGACTGGGAGGGGATCCTCGCCCACCTGCCTGACCGGAAGCCGGCCTTCCGCCACGAGTTGACCCTCGGCTACCGGATCCCCGGACCACTGATGGACCTGGCCGCTCGCGTCCTGGCCGTGGCCGCTCCCAAGTTGGCCCCACCGCGGTCGGTCCGGGGTGACGGCGACCCGCCGCGGGTGGTGGCGCTGACCGTCGAGCAGGCTGAGAAGTTGGACGGGCTGGTCGATGTGATCCGGGCCGAACTGGATGCCGTGGGCACCGGGAACGTGGCCGTGATCGCTGCCGACGGGCAGGCCGCCGACGTGGAGTCGGCACTGGAGCGGGCGGGCCTGGAGTTCGGTCGGCCGACGCGCCGTGGCCTCGACGCCCGGGTGGCCGTGGTTCCGGTCGGCCTCGTCAAGGGACTCGAGGTGGACGCCGCGGTGGTGGTCGAGCCTGCCCGGATCCTGCGTGAGCAGGCCCAGGGGGCCCGCGCCCTGTACGTGGCCATGACCCGGGCGACCCGCCGGGTGGCCGTGGTCCACGCCGAACCCCTACCCGACGTGCTCGCCTGACGGGCCCGTCCCGAGCCGCGTCCCTACTCGTGGGAGATCGCGTCCAGCACGTTCATTCGAGATGCCCTGCGTGCCGGGAGGATGGTGGCGAGCATTCCGAAGATGCCGGACACCATCAGGTAGTTGAGCAAGCTGACGTAGGGGATCGACACGAGGTCGACGAATGTCTCTGGGAGGGCCGCGATGGCCGCTAGGCCGAACAGGACCCCCATGGCCACGCCCAGGAGCCCTCCGAACAAGGCGATGATCACAGCCTCCCAGCGGACCATTCGTCGAAGTTGCCGACGCGTCATGCCGATGGCTCTGAGCAGACCGAGTTCCCTTGTCCTCTCATAGACCGACAGGGCCATCGTGTTGGTGATCCCCAGCACGGCGATCAGAAGGGACAACCCGAGGAACACCTGGATGATTGAGAGCAGCTGGTCGAGTTGCTTCTCCTGAGCCGCCCGAAGCTCGGATCTGTCCTCCACCGTGACCTGGGGGTAGGCGTCGGTGTAGACCTCGACAGCGGCCCGGGAGGCGTCGATATCGGCCCCGTCGGGGAACAGGACCGAGATCCAGGCGAGGGGAGCGTTGGGGAGGTAGACGTCGAAGACAGAGACGTCCACCACCCAATTCCCCAGGAGGGTCGAGTCCTGGAAGATGGCCGCAACCGTCAACTCGCGTGTCCGACCACCGGGGAACTCGAGGGAAATCTCGTCGCCGATCTCGAGGCCGAGGTCGGCCGCCGGGTCGACGTGGATCAGGATCCCGTCCCTCCCGGCCCCGGACTCGGTGCCCTCGAGGACCTGGACGTCCATGTGGGCTTCGAGGATCTCCAACTCGGCGGCTACCAGGTCCTTGAACTCGCCCTCGATCTTCACCCCTCCTAGGGTCCATCGCATCGTCATCGCCGATTCGATCAGGTCGGGTCTCTCGGCGGCCAGATTCTGGAGGTCGTAGCCCAACTCCGTGGAGAAGCCGGCCTGTGGGTTGAAAGTCCCCGAGTAGGCGAAGAGGTCCGCTTCGACGCTTTCCTCCAGAGTGTTCAGGAACGTGCTCTTGACGGAGTCGCTCACGACGGCGGCCAGGCTCACCAGCGCGAGCCCGATGGTGAGTGCAGCGGCCGTTGCCGCGGTGCGGCGCGGTGCCCTCCGGGCGTTCTCTGTCGCCAGCCTTCCGGGAACCCGGTAGATCTTGCGGATCGGCCACCCGAGGATTGTCGAGACCGGCCGGGTGATCGAGGGGCTGAGCAGGTAGACGCCGATGAAGGCGGCCAACGCCCCTCCTCCGATGGCAAAGAGCACCGAGCGGGTAGGCATCTCGACGGTCATTCCCAGAGCGAGAGCGCCACCGCCGACGACCGTCACCCCACCACCGACCAGCAATCGTCTTCGCAGTCCTGTCGGCGTCAGGCGCACGCCGTCCCGAAGGGCTGCGACAGGCGGGATTCGACGGACCCGGCGCGACGGCCCGATGGCCGACAACAGGGTGGCGCCCACCCCGACGACCACTCCAACCACGATCGTCCGTGTCCGGATCGGGATCGACCCGGGTAGTTCTCCGAACCCGATGTTCACCAGCACCCAGACGAGAAGCGTGGAGAGCAGGTAGCCGGCAAGGAGACCGAGGGCAGTGGCGACCACCCCGATCACGATGGCCTCCAACCTCACAGAACGGCTGATCTGGCGACCTGTCGCCCCCAGAGCCCTGAGCAGGGCCAACTCGCGCACCCGTTGCCCGATCACGATGGCGAAGGTGTTGTTGATGATGAATGCGCTCACCACCACGGCGATGACGGCGAACCCCAGGAGCACAGAGGAGATGATGTTGATGAACTGGTCGAAGTCGCTCTGGTCCTCGGCAATCTTGGTCGCTGCCGTCACGACCTCCAGTCGGGCGTCGGCGAATGCCGCCAACTGCCGCTGCTGTTCCTCCGAGAGGTTCGAGAAGATCGACCGGAACTCGGCCGTCGCCTGGTCCAGACGACCTTGGATGTCGGCCATCACGGTGGCTTCATCCGCGCCTTCCTCTAGGAAGATCGAGATCTCGTCGTAGAGACCGACCTTGTTGGCGATCTCTTGGGTGGTCTCCTCATCGAAGAGGCTGAGATTGGCACCGAGGTTCTTGTTCTCGTCCGGACTGCCGAAGTTGGCCGTTCCCACGAGGACGAACCGGCGGTTACCGCCAGGTGCGCTCACCGTGTAGGTCTCTCCGATATCGAACCCGAACTCGTCAGCGGTCATGTTGTCGAGCATGAACTCGCCCACTGTGTCCGGGTCCGATAGGGAGCCGGTTCGTGCCGGAGCCCTGCCATCCGTGATGAAGAGTTGGCTTGCCTCCTCCCCAGCGTCGCCGTAGTCAGCCCCCTCAGGTTCTCCGTAGTTGAAGCCGAACTGTGGTGCCCCGCCGTTCGTGCCGATCGCCTTGAGTTCGCCGCTCTCGTCGGTGTAGAGAGGGACGACGTTCCAAGCCTGGATCTGGGGCCAGACCGATCTGATGCCCGGGACGTCCTTCACCAAGCCGAGAACCTCTTCTGGAAGGGGAAGTCGGTTGATTCGCTCGGCACCCTCGTCGATGGAGGTCCTCACGACGAGGTCGATTTCACCGCTGATGTCGGTGGCCAGCTCGTCGAAGGAGTCCCGGAGCCGGTCGGTCAGGAAGAACGACGTCGACAGAAAGGCCACGCCCAGCACCACGGCCAGCGTGGTGAGAGCGAACCGCAGCTTGCGGCGGCTGATGTTGCGAAGGGTGAGCCGGAGCAACGGTTCAGCCGCCGATGGCCTTGATGCGGTCCAGGATCCGGTCGGGGTCGGGGTCGGTCATCTCATCCACGATTCGCCCGTCAGCCAGGAAGAGCACCCGGTCGGCCCGAGCCGCCGCGCCGGCGTCGTGGGTGACCATCACCAGGGTCTGGCCAAGGCTGTCGACGGCGTTCCGGAGGAAGTCGAGGATCTCACCGCCGGTGATCGAATCGAGGTTTCCGGTGGGCTCGTCGGCGAACACGATCTCCGGTTGGCTGATCAGGGCTCGGGCCACGGCGACCCGTTGCTGCTGCCCGCCGGACAATTCGTCAGGCCGGTGGGTCAGGCGGTCCTGCAGACCTACCGTCTCGACGACGTCGACCAGCCACGAGGAGTCGGGCTTACGACCGGCGAGATCCATCGGGAGAGTCAGGTTCTCCTCGGTGGTGAGGGTGGGGATCAGGTTGAAGGCCTGGAAGACGAAGCCCACCTTGTCGCGGCGTAGGAGGGTGAGGTCGCGTTCGGACAGGCTGCCCAGGTCGACGTCGCCGATCTGCACCGTGCCGGAGGTGAGGTCGTCGAGGCCGGCCGAGCAGTGCATGAGGGTGGATTTGCCGGACCCCGACGGGCCCATGATGGCGGTGAAACGGCCCTGCTCTAACTCGACGTCCACGCCGTCCAGCGCCCTCACCTCGGTGTCGCCGGAGCCGTACACCTTCGTTCCGGCCACCATGCGGGCCGCTGCCCTACCGGTGGTCATTGTCGTGCCGTCGCCGGGGGAGTCCATGGGCCGGAACGCTACGGGCCGACGACCCCGTTGCCGCAGGAGGGGCATGAGGGTTTGGTGAGAGGATGGCTCCTTTCGGGGATTGGGGTACCCGGGCGAATCGTGGTGGGATGGGCGGATGCCCGCGTCAGCGTCCGTCCGCCCGGCCACTCCGGCAGACCTCGGACGGATGCTGGAGTTGAACAACGAGGCTGTACCAGCCGTCAACGAGCTGACCCCTGACGAGATGGCGTGGTTCCTCGACATCGCCCACTGCTGCCTGGTGGCCGAGGTGCCGGGGATCCCGGGGCTCTCCGGCCTTCTGGTCGGACTCGACGGGCCGTCCACGCCTTACGCGAGCCACAACTACAGATGGTTCTGCGAGCGTTTCGACCGGTTCCTCTACGTGGACCGCGTGGTGGTCGACCCGGCTGCCCAACGGTCGGGTGTGGGGCGGGCCTTCTACGAGGGCTTTCTGGCCACCGCCGAGCCAGGGCCCGACGGCCATCCGTACCTGTGTGCCGAGGTCAACACCCGGCCGCGCAACGACAGGTCCCTGTTCTTCCACGGGGCAATGGGCTTCGAGGCGCTCGGCGAGTTCTCCAGCGAGGGGCCCGTCGAGACCGCCGACGAGACCGGCATCAAGACGGTGATGATGTTCGCCCGAAGGCTCGGTTCCTGACGATGGCCGTTCAGCTGCCGGCGAAGTCCTCAGTCACCGACGACTGTGGTGCCGGCGGGCCGGCGGCCGACCAAACCACACGACCAGCACGGCTCGCCGGGATCGCCACGCCACGCCACCTCGCATGACGGGCACACCAGGCCCACCCAGGTTGGCGGTTCGCTCGGCGTGCCCCGCCGGAAGGCCGAGCCGCGCCGTAGCGGACCGTTGCGCAGTGGGTGGTCCAGCGACGGGTCGAGGATCTCAGGGGTCCGCGGCGTCGACCGGGGTGCCATGCGCGGCACCGTAGTGAAGGCCCGCGCGCGGTGGGGTGACCCCCGCGTCGGGTGACGGGTGGAGCCCGTAGCCTGCTCCGGGCAGCACCACCCTCATCTCCGGCCGAGGAGGCCCAGACTCCATGAGCGATTCCGATCTGATCCCCGCCGTCGACGGCTCCAGCGAGCGACGCACGTCGTTCCCGTCAGCACCGCCCATGGTCATCGACCCGGCGAAGACCTACACCGCCGAGATGGTCACGTCGATGGGTTCCATGACCATCCACCTGGACCCGGCCGCCGCCCCGCAGACGGTCAACAACTTCGTCTACCTGGCCCGCTGGCACTACTACGACGGTCTCGTCTTCCACCGGGTCATCAACGGCTTCGTCATCCAGGGCGGCTGCCCGGAAGGGTCGGGCCGCGGCGGCCCCGGCTACCGCTTTGCCGACGAACTCCCGAAACCCGGCCGCTACGAGGTGGGCTCGCTGGCCATGGCCAACGCCGGTCCGGACACCAACGGCAGCCAGTTCTTCGTCATCACCGGTCCCAGCGGGGTCGGCCTGCCGCCGGCATACGCGCTGTTCGGCAAGGTCATCAAGGGCGTCGAGGTGGCTACGGCCATCCAGGAGGTCCGTACCGGCCCCGGCGACCGTCCGGTCGACGACGTCGTCATCGAGTCGGTCACCGTGACCGAGTCGGACTGAGGAACAAGGGAACCGAAGGAACAGGAGCCGGGAACCATGGCCATCACTCGTGTAGGAGTCGTCGGCGGCGGCCAGATGGGGGGAGGCGTGGCCGAGTTGACGGCCAAGGCCGGCCTGCCCACGGTCGTCCGCGAGGTCAGCCCGGAGGCCGCCGAGCGCAGCCGGGCCGGCATCCAGAAGTCGCTGGACCGGGCGCTGGAGCGCGACAAGCTCGACGAGGCGGCCCACGTCGCGGCGCTCGGCAACCTGTCGTTCACCACCGAGCTCGGCGACCTGTCCGACTGCGACCTCGTGGTCGAGGCGGTCATCGAGTCGTTCGACCTGAAGGCGGAGGTTTTTAGGGCACTCGACGAAGTCGTCGCCTCTCCGGACGCAGTGCTGGCCACCAACACGTCGTCAATTCCGATCATCGACATCGCAATGACCACCGGACGACCGGAGAAGGTCCTCGGCCTGCACTTCTTCAACCCGGCGCCGGTCATGAAGCTGGTCGAGGTCATCCCATCGGTTCGGACCGACGAGGCGGTCACCGCCGAGGTCACCGACTTCGCCACCGACGTGCTGGGCAAGGTCGTCGTGGCCGCCAAGGACCGGGCCGGCTTCGTGGTGAACATGCTGCTGGTGCCCTACCTGAACGCCGCCATGCGCATGTATGCCGATGGCCACGCCTCGGCAGAGGACATCGACAACGGCATGAAACTGGGCGCCGCCCACCCGATGGGCCCCCTCGAACTCAGCGACATGATCGGCCTCGACACCATGATGCTGGTGGCCGAGACGCTGTTCGAGGAGTACGGCGACGACTTCTACCTGCCGCCACCGCTGCTGAAGCGCATGGTGGCTGCGGGCCAACTGGGTCGCAAGACCGGTCAGGGCTTCTACGACTACTCGTGATCCGGGCGCCCCGGTTTCCGACCGGAGCACGTCCGGGGAACTGCCGACCGGCTGGCTATACCTGGCTGGGAGCAGGTGACGGCGCGGATGGCTCCCGCCCGTCGTCCGTGCGGACGTCCACGTCGGGGGCGTCCCGGATGCCGGTGGCCAGCCACGCGGCGAGTAGGCCGGCGCCCGCTGCCACCAGGTGGAGGAGTAGGAAGCGTGTGCCGTCCACCGAGTCGGCCATCAGCGCGGTCAGCACGGTGATTCCGATGGCCGCGCCGATCTGCTGGAGCATGTTCATCGAACCACCCGCGACGCCCAAGTCGTCGTCGCCGGCCGCCGTGGTCGCCGCGTTGGCCACCGTGGGGCGGATGTAGCCGCTGCCCGCTCCGGCCAGCATGGCGCCGCACAGGAACATCGGAAGCCACCGTTGCTGGGCGCCGATGCCGGCCAGCACCATGGCCGCGGAGAACACCAGCATCCCGGTGACTGCCACTCGGCGGGCGCCGTGTCGGGGGTCGTGCCGGCCGCCGAGGCGGGCGCAGAAGGCGAACGACAGTGGTCGGGGCAGCATGAGCAGGCCGATGACCGTCGGTCGGAATCCCCAGCGTCGCTCCAGGAGGAAAGGCGCCATCACCATCGCCCCCATGTAGCCGACCTGAAGGATGGCCTGCGCGGTGATGGGCCTCACGAACGCCGGTTCCCGCAGCAGCGTCGGTGAAACGAGCGGCGCTGTCGACCGGTGCTCGACTCTGAGGAACAGCCCGAGGCCGACGGGTGCCAGGACGGCGCCGGCCACCACCAGCGGGTGGGTGAAGCCCCAACTGATGCCCCTGTTCACGGCCAGCAGCAGCCCGCCCACCCCGACGCCGAGGGTGGCCGCTCCGGGGACGTCGAACCGCACGCCGGGCCGGCGTGCGGTCTCCGGTGCCACGAGGGCTGCGGCGACCATGGCACCCAGCACCGCGGCACCGTGCACGACGAACAGGATCCGCCAGCCCATCCACTCGATGAGCGGCCCGCCAGACACCACGCCGACAGCCGGCGACAGAGCGACAACGGCGGCCCAGATGCCGAGGGCGCGCGTCCGCTGCGAACGGGGGTACGACGAGAGGATCATCGCCATGGCCGACGGTCCCGACGCCGCCTTGGCGGCCTGGGCGAGGGTGCGCAGCACGATGAGTGACGTGGTGTCCCACGCCAGCGCGGTGGCGAAGGCCATCACGGAGCCCAGCGACAGGCTGACCAGGTAGGTGCGGCGGTGGCCATAGAGGTCACCGACCTTTCCGATGATCGGCGTCACCACGGCGAAGGCCAGCAGGGGCGCGGCGATCACCCAACTGATGACGTCGTCGGTGGTCCCGAGGTCGTCGGCGATGCGGGGCAGCGACGCCGACAGGACGGTGACCGGGTAACTGCCAGAGGCAGTGCCGAACAGCAGGGCGACGAGGAGGAGCCGCTGGTAGTCGGGTCGGTCGCGAATGCGGGCTCGCAGCCCGGTGGGCTTGGACCCGATGTCATCCGGCTGGTCGTCCTGGCCGGGTTCCCGCATCGGGATCGACCCTAGGAGGGGCGGCCCGGCAGGCCGTCAGCGGACCGGCGTGGCTACCGTCACTCGATGCGCCCGACAGGAGACGTCGCCACCATCGGCATCGTCGTCAACCCGCGATCGGGCACCGACGTGCGTCGAGCGGTGGCCGCCGCCGGGGCGGTGACCGTGGATGACAAGGCCAACTCGGTGCGACGGGTCGTTCTGGGCGCCCGCTCGGCCGGGATCGGGCGGTTCGTGGTCCACCACGACACCCACCAGATCGTCCGTCGGGCCACCGAGACCATGCGCGGGATCGATTTGGATTGGCTGGACCACCCGCAAACCTTCACCGAGGAGGACACGGTGGCCGCGGTGGTCGGGATGCGGGACCGCGGCTGCGGGGTGGTCGTGGTCCTCGGCGGCGACGGGACCAACCGTGCCGCGGCCCTGGGCTGGCCCGACATGGTGGTGGTGCCGTTGTCGACGGGCACCAACAACGCGTTCCCCCTGATGGTGGAGGCCACGGTGGCCGGTGCGGCCGCGGGCCACGTGGCGGCTGGGCACGTGCCGGTCGGAGAGGTGGCCCACCCGGCAACCGTGGTCCGGGTGCGGGCCGACGGGGCCGCCGAGGCCGACGACCTGGCGTTGGTGGACGCGGTCGCCGTCGACGATCCATATCTGGGGTCGTTCGAACTGTTCGACCCGGCCACAGTGCGGACCGTGGTGCTGTCGAGGGCCGACCCGGCGGCGGTGGGCTTCGCCGGAGTGGGTGGCCTGGTGGAGCCGGTGGGCGCCGACGAGGCGGCGGGGCTGCTGCTGCGGTTCGGACCGGTCGACGGGTGCGACAGGGTGGTGCGGGGGCCGACCGCCCCAGGGCACTACGCGGAGCTCGGCATCGTCGAGGCGCGGCGGCTGGCGCTGGGCGAGGAGGTGGCGGTCGACGGTCCGCTGCTGCTGGCCTTCGATGGCGAGCGGAAGCGCCGACTGGTCGAAGGCGAACGCGTGCACCTGTCGGCGCGCCGCGACGGACCCCGGATGGTCGACGTCGACGCGGTGATGGCCGCCGTCGCCGCGGCGGGCCTGGCGGTCAGCTGACCGGACCGCCCTCGTTCAGCAACGCCGGGAGGTCGCGGAAGGATGGCAGGACGGGGAAGTCCACGGCGGCTACCTCATCAGGGTCGGGCTCCTCGAACACCCAGGTGGTGGTGTGTGGCACGTGGACGGCCTGACCGCCGATGGCCAGCACCGGCAGGATGTCGGACTTCACGGAGTTGCCGACCATGGTGAACCCGGCCGGGTCGATGCCGTGGCCAGCCAGCACCCGCCGGTAGGCGTCGGGGTCCTTCTCGGGGACCACGTCGACGTTCCAGAACAGGTGGTCGATCCCGCAGCGCTCCACCTTGCCCAGCTGGTCGCCGAGGTCGCCCTTGGTGATCACGAGAAGCCGGTGGGTGGCGACCAGGACCTCGAGGGTCTCGGCCACGCCGTCGAGCAGCTCGATCGGGTGAGCCATCATCTCGTGGCCCCAGCCAATGATCCGGCCGAGGTCGGCGGCGGCGACGTCCCCACCGGAGAGCTCGATGGCGGTCAGTTCCATGGAAAGCACGAAGCCCTTGATGCCGTAGCCGTGACGGGCGATGTTGGCCCGCTCGGTGGCCAGTAGGGCGGCATCGGCCGTCTCGCCGTCGGCCCACGGGGATACGAGGTCGCGGAACCGGGCCTCTACCTCGTGGAAGCGTTCCTCGTTCTCCCAGAGGGTGTCGTCGGCATCGAGGCCAAGCACGGGCCTGCCTGCCCCGGAAGCAGGGTCCACCTGGGGGCTCCGGTCCATCAGGGGAGCCTAGGGCCCCGTCCTTGCAGGGGGCCCGGGACCGTCCCCGACCGATGGAGGACATGCCGGTACCTTGGGCCCCATGCGCGACCTCTGTATGCGTTCGGCCTGTCAGGGCGCGGCCGACGTCCTGGTGGTGATGGACGTCGCCGAGCTCACGTTCACCTTGCACGAGTTGGCCGAGGTCGACGGGCCCGGTGCGGTGGTGCTGTGCTCGACCCACGTCAACCGCCTGGTGGCCCCGGTGGGTTGGGAACTGGTCGACGAGCGGGGCGGCGCCGAGCTGATCCCGATGCCCGAACGTTCTCCCACCCAAGCCGCGTTGGCCGAGGAGCCGGCCGTTGCGGAGGTCGAGTCGACACCGGAGGTCCGTCCTGTGGCCGCCGTGCATCCGTTGGAGGCGGCGCGGGCCGCCCACGAGGCCGCCCAAGCCGAGCGTGCCGCACGGACGGAGGACGCCGACGCTGACACCGGCCCCGATGCCGAGGCCACCCCGCTGCTGGCCCGGGCTTTCCGGGGTGTCGAGCGTGAGCCCGTCGAGGCGTCGGTCGGAGGATCTTCCGGAGCAGCAGACCACGACCCGTTCGCCGAACACCACTGGGACCAGAGCGACGTGCTCGACGAACGCGACTACACGCCCGCAGGAGAGGCCGCGTCGGACGACCCCGAGCTCGGCGAGCAGCTCACCTTCGGAGGAGATCCGGTCGCCTGAATCGGATCCTCCGCCTCCTCCTCGTCGGCGTCCTGGTCGGGTGCGGGAGCGCGACAGAAAAGGTCGAACTGTTCGCCCCGAGCACCACGAAAGCACCCGGACCCACGACGACTGCCGTCGCCGCAGCCCCTTCCACGGTCCGCCCCGCGCTCTCTTCCACGACTGCGCCTCGGGCGACCACAACGGTGGCGACGCCGACTGAGCCTCCGGAGACCACGACGACGACACCGTCCACCCTGCCGGCGACAACCACGGCGGCGGTTTCACCGACGACCACGGCAGCGGTGTCTGGGCCAAGCTGGCCGGGGGGTTCGTGGGTGGACCCGGCCTCGATCGGGAAGCCGTGGGGGACCGTGCCCGGCGTGCTCACCTTCCGGGGTTCGCCCACCCGCTCGTGGCACGGCTCGGGGCCGGTACCGACAGACCCCGTGGTCGCTTGGCGCTACCCCCGTGACCGGAAGATGTGCTCGCTGTCGACCGTCGGCGACTTCGAGAAGGAGTGGTGTGGTGTCGGCTGGACCGGCCAGCCGGCGGTATTCGAGCGCGACGGCCGCACCTGGGTGGTGTTCGGCGCCTACGACGGAGCGGTGCACTTCGTGGACGGGGTCACGGGGGTGCCGCTACTGGACCCCCTGCAGACCGGTGACCGGGCCAAGGGCTCGGTCACCGTCGACCCGGACGGCTACCCGCTGGTCTACGCCGGCTCCCGGGACGACCTGCTGAGGGTGGTGGCCTTCGACCGGCCCGAGCCGACGGTGCTTTGGAGCCTTCACGCCGAGGACTCCGGCCAGCCGCTGTGGAACTCCGACTGGGATGCTTCACCGCTGGTGCTCGACGACCACCTGTTCGCCGCTGGGGAGAACAGTCGCATGCACGTGGTTCGCTTACGCCGCGGCTACGACGCCGACGGCCTGGTCACCGTGGATCCGGAGATGGTGTGGTTCACCCCGGGCTGGGACGACCAACTGATCGCCGATGCCGGATGGAACTTGTCCATCGAGGGCTCTCCGGTGGTTATCGGCGACACCCTCTGGTTCGCCAACTCCGGGGGCCTGGTGCAGGGCTGGGACATCGCCGGCCTTGCCGACGGGGTGCGACCCCAGCGCACATTCCGATTCTGGGTGGGTGATGACGTTGACGCCACGCTCGTTCCCGAGGCCGACGGCTTTCTCTACGTGGCCGTTGAGTACGAGCGGGAGAACGAGCGGTCACACGAGATGGGCCAGTTGGTGAAGCTGGATCCCCTTCGACCCGAGGACCCGGTCGTGTGGCGACTGGACGTGCGGAGCGAGGCGCCTTCCGGGATCTGGGCCACACCAGCGGTTCACCGGGACCTGGTCATGGTGGCCACCGACGACGGCGACGTACTGGGAGTCGATCGGACGACGGGCACCGTGCGGTGGCGCTTCCTGCTGCCCAAGCCACTTTGGTCGTCGCCGACGGTGGTCGACGACGTGCTCCTGATCGGCGACTGTGCGTCGGCGGGCCGCATGTCGGCCTATGACGTGTCCGACACCTCGCTGGTTCCGCCATTGCTCTGGCGGGTGAAGACCGGCGCCTGTATCGAGGCGTCGCCGACGGTTTGGAACGGGACCGTGTACATCGGGTCACGCGACGGTCGGATGTACGCCTTGCGGGACCGGTACGGCAGCGGATGAACCGGCCGGCACCCGATCACAAACGGTGCGCGGCCCGTCGGTAGGTTTGATCTCGCACGTCTCTCGGGCACGTCGGCTCGGGTAGCGACATCACGACGGGAG
>JAZADN010000033.1:0-6165 GCA_036123585.1 Actinomycetota bacterium | reverse complement strand
CTGGACCGGGCCGCCGAGATCATCGGGTACGACGAGGTGGTCATGCTCGGGTACCACGACTCGGGCATGAAGGACTCCGAGCACAACGCCCGTCCCGACTGTTTCGCCAACGCCGACCACGATGAGGCGGTGGGCAGGCTGGTGGCGATCATTCGCCGGGTCCGACCCCAGGTGGTGGTCACCTACCCAGACGCCCGCGGCGAGTACGACCACCCGGATCACGTTCAGGTTCACGACGTGACGGTTCCGGCCTTCCACGCCGCCGCTGACCACGATCGATACCCCGAGGCGGGGCCGGTCTGGCAGCCGTCGAAGCTGTACTACACGATGTGGTCGCGGGCCCGGATCGAGGGTCTGCACAAGCGGTTCAAGGCACTCGGCCTCGAGTCGCCTTACGACGAGTGGTGGTTCGAGCGGCCGTCGCGCGACCACCTGATCACCACACGGGTGCCCATCGCCGAGCACTGGGACGTCCGAGGTGAGGCTCTGCGGGCCCACGCCACCCAGATCGACCCGGCATCGAGTTTCTGGTTCGGCCTGCCCGACGAAGAGGCCCGGACCGTCCACCCGTGGGACGACTACCGCCTGGAGTTCAGCCATGTCGGCCCGGCGGTGCCCGTCGATGATGGCTATGAGGTCGACCTTTTCGCCGGCGTCGTTACCGACGGGCGGGCCGACACCCCAGCAGGCACAGCAGCGGCAGGGGGCGGGGGGGCCTCCTGATGGCCGAACTGTCGTTCTTGTCCGAGGAGTGGGTGGCCGAGTTCGCCGCCGCTGGTGCTGCCCTCCCCGAGCGGCCCGGCGTGGACGGCGTGGTGCGGTTCGTGGTCACAAGCACGCCCCACGGCAAGGTGCAACTCCTGTTGACGGTGGCCGACGGCCGTCTCGACGAGGTGCGGTCCACCCGGGACGGCGAGGCTGAGGCCACGGTGACCTGGAAGTACCCCGACGCGGTGGACCAGTTCTGCGGAGAGTTGGATCCCGACGTGGCCTTCATGACGGGGCGGTGCAAGGTCGAGGACGCGTACGCCCGGTACCTGTTCGACCTCCGGCCGTTATTCGGCTCTTTGGAGTGGTCGGCCATGCTCGCCGACCTGGCTGGTCGCAGCGAGGTCTGAGGTTGGGCGTCGGTCGGCGGCCCGCCGTCAGCCGGCTCGCTGGGCGTCGCGGATCTCTCGCCAGTCGACGAGGGCGACCCCTCCCCGCGTCAAGTCGGCCCGCAGGTCGGAGTCGTTGCAGGCCAGGTAGAGGTGTTCGACCCTACGTCCCCATTCGTCGCAGAGAGCCCGCAACTCGGGTGTGTCGGCGGCCGGTTCGACGACGATCTCGGTCACTCCGGGTTCCAGGTCCATGGCCTGACGCTCGATGGAGGCCGGATCGGCGAGCCGCCGCAGCCGGTGGTGGTCCACGGTGAGCACGCCCTCCTCGGCGGCTAGGGCGCGGAACGGAAAGCCGGCAGACGCCTCGGCTCCTGCGCCTTCCAGGCGGATGGGCAGTCCGAAGTCCACGGCCAGGCCGAGGTAGACGTCGAAGAACTCAGGTCGGTTCTGGAGGGCACCGAGGTGCGTGCTCAGGTGGCTGACGTCGAAGCCCCACAGCACCGCCCGCTCCAACTGAGCACGGCACTCCCGTCGAGTCTCGTCCAGATCGGCGTGGTCCCATAGGTCGCCAGTGGTCCTGGGGAAGCCGCCGTCGCCATCGTTCAGGCTCGGCGCCTGGGTGATGGGACGCCACCGATAGCAGTCCAACTCGGCGTTGAGGGTGAGGTGCACGCCGACGGGTTCCCCTCGATGGTGGGCCGCCGCGTCACGGGCCCACGGGCCAGGAACCATGAGCCCGGCTCCGGTGGCCAGGCCCGACCGAATGCTCTCGTACACGCCGACATTGGACGCATGGCACAGGCCGAGCAGGTCGGCGGTGAGGATCAGAAGTCGTTCGTCCGGGCCCCGGCCGAGCCTTTCCAGCATCGTGGTCACGTCTCCAACGGTACCGGACACCCGCTCGACCGGAGGCGGTGACTCAGGGTTCGTGTGGCCCATCGCAGGCGAACCAGAGGCCGATCCGGGTCAACCGGGTCCGGAGCCCCACGGCGGCCAACTCGTGGCGCATTCCGGCCTCCGGTTCCATGGGGAGCGCTGCGGTACAGCCTGCCTCCCCGAGGGTCCGGTCAGGCTGCCTCAGGGAGGCTCCCGCCCACACCTTCGATGTTGGTGTCCGGAACAGCCCGCCCAGTAGAGGTCGGGTCATCCTCCGGATGGTCCTCGGCGGCAGCGTCCGTCGGCCGGCAGCCGGCCAGGGTGGCCCGGGCCTCGGCGATGCCGGCCAGGCCGATGGCCCGCGTGCGTGCGTCGAGGCGGTGGAGTTTGCTGGTCCTGTTCTTCATGGTCAGATCTTGCACGTAGCCTGTGACACGGCCCTCCGAAAGGTGCCCCGACCTGCGGAGACGCACCCGGGTGGGGTCCTCGTACCGTCGGCGGGCATGCTCAGGCGGTGGAGCGCAGGCCGTACCTCAGCGTCGAGATGCGCCCCGGCGATGACCCACGGACCTGGATTCTCCCTCTCACCGAGGACGAATGTTCGGGAGCCGGACGGCTGTTTGGCGGGACCGGCCTCGGCGCAGCGGTCCGCGCCCTCGAAATCGATACTGGCCGCCCCATGGTCTGGGCCACCGGCCAATTTCTCTCTCACGCCCTGCCCGGCGAAGACCTTTGGATCGAGGTCGACCTGGTGGCCGAGGGCCGGGCCACCACCCAGGCTCGGGCCCGGGCCCACGTGCACGGCCGCGAGGTCCTGGGGGTGATCGCCACTCTGGGTCGGCGCGACGTGGACCGGTCGGGCGTATGGGTGTCACCCCCCGACGCTCCAGCGCCGGACGACTGCCCACCGTTCCCCAGTCGCTCCGCCGGTCGGTCGGTCTCCGGCAACCTCGAACGACGCCTGGTTCGCGGCCGAACCACCGCCCACGAGCCGGCCATGGAGGATGGCCGGGTAGCCATGTGGGTTCGGGTGCCCGAGTACCTGATCGTCGACCCGGCCTTCCTCGCCGTGCTTGGCGACTACGTACCGTGGGGCGGTCGTGATGCGGTCGGAGGTGGCCTCGGTGGCGGACAGAGTCTCGACAACACGCTGCGCGTAGTCGAGCCGGTCCCGACCGAGTGGATCCTGGTCGACGTCCGCATCAGCAGCCTCGTGAACGGATACGCCCACGGCACGGTGCACCTGTGGTCCGAGGATGGCCGGCTCATGGCCACAGCCAGCCAGACCTGCCAGTACCGGGCCCCCCGGATGGAGAAGTGATCGGATGACGCTCAGATATGGCATGACCGTGCCCTTCGCCGGGCCGCTCCGCTCCCAGGCCGACCAGTTCCGAGAGTTGGCCGAGTTGGGCTACACGGACGCCTGGACGGCCGAGGCGGACGGGTACGACGGCCTGACGCCGCTGGCCCTGGCCTCGACGTGGGCGCCCGATCTACGACTGGGCACGGCCATCCTCCCCGCTTTCACCCGCGGGCCCGCGCTGCTGGCCCAGAGCGCGGCGGCTCTAGCGTCTGCCGCGCCCGGTCGCTTCGTCCTCGGCCTCGGGACATCGTCGAATGTCATCGTGGAACGCTGGAACGGAATCGACTTCGCTGCTCCTTATGCCCGGGTGCGCGACACGGTCCGGTTCCTCCGTGAGGCTTTCACCGGCGAGAAGATCACCGCCGGATACGAGACGTTCGACGTCCGCGGGTTCCGTCTGGCCGTCCCCCCGGCCGAGCCACCGCCCATAGTCGTCGCCGCCCTGCGTGCCGGGATGCTCCGCTTGGCCGGACGGGAGGCCGACGGGGCGGTCGTCAACTGGCTGTCCGTCGACGATGCCCGTCGGGTCACGGCGATCGTTCGCGAGGCCGCCGCCGATGCCGGACGGCCGGCCCCCGAGGTGGTGGCCCGCCTGTTCGTTTGCCCGTCGACCGACCGTGACGCCGTATTGGGCCAGGCGAAGCGCCTTGTGGCCGCCTACGTCAACGTTCCCGTCTACCGGGCCTTCCACGAGTGGCTCGGACGGACCGCGCTGCTCGCCGCACACTGGGAACGGTGGGAGGCTGGCGACCGGGCAGAGTCCTTGGAGGCTATGCCCGACGAGGTCGTCGACGACCTGCTCATCCACGGTACGCCTGACGAGTGTCGGGCTCGGGTGCAGCGTTACGTGGACGCCGGGATCACCACCCCGGTGCTGAGCGTCGTGCCACTCGCGGGAGTCGACTCCGTGGCCGCCGTCCGCGACCTGGCGCCCGCCGGTTGACACTCCGGGAGGTGGTCCGTCAGTCCGGTGTTCCGTCGGCCAGTTGTCCGGCGGCCCGGAGGTGCCTGACGAGGTCGGATAACCGACTGTGGGCGTTCAGGCCACTGGTGTGCGGCATGACGTAGGCGGGACGTCCGCCGAAGCCACCGGGCTGGACCCCGGCCACTGCCCGACGGTCGACGGCCGTCCGCCATCCGCCCAAACCCACGAAACACACGGCCCGGGGACGCAACCACCCAACAAGGCGTTCCACCCGGCTAGTGCCGGCCCGGTACTCGTCACAGTCCACCTCGTCGGCCCGGACAGTGGTCCTCCGCACCAGGTCCGTCATGCCGAGCCCGTGGCAGGACAGGGCGTGACGGGGGTCCCGATCGACTGACGCCAGCCCGGTCTCCAGCGCCGCCGGCCAGAATCGGTTGCCCCGTCGGGCGTAGCCAATGCCAGTGTCAGCCGAGGTCGGGCTGGGGTTCAGGCCCACCACCAGGAGGCGCATGTCCGGGCCGACGGTGTCCGGGAGACTGCGAATCCGCTTGGCCCGAACGGCCATTCGGCTCTCGTTGACTGACGGAGGTCCGGAGGGGACGAAGCCGGCGCCCACCAGAAGGTCGGCGGCCCGCTCCACGGACCAGTCGTGATCCGGACGCGGTGCCAGCTCCACGACCACGGTCTCGTTGACGGTCAGCGACCGGTGCAGGTCGGCCAGGAGCAGAGGTAGGTCGGTGGACGGGCGACCCGCTCCGACGACCATCGGTCCGTCACCTGTCACGGCACGAGGGTACGGAAGGCTGGCGGTGGGCGTGGCGAAACGGTTGAAGGGTTTGGCACGAACGCGCGTCTAGGGTTGGGATCATCGACGAAAAGCGAGAGGATGTGGCCGTGACCGAGACGCTCGACACCGCGACGATCGACGAGATCAGGGCCATCATCGACAAGGGCTTGGGCACCACGCAAAGCCGTGAGCTGATCGCCGCTTCGGAGGTCGCCGACCTCCTGCTCGACCTCCGCCTCCTCCTCGCCACGAGCGACGCCGAACTCGAGGCCGCTCCGACCAACTGAGCGTTCCCGCGGCGCCACCCGCGACTCCCTCAGCGCAGGGGGACCAGTTTCCGGGCTAGGCGGCCCAGCGCCAACCCGAGGCCCGCGCCGACCACTACGTCGCTGGCGTGGTGGATCCGCACGTGGATTCTCGAAGCGGCCACGATCGAAGCCAGCCCGTACCAAGCCGGCTTTATCTTCGACCGGTCGGCGAGCAGCGTGGCGGCCATGAATGCCGCCGAGGCATGTCCTGACGGGAAGCTGCTGGTCATTGGCTGCCGCAGCCCGTGGGGGCGTTCCTCGTCGTGGGCCGGTCGCTCCCGGCGAAAGGCCGATTTCACGGCGCCATTCACCAGCGCCGACTCGACAGCCAGAGCCAGAGCAAGACGGGTGGCTTCCCGGGTGCCCCGTCGGCTCGTTACACCCCTCACGGTGCCCAGTAGGTGCCAGATCAGACTGAAGTCACCAAGTTCGCTGGCTGTGTAGAAGACCCGGTCCAGGGTGGGGTGGCCGCGCAGGCGTTCCCAGGCCCTGTCGACGGCCTCGTCGAGGGACGCGCCGAGCGGCCCTAGCGGGTGGTGGTCGGCGTGCTCGGCCTCAGCGCCGGGACGCCTATCGGAGTCCTCGGACGGGGGGCCGACCGGCTCGACGTCGGCGGGATCCACAGACCCAGCCTACGGGGACCGGATCTGGGCGCCGATTAGGGTTCAGGATCGTGCGTGGCCGACGCGCCGTTGGTCAAGGATCTAGAGACCACCGGGGGTGGCGGCGAACTACCCCAGGTGCAAGATCTGCCAGTGGGCTCCGGGCGAACTGCTGACTGAAGTCGGGTCTGCGTCGAGAGTCGG
>JAZADN010000032.1:0-3387 GCA_036123585.1 Actinomycetota bacterium | reverse complement strand
CGGGGGGGGCGCCGCGGGCGCGGGCCTCGAGCCCCCCCCGCCGGCCCCTCCGCGCCCGCCTCGCGCCCCCCGGCCACACCTACACCGTGGACGGCACCACGTTCTTCGACGTGTCCACCTGGGACCGGTTCGGCTCGGTCGCCAACCTCGACGAAGCCACCATGGTCGAATACGCCGGCGAACGGGGTGGGCGCCCCGACGACCCCCGGCAGCGCAACCAGCTGGACTTCGTGCTCTGGCAGGCAAGTGCCGACGACGAGCCGTCGTGGGACTCGCCATTCGGACCCGGCCGACCGGGCTGGCACATCGAGTGCTCGGCAATGGCCATGGCCGACCTTGGCGAAACCATCGACCTCCACGGCGGCGGCGACGATCTCATGTTCCCCCACCACGAATGTGAGGCTGCGCAGAGCGAAGCGGCTACCGGCCAGCCGTTCGCCCGCCACTGGATGCACGTCGGCATGGTCGCCTACGAGGGCACCAAGATGTCCAAGTCGCTCGGCAACCTCGTGTTCGTCCGCAACCTGCGCCACCTGCACGACCCCCGGGCCATCCGCCTCGCGCTGATGGCCCACCACTACCGGGGCGGCTTCGAGTGGTTCGACTACGACATTGACGACGCCATCACCCGCCTCGACCGACTCGTCACCGCGGCCCGACGCCCCCGGGGACCGAACCCCGCGCCCGCGTTGGCCGCCGTACGGGCCGCCCTCGACGACGACCTGGACACCGCCACCGCCCGCGATGCCATCGACCTGCTAGCTGGCGGGATCCTGGCCGGCTCGGGCGACGATCCGACGGCCGCCGCCGGCCTGGCCACCGCTGCTGCCCTACTCGGCATCCGGCTCGACGCCACGCTGCCCGACTCGTGGGTGCGGACCACCTGAGGATCCCCAAGGTCAGAATCCCCCGACGGCCCGGGGTTGGACGGGCCGTATCCTGAGCGGGTGCTGCGGTTCACTGACAGCCTGACCGGCGACAAAGTCGACTTCACGCCCCGCGATCCGGGTAGGGCGTCCGTCTACTGGTGCGGGCCGACCGTCTACGACGTCCCCCACCTCGGCCACGCCCGGAGCACCCTGGCTTTCGACGTGCTGGTCCGCTACCTGCGCTGGACCGGCCTCGACGTAACCGCGGTGTCCAACATCACCGACATCGACGACAAGATCATCAACCGGGCCGCCGATGAGGGCTCCACCGAACCGGATGTGGCACAGCGCTTCGAAGCCACCTTCGTCGAGCTGATGGACCGCCTCAACGTCGCCCACCCCGACCTCCGGCCACGCGCCACCGAGTACGTGGACCACATGGTCGAGGTCATCGCGGACCTGGTCGAACGGGGCATGGCCTACACCACCGACTCGGGCGTCTACTTCGACGTCGACCAGCTCGACGAGTACGGCGACCTGGTCGGCCGATCCGTCCACGACCTGCGCGAGGGAGCGGGCGCCCGGGTCGACGTCGACGAGGAAAAGGACGACCCGCTCGACTTCGCCCTCTGGAAGGCGGCCAAGCCAGGCGAGCCCACCTGGGACTCCCCGTGGGGTCCGGGCCGGCCAGGCTGGCACATCGAGTGCGTGGCCATGTCGCTCCACCTGCTGGGCGACGGGTTCGACATACACGGTGGCGGCGACGACCTCGTCTTCCCCCACCACGAGAACGAGCGGGCTGAAGCCCTCGGTTGCGGCCGAGAGTTTGCCCGCCACTGGGTCCACAACGGCATGGTCCAGGTCGACGGAGAGAAGATGTCGAAGTCTCTGGGCAACTTCACGACGCTGGCCGGACTGCTCGACGCCTGGGACCCCAGGGCCCTGCGTCTGCTCGTAATGCAGACCCACTACCGACGCACCATGGAAATCGGATCGACCACGCTCAATCAGGCGGCGGCCGCGCTAGCTCGCCTCGACAAGTTCGCCGACCGGATGGCTGAGGCCGACCTGCCCGATGCCGAGGCTGACGCGGAGGTGCTGGGCCGGTTCCGGGCTGCCATGGACGACGACCTCGGCACGCCCCAGGCCCTCGCCGTGGTGTTCGACGCCGTGCGCGACGCCAACCGTGCCCTCGACGCCGAGGACGACGCCACCGCCGCCACTCTGGCCGCCGCCGCGCTCGACGCCACCGACGCGCTCGGCCTCGAACTGGGTGTCTCTGCCTCGTCGGACGCTGACGCCGGCGACGACCCGGAAGCCGCCGAGATCGACCGGCTGGTGGACCAGCGCCTGGCCGCCCGCGCCAACAAGGACTTCGCCGAGGCTGACCGCATCCGCGACGAACTGGTGGCCCGCGGCATCGTGCTCGAGGACGGTCCCTCGGGCACCTCCTGGCGTCGAGGCTGAGGTCGCCAGAGTTCAGGTCGCCGGAGCCGAGCCCCGGCGAAGGCGGTCAGTTCCGGGGCACGTCTGCCCAGGAGATGTCCTTGTCGACCCTGACATCCCCAGGTAGGCCCAGGACACGCTCGCCGAGGATGTTGCGCATCACCTCGGACGTCCCGCCCTCGATGGTGTTGGCCCGGGCCCGCAGGAACGAGTACTTGGTCCCCGCCCCGCCACCCAGGCGCAGGCCATCGGGACGCTTCCGCTCATAGCCCGATTCGTACAACATGCCATCGGCACCCAGCAGGTCCATGCACGTCTCGTAGATGCGCTGGTTCATCTCTGCCGACATCAACTTTCCGACCGAACCCTCGGGCCCCGGGTTGCCGGACTTCGACGCCTCCCGAGCCCGCCAGTTGGTCAGACGGAGCGCCTCGGCCTGGCTCCACAACCCGGCCACCCGGTCGCGCATCACGTCGTGGGCGACGGGATCCAGCGAGTCCCGGCACTCCTCCCACACGCGGACCAGGTCGCCGATCGAACCGGTCCCCTTCTTCGGCACGCCACCACCCAGGGCCACCCGCTCGTTCATCAACGTCGTCACCGCCGCCGACCAACCGGCCCCCACCTCGCCGAACACCCGGTCGTGGGGAATACGAACGTCGGTGAAGAAGATCTCGTTGAACTCGGCCTCACCGGTGATCTGGTGGAGCGGTCGCACGTCGACGCCTTCGGACTCCATGTCCAGCAGGAAGTAGGTCAGGCCCTTGTGCTTCGGCTGGTCGGGATCGGTACGCGCCACCAGCATCCCCCACTTGGAGACGTGGGCCAGGGTGGTCCAAACCTTCTGGCCGTTGACGATCCACTCGTCGCCGTCACGCACCGCACGGCTCGACAGCCCGGCCACATCCGACCCGGCGCCCGGCTCGCTGAACAACTGGCACCAGATCTCCTCACCGGTGTACATGGGCCGCAACAGGCTTTGCTTCTGGTCGTCGGTCGCGTAGGTCAGCACCACCGGAGCGCCCATCCCGATGCCGATCGGGTTGATGTTCAGGTCGTGGTAGGTCACGCC
>JAZADN010000031.1:0-12481 GCA_036123585.1 Actinomycetota bacterium | reverse complement strand
CACGAAGTAAGGCGGAGAGGTGACCACGAGAGCCACCGAGCCATCGGGAAGCTGGTGCATGTCGCGGGAGTCGCCGTTCAGGCAGCCGTCTCCCAAGTCGGAGGCCACCGACACGGTGTCGTCGTCGGACACCACGGGCGGGGTGAAGCGGGCGTAAAAGGCTGAGGCGTCGTGGCGTTCACGTCGTCCCACGCCGAACGAGCGGGTGGAGGTCGGCCCGTCTTCGCCAGATCCCTTCCGGGACGGGTGCCGCGATCCAGACATCTGGTGTCCCCTCTATCCGCCCGGGATCCGTGTGCCGGCAGACCAACTGCCGTCGAACCTCGCCGGGCGCCCATCGTACGCGGCCCGCGCGCGTGAGCCAATCGGGCTGGACGGAAGGCCATGCTGGTCACCGGCCGCTGCTGGGGCTTTCGAGGACGAGCCGTTCCCGCGAGAGGGCCATGGACCCACCAAGCGCTCTCCTGCTGCACCCGCCGCACATATGCGGCTCGTGCCCTCGACCCGGTCCTTGCCGCTGCCACGCCGCTCTGGCTCGTCGCCGGCGTCGGCCTTTGACCAATCCGTGCCGGCCGCTCCTCGGGCTCAACCGGCGGCTTGGAACAATGCCCCGGCCATTAGGTCGTGCATCCGGATTCGAGCCTCGTTGCCCATGGTGGCCCAGTCGTAGATGGAACCTCCGACTGCTCCGGTGTCGACCAGAGCGTCGACGAACGGGCCGAGGTCGTCGAGGTCGGCCAGCGGCTCACCTGGGTCCACCACCGCTGTGCCGTCCGCGGCACCAATCCCGCCGACGGCGTGGACCATCGCCCCAGGCTCCCCGAGGTCGAGCCGGACCCGGGCCACGTTCTCCGCGGTGTAGGCCTGCGGATCGGCGTGCCCACCAGTGCGGAAAGACCAGTAGGACATGGGCAGCCACACGTCGTAGAGCGGTGCTAGTTCAGCCCAGGGGAAGCCCGGCCAGAAGCCCGGGTTGATCACGTCGGTCACCACCGGAGGCATGACCACTGCCCCCAGCGGGTCGTCCCCGACGGTGCGGCGCAGGCGATCCGACAGATCGACCAGGCGGTCAGATCGCTCGATGGCCCCTAGGTCGTCCCGGTTCCACTCGATGTCCACGGCCAGCCCACCGAAGCGCCGGCCGGCCACTGAGAAGCGGTCAACGGCCAGAAGGCGGGCCAGGTCGTCGCCTTCGTCGTCCCACCGCGGCAGGTACCAGCCGACCACGGCCACTCCGGACCGCTCGGCGGCCAGCAGGAAGCCAGCCTGCAGCCAAGGGTCCTGGACGAGACCAGTAGCCCGGCGATCCCAACGCGAGGCCTGCAGGAAGAGGGTCCGCACCCCGTGTCCGGCCATGTCGGCCACGTCGTGCGGGGTCACCGATGGTGCTCCCGGTGCATAGATCGGATCCACGTCGAAGGCGTCGGCCCAGGTGCCGAGGCCGAGATACGGGTCCAGCGTCCGGGCCAGCGGTGGGTCGTGGACGAGGCGGGCTGACACCACGTCGAGGGGTCGGCCAGCCACCCACCGCTCTGGCGTCGAACCTCCACCGTCGCTGGCGACCGCGACGACGACCAGCGCCCCCAACAGGCCGGTGGCGAGCCAAGGGCCCAACCGACGGACGACTGGCGCCTCCATGGAACCAACGTAGCCACCGGCCGGCCACCGGCCGGGGCGACCCACCACTAGCGTCCGGACCCGTGGACGGGCCCGACGACGACCTGAGACCCGAGGCGGTGGCACGACGACGCTTCCTGCTCAGCCTCGGCTTCGGCGCCGGCCTCATCGCCCTCGGACGTCGACTCCCCGGCCGATCCGCGCCGACCGCGGTTCCCGCAGCTGTGCCGACCACTGCGGTGCCCGCCGTCCCCCGGTCCACTACCTCCCAACCTCCGTCGACCACCTCGACGGAGGCCGCGGCGCCGACCACGACTGTGGACGACCACCTCTACGACCTGGTCGTCGACGGTGGAAGGGTCGTTGACCCCGAATCCGGCTTCGATGCGGTGGCGAACCTCGGCATCGACGGCGACACCGTCTCCACCATCACCGATGGGTCGATCACCGGCCGCCGGACGCTGAACGCCCGCGGCCTGGTGGTAGCCCCCGGCTTCGTCGACGTCCTTTCGTACCCGGTCAACGGCTACGGCGAATGGAACAAGGTGGCCGATGGTGTCACCTCCAACCTCTGCATGCATGGCATCGACGGCACCATGGACCGGTTCCTGGCCCGGTCGGCAGGCCACGCCCCGCCGGTCAACTTCGGTGGCGCCACCGACCAGTACGAGCACCGCAAGGCCCTCGACATCGGCATCGACTACGCCACAGACGACCAGATCGACGAGCTCCTGCGAAGGGCCGAGGCCGACCTGCGGGCCGGCGCCCTGGGCATCCACCAGCAGCCCGAGTACACGGTCGGCGTCACCCTCGACGAGATGCTCCACCACGGTGAGTTGGCCTCCCGTTACGGCGTTCCCCTCTGCCTCCACCTCCGCCACTCGGAGAACCTCGAGCCCGGCACCCAGGAGGAAGCCGTCGCCGAAGCAATCACCGTGGCCCGCCGCACCGGGTGCGCCGTCCACGTCGAGCACATCAACTCCACCGGTGGCACCGGTCGGATGAGCGACGCGGTCGCCCAGATAGAGGCGGCCCGGGCCGATGGCCTCGCCGTCACCGCTTGCACCTACCCGTACACATACTGGGCCACATACGCCGGAAGCGCCCGCTTCGACCAGTTTCGAGAGAAGTACGGCATCACGGTGGCCGACCTGCAGGTGGCCGGTACCACCGGTCGCCTCGACGAGGCCGGCTGGCAGCGTGCCCGCGCCGAGAACCGGTTGACCGCGGCGTTCGCCATGTCCGATGAGGACATCGAAACCGCGCTCACCACCCCGTGGATCTTGATCGGCTCTGACGCCATCCTCCAGGAGCACCACAACAACCATCCGCGGGCCTCGGGCTGCTTCAGCCGGGTCCTAGGCCACTACGTCCGGGAGCGGGGCTTGCTGTCATTGCCCGATGCTCTGGCCAAGATGACCATCCTGCCGGCACGCCTGCTCGAGCCGCGATGTCCCGACCTGGCCCGCCGAGGGCGACTGTCGGTTGGGGCGGCTGCGGACGTGACCGTCTTCGACCCGGCGACCATCGAGGATCGGTCGACCATCGAAAAGACGTGGTTGCCGTCGGTCGGCGTGCACCACGTGGTGATCTCGGGACAGGTAGTCCGAGAGGCCGGAACGAACGACCGGTCGGTCCGGCCCGGGATCCCGCTCCTCACACGGATCGACGCATGAACGACGGACCGCCCTCCATCGAGGACCGCCCCCACCCGTTGCAGGCCAGCGAGCGCCGCCTGGCCCGCATCCTTCAAGGGGCCGTGGTCGTCGGCCTCGGCATCCTCCTGGCCGCCGACCTGTTCGGGTCCGGGGACGATGACCGGTCGGCGGACACGACGGCCGCTGCGCCCGCCACGACCCCGTCCACCACCACAGCGTCTCCCAGTGCCACCGTCGACACGACGGTCGCCACCACCGAGCCGACGATCGACACGCCCACCACGACTCTCTCAGCCGTCGTCGCCCGGCCGGCCCGCGCTTTCACTCTCGTGGCCACCGGCGACATCATCAGCCACGGTGCCGTCGCCGAACGCGCCGCGACGGCCGCTGGCGGGAACGGGACCGGCTGGGACTTCACCGAACTGTTCGCCAGAGTCCGGCCTATCCTCACCGGCGCTGATCTGGCCTTGTGCCACCTTGAAAGCCCGCTGTCGCGCCGCGACGACGACCTCAGTTACCGCGGCACCTTCCGCGTGCCGTCGTCGCTGGCCGATGCCATTGCGGACGCCGGCTACGACGGCTGCTCGCTGGCATCGAACCACTCGCTGGACTCCGGGCCATCCAGCGTGACCTCCACACTGCACCACCTGCGTCGGGTCGGTCTGGCCACCACCGGCATGGCCGAGGCAGCCGAGGAAGCCGGACCGGCGTGGTACGAACCTGGCGGGATCCGGGTGGCCCACCTGTCGGTCACCGACCTCCTCAACGGTCGGAACCTCCCCCTCGACCCGCCGTGGATGGTCCCCCACCTCGACGTCGATCGGGTGGTCGCCGAGGCTAGGGCGGCCCGCGCTGCCGGGGCTGAGTTTGTGGTGGTCAGCGTCCACTGGGGCGAGGAGTACCGGGCCGAACCCACCGACCGGCAACGCACCGCCGGCGCCCGACTGCTGACCGTCCCCGAGGTCGACCTGGTCCTCGGCCACCACGCCCACGTGGTCCAACCGGTGGTGCTCCGCGATGGTGACGCCCTCGCCTACGGCCTCGGCAACTTTCTCACTAACCAGCCCGGCGACTCCGCCAACCCGTGTCTTTCCTGTCCGCCGGAGACTCAGGACGGCCTCATCGCCTGGTTCCAGGTCCAGGCCGACGACAGCGGGGTGGCCGTCGTCGATGCCGGCTACGTCCCCACCTGGGTGGACCGAGAGCACACCCACCAGGTGGTGCCGATTGGGGTGGACGACCCCGACCACGTTGACCCCGGGGTGCTGGCCGCCTCGGCGGCCCGGACGGCGGCCGTCGTCGAACCCGCTCTACGTCGACTCGAATTCACAGCCGGCTGAGCCTCCGGCTTCCGTCCCTCCAGTCGGAACCACTCCGGTAGGCTGCCGGGGTCTACCGGCGACCCCGGCGTCCGCCTCTGGCCGGCTCGGGCTCGAACGAGGGAGAAGCCCCATGAGCGCATCCACCCGTGTCCACAACTTCTGCGCGGGGCCATGCACCCTTCCGACCTCTGTCCTCGAAGAGGTCCGGGACGAACTCCTCGACTTCGGCGGCACCGGAATGTCGATCATCGAGGCCAGTCACCGTGCGGCCGCCTACGACGCCGTGCACATGCAGGCCCTGGCCGACTTCCGCTCCCTTGCCAGCGTGCCCGACGACTTCGCCGTGCTGTTCGTTCAGGGCGGGGCCTCACTGCAGTTCGCCCAGGTTCCGATGAACCTGCTCGCCGACGGCGAGACAGCCGGCTACGTCAACACCGGAACGTGGGCCAAGAAGGCTCTCGGCGATGCCAGGAAGGTCGCCCCGGTCTACGAGGCCTGGTCGGACGCCGACGGCTCGTTCAGTCGGATGCCGTCCACCGACGAGATCGATGTTCGCGACGGCAGTCGCTACCTGCACGTCACCAGTAACGAGACCATCGGCGGCATCCGCTTCCCGGACCTGCCTTCGGTCGACGTACCGCTGGTGTCCGATATGAGTTCCGACTTCCTGAGCCGCCCCATCGACTGGGACGTCCACGACCTCGTCTACGGCGGCGCCCAGAAGAACCTCGGCCCGGCCGGTCTCGCCGTCGTCGTGGTGAGAAAGGACCGGTTGTCCACCCACGGCCGTGACCTCACCTCGTACCTCGACTACGCCACGCACGAGTCGAACGACTCGATGGCCAACACGCCCCCGATGTTCGCCATCTACGTCATGGGCAAGGTACTGCGCTGGATGCGGGCCGAGGGCGGCCTAGCAACCTTTGAGCAGCGGGCTACCAAACGGGCGGACCTCCTGTACGGCACCATCGACTCCAGCGACGGCTGGTACTCCTGCCCAGTCGACGAGGCCAGTCGGTCGCACATGAACATCGTGTTCCGGCTACCCGACGAGGACCTCGAGAAGCGCTTCGTGGCCGAGGCCGCCGATGCGGGCATGGTCAACTTGAAAGGGCACCGCAGCGTGGGAGGCATCCGGGCCAGTGTCTACAACGCGCTGCCAATGGCCGCCGTGGAGGACCTGGTCGAGTTCATGGCCGGCTTCCGGACCGCTAACTCCTGAGGATCAACTCCAAACGCCCCGGCCCTCGCTCCCGCTCATTCCGGGAGGATCCGCACCGTCCCGGCTGATCCGTCGACCTCGATCTGCGTCCCCTCGGCGATGGCGGTCGTCGCCCCGGTGACGGCCACCACACAAGGCAGGCCCAACTCACGCGACACGATCACCGCGTGGCTCATCTGCCCGCCTACGTCGACGACGACTGCCTCCACGGGGACGAACAGCGGAGTCCACGCCGGGTCGGTCAGTGGCGCCACGAGCACGTCGCCGGGACCCAGATCCCCGGGTTCGCCCGGATCGACAACGATCCGAGCCCGACCGCGGGCCACGCCCGAGGCTCCCGGCGTCCCGTTCAGCACAGTTCCCTCCGGCAAGAATCCGGTCGGTTGGAAAGGTTCGGACCCGGAGGCCGCCGGCCACTCGGCGACTGGCGGGATCTCCCCACTGAAGCAAAAAGGCGGCTCCAACCCGGCCAGCCGGTCGCGTGTTTCCCTCCGAGAGGCCACTACGTCCGCGAATGCTGCCGGATCGGAGCGGAAGGCGTCGAGCTCGTCGAGGGTCACGTAGAACAGGTCATCGTGGGCCACGCCCGGGTGTCGCTCAGCGAGGCGACGGCCCAACTCGCGAAGGCGGAGGCGGCCCTCGTGGATGGCTTCTACGAGGATCGTCTTGCACCGTTCCCGGCCCCGGGTCCGCAGCACGACGCAACTTAGGCCGCGGTCGAACAACCACCGGCCTCCCGGTCGCACCCGTTGACGAGCTGCGGCCACCGCCGCCTCCCTGTCGGCAACGACCGCACCCCGCACCGCAGGGTCGTGGTCGTCGTCGGCATGGCGCATGCGGTCGACAAGCGCTAGCACGAGGTTTGGATCGGTACCCCAGACGTCGCAGCCCATCTCCCATTCGTTGGGGCCGCGGGCGCCGTGACGGGCGACCACGGCGTCGAGCGCCGCCACGAATCCGACCACCGCTTCGTCAGATGGCCCGCCGGTCCGGAGCCGGGTGTCCAAACCGTCGACGCCCCCGTTGAAGAGTTCTGTCAGCCCTGCATCGGCACGGACCATCCGACCCAGGGCCCACAGATCGACCGACGGATCGGCCGAGGCCACACCACCCAGGCCACCCAGCAGGGCCATCAGGTCGACCGCCCGTCCCCGGCGGCGGGTCGCCTTCCGCAGGACGTCCAGACCAATGCCTGTTCCGCCGGTGATGGCGAGGTGCAGGGCGAAGATGCGGCCGACCATGGGCAACATTCCGACCGTTGCCGTTACCAACTCGTCGTCGGATGACTCGGCCACCGGTACTAGGTCGGACCGCCAACGATCGATCTCGTCGGCGGCAGCGTCGAGTTCGGGCAGGTCGGTGGCGGCCAGCACCCGCCAACCGTGGGCCAGCCCCCGGACGGTGGCCAGTGGGTTGACGTCCCGCCACGAGCGGACGTGGGGTGGGGCCAGCCCTTCGGCGCCGAGGAAGGGAGCATCGGCGTCAGCCGCCGATGTCCTCGGTGTGCGAACCGCCACCACCCGGGTAACCGAGAGATTGAGATATGTGTAACCAGCAAACACGCCCATGAATACGTCGGCCTCCTCGTCGCACTCGGAGCGGGTCACCATCCCGGTGGACCGGAGGAAGTCGCGGGCCGGATCGCCTGCCAAAGCCCGGACCATCGCCGCGGTCAACGGGAAGACCGGCTGCGGGTACACCTCGCCGGCGTTTCCCCGCGTGTAGACCGGGAACCGGCGGCTCGGGGTGCCGTGGACATAGGGCCCGACGCCAAAGTCAACAAGGCCATCCGGGCCCGGGCGCATCGCCGACCTCAGTCCAGGTACCGGACGTATTCGTCCAGGACCTCGAGGACCTCGTCCCTCCCCGCCGAGGGAACCCGAAGCACCGACTCGGCAGCACCCGACACGGCGTAGTGCTCGAGCTTCCCGTCATCGGGCAGCACCCCAAAGGGCGCGACGGTCAGATGTCCGAAGTCTCGGCCGACTTCATCGCAGGCGGCTCGAAGCCCGTCCATGCCGGCCCGCAGCCCGGAACCGCCGATGGGCATCCAGCCATCGGCCCAACGTGCCACCTCGGCAAACAGACGCGGGCCGGCGCCTCCACCCACCAGCACCGGTGGCCCGCCGAACTGCACCGGGACGGGCCACGACCAGGATGGCTCGAAGTCCACGAACCGGCCATGGAACTCGGCTTCGTCTTCGGTCCACAGGGCCCGCATGGCGGCCACGTGCTCCCGGACACGGTCCCGCCGTGATTCGTACTCGACGCTGTGGTGGGCCATCTCTTCCCGGTTCCATCCGAATCCGACGCCGAGGACGACACGGCCGGCCGACAGAACGTCGACGCTGGCCACTGCCTTGGCCAGTGAGATCGGATGGTGCTGGCCGACGAGCGCCACCCCGGCACCTAGGCGGATGCGATCGGTGACTGCTGCCGCGGCCGCCAGCGATACCCACGGGTCCGGCGACCGGGCGTAGTCCTCATCGAGGACTTCGCCGCCAGTCGGAGGTGGCGTGGACCGCTCGACCGGTATGTGGGTGTGCTCGGGGACGTACAGCGAATGAAAGCCCCGTTCCTCCACCGCCACCGCGAGTTCCCGGACGTCGATCGACCGGTCGGTCAGGTGGATGGTGATGCCGAGTTGCATCGGACTCGTCAGTCCACCCCGCCGGAGGCGAGGGACGGCCCATCGAAGCGGTCCACGGTCACAAACTCCTCGACGTCGATGCGGGTCAGCCGGGTCAGGTTCCGGGTCGGCACGCCGAGCGGAAGGAGGGCGGCCACGGCGTGTGTGTCAGGCAGGCCGAGCAGGTGGCGGACCTCCTCCTCGGCGGGGACGACGAGGGTGGTCACCACACCGGCCAGGCCCTCGGCCTTGGCGGCCAGCATCACGTTCCAGACCAGCGGGTAGATCGACGCACCGGTCACCACACCGATCCGGTCGAGGTCCTTGTCCATCGATGCCACCCGGGACAGGTCGACGCTGACCACCAGAACCACCGGCACCTGGTCGAGGTGTTCGAACAGGGGGAGGAGGTTGGTGGGCGTGGCCCGTGCCTCATCTAGGTCGATCGCCGTCGGGTGGATAGTGCTGAATGGTGTCTCGCCAGCGTCCGACTGGGCGGCGTAGACGCGCAGCGAGGGTCGGCAGAGTTCGCCGAGGCGTCGTCGAACCCCGGGGTCGCGGACCACCACCACGTGACCTCCCTGTCGGTTACCTCCCGACGGGGCGAATCGGGCTGCGTCGAGGATGCGGTGCAACTGGTCGTCGGTGACCGGGTCGTCGGTGAATTCACGGCACGAGAAGGCGGTCCGCATCGCCTCGAGAAGGTCCATCGCCAGAACCTAGGGGAGTACGTACCCGGAGGGCCCAGACCTACGGAGCGGCGTCACCGAGCCACGAGACCGGACCACCGCCAGCCCAGTAACCATCGAGGATCCGGTAGGGCACGGTGACCGAGACGTCCTCGCTACCGGCTCCTCCGATGGTTCCCGGAGCGAAGGAGAGAACTAGCCCACCGTGGGCCAGGTTGAACCGCTCGAAGTTCTTCGCGTCCGGTCCAGCCCCGGCTACCCGGCGTTCGTCAGTCCACGGTTGGTCGGCCAGACGCTCCACAGCGGCCGCCGACAGCGATGATGTCCAGTCGGTGTCCTGATCGAACAGTGCGTCGACGGTGATCGGACGACCGGTGGCCAGATCGAAGGTGCTGGTCCGAACCTCCACTTCCACCGCTGAGGCTCCGGGGAGCAGGTAACGGACCACGTCACGGACACTCAGCAGGTCGTCGGTGGCCAGAAGAACCTCCGGCCGGTGCTGGAGCCAGGCGCAGCGGTTGTGACTGGCGTCCCGGCAGGCGTAACCGCCCCGCTCCACCGCGGCGACAGCATCGTCTAGGAACGACCGGATGGACGCCGACACGAGGCCGCGGAGGCGACCGTTCACCCTCGGCGCCTCCCGGGGGCCATCGAGACGCGGCCAGTCGCCGAACACCTCAACAATCCCCGGGCCGCCGATTTGCTGGCCCTCGGGACCGAAAGCGGCCACCCCGGTGTCGATCTCGCAGAAGACGGGCTCGACGACCACGGACGGACCATCGGGTTCGGAGACATCCTGGGCCCGCTGAGCGGGCACCACCAGGACCTGTCCGACCTTCAGAAGGTTCGGGTCGGACATCCCGTTGGCACGCATGAACTGGTCCACTGTCCGGTCGAAGCGCTTAGCGATCTTTCCGAGGGTGTCCCCGGACTCGACGACGACGGTTCGTGGACCCTCGTCGGGGTCGGCCGGTGCATCCACGTCGACCGACGCAGCACACCGGTCTGCCTCAGCACGCAGGTCGGGAAGCTCACGTCGGGTCCACCCGCCGACCCTTAGTCCGCCGAGAGTGGTAGTGGCCGCCGATTCTTCGAAGAGTTGGCCAACCGTCGTCGGTGGCGCCTCGGCCTCGTCGTCGCCGCCACAGGCCATCCCTCCAGCCACGAAGACCAGCAGCAGGAGGGCCGGGAGAACTACCCGGGCAGCCCGGTCAACGATGCTTTGCACCCGTGAAGGATCGCACGCGGGTGCCGTCCCCGTAGGACTCGCGCCGGTCTGAAAGACTGACCGCATGAAGAGTCTCGTTTTGGCATCCTTCCGGCGCGGCGCGCTCGCGCTGCTGACCGTCAGCGCCCTCACCGGCGGCTTGATGGCGTTTTCGGCGACGTCGGCGGCTGACGATCGGCCAGCGACCACCAGCTACGCGGTGTCGGGGATCTCCGACTTGATCTGGGCCACCGAGCACCTCGGCTACGACTCGCCCGCTGCTCTCCAGAAGGCCGGCGTGCAGGTAATCCATTTCATTCTCGTCGAGCTCAGTGGGGTGACCGAGGACGAGTGTTCGCTCAGCCTGGGGGACTCCATCGACACCTCAGGGCCTTACGCCTACACCACCACCTGGACGGACGAAGAGCAGGTCGCCCTCGACTGGGTAACCGACCACTACTGCATCACCGACGCCCAGGCGCAGTCCTACGGAAGCACGATCCTGACCTTCTTCGCGGGCCTCGACGCCGGCCAGAACGGTACGTCGGCCGTCCGCCGCGACCCGCCGCCGACCACCACCTCGACGACGACGGCAGCTCCCACGACGACCACAACGACCGTGGCGCCGACGACGACGGCAGCTCCCACGACGACGACTGCCACGACGACGACCACGGCTCCCGCCCTCTACGACCGCTTCATGGGCATCTTGGTCACCGGCAATAGTTATTCGGCAGCCCTCGTCTCCGGAACGAGGGATGGCTATTCGTTCTCTGCCCTGCCCGGAGCGGAGCTCACCATCAGCCTCAAGTCCACAGGTGACAGATACGGCACCGGCACCACCGTGGACCCCTACGTGTGGCGCAACAAGTTGGACATGCACCTGAGGATCTACGACTCGACTGACACGCTCGTCTTCGAGAGCCGTGACTTCGACGGTACAAACGCCTACGTCTCGGACTACGTCTGCGACGCACCCGGGCCGAAGACCTACACGGTGGTTGCGACGGACGAGAACGCCCTGTCGACCTGGGGCGACTACACGATGACCTTCGACCTGGCCGGCAAGACCGGTGAAGGCACTGACCAGTGCCTGATGCGGGGTTAGGTTCGGCCCGTTCGCTCCCTGGCGTCCAGGCCTTCGGCGTCCCGGGACCTCGCACGTCTGTTCACCACGAGAAGCCCGAGCACCATCAGGATCGGCCCCGCAGCCCACGACAGGGCTGCGCTCGCCTGCTGGATCCGCCTGCCGGTGGTCGCGGGGAAGGCGTCGATGTCCGAGAGAGTGACCTCTCCTAACTCCGCCCCGATCGCCGCCTCCTCCCCGTAGAGGTCGGCGATGACGCCGACATCCCGGCGCAGGAGTGCCTCCAGCACACCGGCATCCCGCCGGTCGTACGACGGTTCGGCGTTGGAGTCGAACAGGTACCACTCTCCGTCCACCTCGACCGCCGACGCGAAGTGGGGTAGTCCCGGCAGGAAGAACCGCACCGAACCGACCCGGTATCCGAGCGACGAGGCGAGGTGCTGGAAGAGGATGGCCTGCTGGTTGCAGATGCCCAGGTCTCGGCTGGCGATCTCGTCCGGGTCGAGGTACCCCATCAGTTCCTTCTCTGGGGCGACTCGGTGGATGACCGAGAGGACCCAGTTGTCGTACCACTGCATCGCCGTGTATCCGTGAAGGAACTTCCTCCTCATCAGATCGTCGAGGGCGATAACGACGTCCAAATCCTCGCCGCTGCTGACAGCGACCTCTTCCTCGAGGCGGTCCAGCAGTTGGTCGACGGTGTCGAGTTCCGCTACCTCTGGCGAGAACTGCTCTCCGGCCCGCCTCTCCGGCTGGGGCTCTGCATCGCCGACGGCGAGGACCAGGCCAAGGCTGACCACCGTGACGACCGTCATCACCCCACCGACGACGACCATCAACCTCGCCAACAAGTCGAGCCCGGACCTGAGGCCAGCTACCACCGCCATAAGGTGATCGAGGCTAATGCCAGCCGGCGGACAGCGCGTCCGTCCTTACAGCGCGCACCTCCACGTTGTCGGGCTGAAAGGATTCGAACCTCCGACCTTCGGTCCCCCAGATCGATGCACCCCAAACCGCTGACCTGCACAAACGCCCGGAAACCGCCTCTGG
>JAZADN010000030.1:0-8612 GCA_036123585.1 Actinomycetota bacterium | reverse complement strand
AGGTGGCCAACCTCCGCCACGAGCTGAGCGTCAGCACTCGGGTCCACGGAGTGCCCGCCGACCTGGCGCACGCCGCCGAGGCCGACCGCCCCGGTCTGGCCGACCTCGGCAACCGCCTCGACACCTCGGAGCCATACCGGGTTCGCTGTGAGGCAATCCGACGTCGGCTCGTGGCCACGTTGGGGGACCGCGCCCTCAGAGGAGCGGCTGGCGCCCGGCCCTACGGATCGCCGGGCGAGCTGGACGCCGACCTGGGGGTTATCGAGACCTCGTTGCGGACCCACGGTGGCGAGCTGCTGGCCGACGGAGCCGTGGCCCGGGTCCGTCGCATCCTCCGGATGATCGGATTCCACTTCGCCACCCTTGACATCCGCGAGCACTCCGACCGCCACCACGAGGCCCTCACCACCCTGTTCGCCGCCAACGACGTCGACTACGCCGCACTGTCGAACGACGAGCGGTCCGACCTATTGGCCGCCGAGTTGGAGAGCCGTCGACCACTGGCCCCGCCCCGCACCCCCGACGACACCGGCGCCCTCGCCCTGTTCCGCACCATGCGCCTCCTCATGGACCGTGGGAGCGACGAGGTCATCGAGAGCCACATCATCTCCATGACCCAGGGCGTCCAGGACGTCCTGGCCCCTGTAGTGTTGGCCCGCGAAGTCGGCCTGATCGACCTGGCCCACGACACGGCCCGCATCGGCTTCGTCCCCTTGTTCGAGACCATCGGCGACCTGCGGTCCATCGGCCCGACGCTCCGCGCCCTCTTTCATGTCGCCCCCTACCGGCGGATCGTGGAACTCCGCGGTGGGACCCAGGAAGTCATGGTCGGCTACTCCGACTCCAACAAGGACGGCGGCATCACCACCTCGCAGTGGGAGATCCACAAGGCGCTCCGGGCAATCCGCGACGTGTCCGCCGAGACCGGCATTCCGATCCGGGTCTTCCACGGCCGTGGCGGCACCATTGGGCGGGGCGGTGGCCCGACCCACGCTTCGATCCTCAGCCAGCCCAGCGGCGTGCTTGACGGCGAGGTCAAGTTCACCGAACAGGGCGAGGTCATTGCCGACAAGTACGGCCACCCCGACATCGCCCGCCGGAACCTCGACCTGGCCTTCGCCGCGGTCCTCGAGGCCTCGCTGGCCCACCGCGACCCACGCCACGACGAAGCAACTCTGGAGCGCTGGTACTCGATCATGGACGACACGGCCGACGATGCCTATGCCGCCTACAGGCGCTTCGTCGAGACCCCCGGTCTGGTCGAGTACTTCACCAACTCGACACCGGTCGAGGAGTTGGGCGAGATGAACATCGGCTCGCGGCCAGCCCGCCGCAGGGGCGCCGCCGCCGGGATCGCCGACTTGCGGGCCATCCCCTGGGTATTCGGCTGGACCCAGTCCCGGCAGATCATCCCCGGCTGGTATGGAGCGGGCAGCGGATTGGCCGCGGCGCGGACCGCCGGGCACGGCGACGAACTGGTCCGCATGTACGGCGACTGGCACTTCTTCCGAACCTTCATCTCCAATGTGGAGATGACGCTGACCAAGACCGATCTGGCCATCGCCCGCCACTACGTGGAACGCCTCGTGGACCCTTCGCTCCACCACCTCTTCGAGGTCGTCGTCGAGGAGTACCACCGCACCGTCGACGAGGTGCAGGCCATCACCGGCGCCGACCTGCTCGCCGAGAAGCCGATGCTGCGCCGCACGCTGGAGGTGCGCGACGCCTACCTGGACCCGATCAACGTGCTACAGGTCGAGATGCTGCACCGATCCCGGGCTGGCGGATCCGACGAGGACCTCCAGCGGGGACTGCTGCTGACCATCAACGGAATAGCCGCCGGCATGCGCAACACCGGCTGAGGACCGTTGCCGCCCTACTCCTCGGCCAGAACGTCAGCGAGAGCCCGCAGCGAGTCCAGCGAATGGCCCTCCAAGAACCGATCAACGTGAGGGAGCGCGGCGGCCATGCCCCGAGCCAGGGGTGCATAGCCCGGCGACGCCTTCAAGGGGTTCACCCAGACCACCCGGTGGGCCACTCGGCCCAGACGCTCCATCTGCTCGGCCATGACCCTCGGCTCGCCGCGGTCCCAGCCGTCGGACAGCACGACGATGGTGGCGCCCCGGGCCATGCCTCGCAACCCCCACTCGTCGTTGAAGGCCCTCAGCCCGTCGCCCAGACGCGTCCCACCCGACCAGTCGGTCACCACCGCGGCGGCCTGAGCCAGTGCCGCGTCGGGGTCGCGGGTAGCCAACTGACGGGTTAGGCGGGTCAGTCGGGTGCCGAGGGCGAAAGCCTCGACGTCACGGCGACCCACCATCGCCGCATGTAGGAAGCGAACGAGTGCCCGGGCATAGGGCTCCATGGAGCCGGACACGTCCAGCAGCAGCACCAGGCGTCGAGGCCGCTGCCCAGGCTCGGCAAACGCAAGCCGCAAAGGCTCACCACCGGTGCGCAAGGCGGCCCGGACGGTGCGCCTCAGGTCGGGTCGACCATGCCGGGAGGCGGGACGCAGGCGACGGTGGCGTCGAGTGGCCCCAAACAGACGGAGTCGGGCCATCAGGGCGTGGAGCTCGGCCAACTCGTCGTCGGAGCACTCGGCGAAGTCCTTCGACCCCAACACCTCGGTCCGCGACCAGCGCACGCTCAGGTGGTCGGCCTCCCGCTCGACGTCCCCGCCCTCGTCTGGCTCCGCGGCAGGGGCGTCCTCGTCGGCCACGTCGAGCACGAGGGTGATGGCGGCCTGCTGGGATGGAGCGCGCCCCACGGTCGGCGCGCCAGTCCAGTGGTGGGCGAAGACCCGGTCGTATACATCGGTGTCCTCGGGGCGCCGGAGCAGTGTTGCCCGACCTGACCAGTAGACGCCGGAACGGGTGTGCGCCCCCAGTTCGGCCACGGCCCGCCCGAAATAGAGCGTCGAGCCCAGGGGCACGTCGAGGCCGGCGAGGCGCAGTTCCTCCACGAAGCGAACCAGGTGACGGTCCAGAGTCAGGGCGGGTTCGGTCGACATCGGAACGCGGAACGGCGGGTCAGGCTCCTCGAAGCAGGCCCACGACCTCGCCGAAGCCTCGGGCCCGCAAGCGATCCTGGTCCTCGCGGTACTTCAGCAGGGCACCGATGGTGAAGTCCATAGCCTCGGCGTCCAGATCGCCGACGCCGACGAGCACGAGGGCTTCGGCCCAGTCCAAGGTCTCGGCCACTCCCGGCGGCTTGTACAGGCCCATGTCACGCAACTCGGCGGCCACCCGGGCGACGTCGGCAGCCAGGGAGGCTGGCACGTGGGGGGCCCTAACCCGGAGGATCTCGATCTCGCGCTCGACGTCCGGGTGCTGCACCCAGTGGTAGAGGCAGCGCCGCTTCAGGGCGTCGTGGACGTCACGAGTTCGGTTGGAGGTAATGACGACCACCGGTGGCACCTCGGCCCGGAAGGTCCCCAACTCAGGCACGGTGACGGCGAAGTCCGACAGGATCTCCAGGAGGAAGGCCTCGAACTCGTCATCGGCACGGTCCACCTCGTCGATGAGCAGAACCGGTGGAACCCCGTCGGCGGCCGACAGCGAACGCAATAGTGGCCGACGGACCAAGAACCGCTCGTCGTAGAGCTCGTCCTCCAGTGTGTCCACGTCTCCGTCGACCGTCGCGCCGACCGCCTCGGCGGCACGGAGGTGCAGCAGTTGCCGGGTGTAGTCCCATTCGTAGACCGCCTGAGAGGCGTCTAGGCCCTCGTAGCACTGCAGGCGGATGAACTCACCGCCGGTCCAGGCGGCCAGCGCCCGGGACACCTCGGTCTTGCCGACCCCGGCCTCGCCTTCGAGCAGGAGTGGCCGCTGCAGGCGCAGAGCCAAGAAGACCGCCGTGGCCAGGCCCTCGTCGGCCAGATAGTCCTGATTGGCGAGCGCGTCGATGACCTCGTCGACCGTCTCTGGAACTGCCATGTCACTCAGGCTAGGGCTCCCCTGTCCCGGCGACCCGGTCCAGGGGCCACTCGACACCCGGGTCAGGAGACTCCGGATTCTTCGAGGCCTCGGCGGGTCAGCACCCGTGCCAGATGGCAGCGGTATTCCACGCCGGCGTTCAAGTCAGCTGGCGGCTCCAGCCCGTCGGCCGCCGTCGCTGCGGCATCGGCAGCCGTGGCACCAGAAGCCAAAGCGGCCTCCACCCCGGCAGCCCGAATTGGCCGGCTGTCCATGTTGACGAGGCCCACCCCACAACGGTCGCCCTCGACCTGGATGGCAGCGCCGACGATGGCCCAGTCCTGAGCCCGGCGGTTGAACTTCTGGAACGACCACCGGGCATTCGGCGCCTTGGGCACCCGGACCTCGACCAGCATTTCGTCGTCGGCCAGATCTGTCTCGAGGAAGCCGGTGAAGAAATCGTCGACCGACGTCTCCCGCCGTCCCGAAGGACCGTCGACCACCAGGGAACCTCCGAGGGCGATGAGGGTGGCCGGCAGGTCTGAAGCGGGGTCGCCGTGGGCCAGCGAGCCACCGAGGGTGCCCCGGTGGCGGACCTGCGGATCGCCGACCTTGGACGTTGCTGCCGCCAGCAGCCCGGCCTGACTGTGCACGAGGTCGCTGACCTCGACGTCGCGGTGGCGAGTCAGGGCGCCGATGGCCAGCGTGTCGCCGTCCTCGCGGACGTAGGAGAGGTCGGACAGTCGGCCGATGTCCACCACCACGGCCGGAGCGGCCAAGCGGTACTTCATGAGTGGAAGCAGGGAATGGCCGCCAGCCAGCAGCTTCGCATCGTCACCGTGCTCGGCCAGCAACGACAGGGCGTGCTCGACCGAGGTGGCCCGCTCGTAGTCGAAGGCGACCGGGATCACGAACTCACCCCCTCGGAACCGGCGGCCTGCAGGACGGCAGCAACGATGTTGTGATAGCCGGTGCAACGGCAGAGGTTGCCCTCTAGACCTTCGCGGACCTCAGCCTCGGTGGGGTTCGGCACCTCGTCGAGCAGCGACACGGCGGCCATGACCATGCCCGGTGTGCAGTAGCCGCACTGCAGGGCATGGCACTCGTGGAAGGCCTGCTGCATCGGGTGGAGCACGTCGCCGTCCGCCAGGCCCTCGATGGTGGTCAGGTCGTGGCCGTCTGCCTGGACGGCCAGCATCGTGCACGACTTCACGGCCTCGCCTTCCAGATGCACGGTGCAGGCACCACAGGACGACGAGTCGCAGCCGATGTTGGTGCCTGTCAGACCCGCGTTCTCCCTGATGAAGTGGACCAGCAGGGTGCGCGGCTCAACGTCATCGGACACGGCCTTCCCGTTGATGGTCATCGATACATGCATCGGTTCTCCCTCTCGCGATGCCGATCCAGCCCCGGTTGATCCGAAGACGGGTCGGACCCTAGTTCCGGTCGGCCCCTCGGGACGTGGCCGTGTCAATGGCCGCCCAAACCTTCTGGGGGGTGAGCGGGATGTCCAGGTGGTCGACGCCGAGGTGCGACAGGGCGTCGACCACCGCGTTCTGCACCGCTGGTGTGGAGCCGATGGCCCCCGATTCGCCGATGCCCTTCGCTCCCAGCGGATTGCAGGGCGTAGGCGTCTCCAACGGAACCAACTCGAACGACGGGAGCTCGGCCATCGACACGATCCCGTAGTCGGCGAAGTTGGTGGTCTGGGGGTTGCCGTCCGCGTCGTAGGACACCTCTTCGAGCAGGGCCTGGGCCACGCCCTGGGCAATGCCGCCGTGTCGTTGGCCCTCCACGATCATCGGGTTGACGATGACCCCGGCGTCGTCGCAGGTCACGTGCCGGTCGAGGCGAACGTACCCGGTCTCCACGTCAACCTCGACAACGGCCACGTGGGTACCGAAGGGATAGGTGCAACCCCGCCGCTCCTTGGACTCGGCGGCCAGCACCCCGTCGTCGGCTGACGCGGCCACGTCGGCCCACGTGCGGGTAACCGATGGCGAGCCGGCCACGTGGAACAGGCCGGTGTCGGTGTCCAGCACCACGTCGTCGACCCCGGCCTCCAGCAGCTCCGCTGCAACCCGGCGGGCCTCGTCGACCACGGCGCCCGCCGCGTCGTGGACCGCCGAGCCGCCCAACTGGGTGGACTTCGACGCGAAGGTCCCGCCGCCGTACTCCACCTCGTCGGTGTCGCCCTGGACCAACTCCACGTCGTCGGGGCTGATGCCGAGCCGGTCGGCCACGATCATCGAGAAGGTCGTCCGATGGCTCTGGCCGTGGCTGAGCGAACCAGAGAGCACCCGGGCCTTTCCTTCGGGAGTGATCTCGACGCGGCCGTACTCCTCGCCTCCGGGGGCCGGGCCGGCGGTCATCTCCACGTAGGTGGCTACTCCGATTCCCAGTTGACGAACCTCCCCTGCCTCGCGCCGTCGCTGCTGCTCGGCCCGGAGGATGTCGATGCCGGCAGCCCCAAGGGCGAGGTCGAGGCTGGCCTCGTACTCGCCGGTGTCGTACTCGGTGCCCACCGACGTGGTGACCGGGAAGGCATCGGCCGGGAGGTAGTTGCGGCGGCGCACCTCGACCGGGTCGAGGCCGGCCTCGGTGGCGAACATGTCTACGGCCCGTTCAATGGTCAGGGTGGCCTCAGGGCGGCCGGCACCCCGGTAGGCCTCCAGCGGAGTGGTGTTGGTGACTACGGATCGGGCTGCCGTCTCCACGTTCGGGATGTCGTACACGCCGACGGTCATGGGCAGGGTGAACATGGGGAGGAAGGCCCCGATGCGAGCGTAGGCCCCGCCGTCGACCAGCACGTCGAGGCGGTAGTGGGTCAGGTCGCCGGCACTGGTACCGCCGAGCATGAAGTGGTGGATGTGGCCCCGGCCCGGCCCCACGGCGTTCATGTTCTCGGTGCGGTTCTCGAACCAACGGACCGGGCGCCCGACCTTCATGGACAGCCAAGGCAGCAGTGCCTCCTCGGGGTACGGCGCGATCTTGGCGCCGAAGCCACCACCAACGTCGGCGACGAGGACCCGAATGCCCTCGGGGGCCGCCTCGCCGTAGAGGCCAGCCAGCGCGTCCCGGACGCCGTGCGGATTCTGGTTGGAGATCCAGAGGATGATTCGCCCGTCCTCCCAGGTGCACGCTGCAGAGCGGACTTCCAACGGCGCTGATGCCGTCCTGGGTTGGGCGACCCGTCCAGAGACCACGAAGTCGCAGTCAGAGAAGAATGCGTCGTCGCTATGGCCGGTAGCCATTCCGAAGGCCGCGAAGTCGACCGACACGTTGGTGCCGACGTCCTCGAAGACCACCGCTGCGTCGGTGGCCGCCTCCTCTGGATCCACAACGGCGGGTCGCGGGTCGTAGTCGACGAAGACCGCCTCGGCAGCGTCCTCGCCCTGCGACGGATGCTCGGTCAGGACGACGGCTACCGGCTCGCCGACGAATCGGACCCGGTCGCCAGCCAGCAGCGGTCGGTTCAGGATCGGCTCGGCGAACACGGGCACGACACCGGGCAGCACCGTCGGCCCGTCAAGGTCTTCGGCGGTGAATACAGCGACCACACCGGGCATCGAGAAGGCCCCGGTGGCATCCACCGTGACGTCGGCGTGGGCCATGGTGGAACGCACGTAGGTGGCGTGCACTGCCCCGTCGAGTCGGGAGTCATCGAGGTCAGCGGTGTAGGTGGCACCGTCGGTCAGGAACCCACGGTCTTCGCGGCGCAGGACGCTCGTGCCGAGGATGCTGGGCATAGGACCTCCCTGGGCGGAATGGATGGCAGACCGGCGGAACCTAACCCCGTCACCCCGTCTCAGAGAGACCGGGCGAGCAGTCCGAGGAGCGTCTCGTCTCAGTCGTCGAAAGGCCAGATGCCCGGAACCTCGGCCTCGACGGCCGGGTCGGGCTGGATGGCGTAGGCCTCCTCGTCTGGACGGACCAGGCCGTACTCCTCGCGGGCCAGACGCTCGATTTCTTCGTCGGTGCCCAACGCGTCCACGCGGTTCTCATAGGCGCGGTTGCCGGCCTCGACCTCCTCCACCTCGATGCGTAGAGCCGCGTTGCGATCCCTTTGCTCGAGCCAGCCTTTGAACGGCACTACCCCGAGGAGCAGGGCTGCGCCAGCCGACAGTGAGGCCACGACTACGACGGCGAGCCTCGGGAGGAGTCGGTGGCGAGCCATCGGACCACTCAGGCTCCGGAGAGCCCGGACCGGCCGCGGAAGGCGGCGTCTTCGCCCAGCAACTCCTCAATTCGGAGTAGCTGGTTGTACTTGGCCACCCGGTCGCTGCGGGCCGGCGCTCCGGTCTTGATCTGGCCGCAGTTGGTCGCCACCGCGAGGTCAGCGATGGTCGTGTCCTCGGTCTCGCCGGAACGATGTGACATGACCGCCGTCCACCCGTTGGCGGTAGCCATTTCCACCGCCTCCAGGGTCTCGGTGAGGGTGCCGATCTGGTTGACCTTGATGAGGATCGAGTTGGCCACGCCGGCGTCTATGCCGCGCTGCAGGCGGGTCACGTTGGTGACGAACAGGTCGTCACCGACCAGCTGGACCCGGTCCCCGACCTTGCCGTAAAGGGAAGCCCAGCCGTCCCAGTCCTCCTCGGCCATGCCGTCCTCAATCGACACGATCGGGTAGCGGTCACACAGATCGGCCAGCCAGCCTGCCATCTCGTCAGGCGAGAGGGTCCGTCCCTCGCCGAC
>JAZADN010000029.1:0-15931 GCA_036123585.1 Actinomycetota bacterium | reverse complement strand
GGATGCCGTTGGACGCCACCGTCACCAGCCCCGCAGGTCGATCGGCCACGACTCGACCACCTCGGCGTCGCCGCCGGCGGTCGCGTCGTCGACCAGGTGCAGGACCTCGTGCTTGGCCATCGTCGGGTCGATGTGGTCGGGGCGCAGGCCGACCCGGTCGCCGACCCGCCACTGGCCGCCGGCCACCGTGGTGTGCTCGTCGGAGCAGAACATCACCGACGCCTCGCCCCCGTGGTCGTCGACCAGCCGGGGGCCGCCGCTGTCCATGGCCAGTGCCTTCAGGCCCCCGTCCAGGGCGGCGTGGTCCCCGAGACGCACCGACACGGCGGTGGTCAGCAGCACCAGTCCTTCGTCGAACGGCAGGCCGAGGCGGGCGTAGTCGCCGTCCATCAGCACGAACGACCCGGCCTGGAGCTCGGTGACCACCTCGTTGCAATCCCACGTGCCGGTCCCCCCGCCGGAGACCACGTCGCCCCCGACCTCCGCGTGGGCGTCGGCCAGCACCGCCATCGCCCGGGCGGTCCGGGCCGCCCGCTCGTCAGCTTCCACCACGTGCTGGAGATGCCCCTCGTAGCCCATGGTGCCCCGCACCACCAGGCCGGCGGTGCGGGCCTCGTCGGCCAGTCGCCCGGCATCGGCCGGGACGCAGCCGCACCGGGGCATCCCCACGTCGACGTCGACCAGGACCTCGCAGACCCCGCCGGCCACTGCGGCGGAGATGGTCTCCATCGAATCCACGGCGACGGTCACCCGGGCCGGCCCATCGGCCACCAACGCCCCGAGCCGGGACGCGTACCTCGGGTCGACAACCTCGTTGGCCAACAGGAGGTCGTCGCCCAGGCCGGCGGCGGCCATGCCCTCCACCTCGCGGACCGTGGCGCAGCAGAAGGCCCGGTGCCCGGCATCGGCGAGCAGGCCGGCCAGCGGCGTGCACTTGAAGGCCTTGACGTGGGGACGCAGGGCCGACCCCGGACGGGCCGCCGACATGGTGGCCACGTTGCGGTCCAGGACCGCGGCGTCGGCCAGCAAGGCCGGCGTGGACAGGTCGCCCGCCCTCACCCGACGTGCCCCTTCACCCGGAGCGGGCCTCGGCCCAGGTCCGGCCCCGATCGGCATCGTGGTCGCGGGGTAAACCGAGCACCCGTTCGGCGATGATGTTGCGCTGCACTGCGAACGTGCCACCACCCAGGGTCAACGCCGGAGCGAACGTGAAGCCGTAGTGCCAGATCGGCGACACGTCCGGGAAGTGCCGGTTGGTCCTCGAATCGGCGTCACCGTCCTCCGAAACCAACGGGCGCTCGCCGGCGACCCGGCCGGGTGGACCGGAGCCGACCAGCATCCCGGCCGTCCCCACCACCTCCTTGGCCAACTCCATGACGTGCTGGCCGTGCTCGTCGGCCATGGCCTTCTGGATCGACGCCTCCGAACCCGGCGTCCTCCCGGCCAGGCGGGCCGACAGGGTCCGCAGCCGGTTGAGACGCAGGACCTCGGCTTCGCAGAACAGGCCAGCCAGGCGTTGGCGCATCACCGGGTCGTCAATGCCACCGTCCCGGCGCACCAGGTCCAGCAGGTCGTCGGCAGACGGACCTTCGCCCCACAGCGAACCCGCCGATGACAGCGATACCCGTTCGTTGGCCAGCGTCACCCGGGCCAGGCGCCACCCGTCACCCTCTTTGCCCACCAGGTTGGCGGTCGGGATCCGCACGTCGTCGAAGAACACCTGGTTGAACGAGTGCGTGGTGGTGGCGTCCACGATCGGCGTCATGGTCAGCCCCGGCAGGTCGGTCGGGCAGATGAAGTAGGAGATGCCCTCGTGCTTGGGTACGTCCGGGTTGGTGCGGGCGATGAGGATCCCGAACTTCGCCCGGTGTCCGTAGCTGGTCCAGATCTTCGACCCGTTGACCACGTATTCGTCACCGTCGCGGACGGCCCTGGTGGCCAGTGCGGCGAGGTCGGAGCCGGCGTCGGGTTCGGAGAACATCTGGCACCAGAACTCCTCGCCGGTGAAGATCGGGTCGAGGTAGCGGGCCTTCTGCTCGTCGGTTCCGGCCAGGAGGATCGTCGGCGCCGCCCAGCCGATCCCGATGGCGTTCGATGGCCTCCGTGCGCCGGCCCGACGCAGTTCGTCGTCGATGAGCAACTGGTGCATCGGGTCGGCGTCGATTCCCCACGGCGCCGGCCAGTGCGGCACCACGTATCCGGCGTCGTGCAACTGGCGGGCCGTCGGCGTGGGGTGCTCGTCCAGCCAGGCCCTGACGGCGAGGCGACGCGGGTCGTCGTCGGGGGGTAGATCGAAGTCCACGGCGTCGAGTCTGACGCCCGGCCCGATCAGCCGAGCAGTCGGGCGACGAGGCGCCGCTGCACACTGAACGGCACCCAGCCGCGGGCAGCCCACCGCAGCCACGCGGACCGCCCCACTGGGCGGCGCAGGACCGGACGGCCGCCGTCGAAGGTGGCGGCCAGCGTCCGAGCCACGACCGTCGGATCCCCAGCCTGCTCCACCATCCGACCCGAGGCGGCCTCCATGGCGGCACCGAGCGCCGCGTAGGGACCGTCGCGTCGACCCTGCCACCCCGCGGCGTCGACCATCGGGGTGCGGTGCACGGCCGGCTCGACCAGGGCCACGTCGATCCCGTGGGGCCCGACCTCGTGGGCCAGCGACTCGGCAAAGCCCTCCATCCCCCACTTGGTGGCCGCGTAGCCCGACCAGCCGGGCAAACCGCCGAAGGCCGCCGCACTGGACACGAAGGCGATCCGCCCTCCATGGCCGCGCATGCGGGACAGGGCGGCGTGGGTGACAGCCATGGCCCCCAGGAGGTTGACATCGACCATGCGGTCCACGGCTGCCGGGGCCACCTCTTCGAACGGTCCGACAGCCAACACCCCGGCGTTGTTCACCAGACCGATGATCCGCCCCACGTCGCCAGCCATCCGGACCCATGAGTCGGCTTGGGCGAAGGCCGCGTCGATCGACGGCGGATTGGTCACGTCAAGGGCCAGGACCTCGACCCGGTCGGCCACGCCGGCCTCGGCCAGGGCTGCGTCCAGGGCACCCCGTCGTGACAGGTCGCGCATGGTGGCCGCCACTCGTCGACCGCGGCGGGCCAACTCGACGGCGGTCAGCAGGCCGATCCCCGACGAACACCCGGTGACCATCACCACGCCCTCTGGGTCCCGGGGCGATGGCTTCGGCGGGTCGAGGTGGGCGAGACGTCCGACGAGTCGCCGTTCCAGAGACGACGGCACCTTGCCCCGGGCCAGGAAGCGCTTCCGGGCCGACATCCCGACCGGGTGCCGCAGGCCGCGTCGACCCTCGGCAGCGGCCACCAAGGTCGCCGAGACGGTGTTGGGGTCGAGCGACCGGGCCCACGCCCGGTCGTCGGCCGCCTCCACGCCCTGCACCAGCGCGGCGTATGGACCATCCGGGTCACCGGACACGTCGCCGTGGCGCAGGGAGGTCCGGGTCGGCGAGGGCTCCACGATCGACACGCCGACCCCGTGGGGATGCAGCTCGTGGGCCAGCGACTCCGCCCACCCCTCCAGCGCCCACTTCGAGGCGCCGTAGGCGGCCGACCCCGCCACGGCGGCCAGGCCCTCGATGGCCGACACGACCACCAGCCGCCCCGACCCGGCGGCCCGCAGGCCCGGCAGTGCCGCCCGGGTGACGTTCATGGCTCCGTTCAGGTTCACGGCCATCATTCGGCGGACCTCGGCCATCGGAGTCTGCTCGAACGCTCCGGCGCGCCGTATCCCGGCGTTGGCCACCACCGCGTCGAGCGTCCCGCCGGTGGCGGCCAGCACGGCGGCCACCGCGGCATGGACTGCCGCCCGATCGGCCACGTCGACGGTGACCGGTTCGACCGAACCGCCGAAGCCGGCGAGGTCCGAGGTGACCAGGGTGCGGTCGGCGGCCCGGATGTCGAACCCGTAGACCTGCCACCCCCAACGGGCCAGGTCCTGGGCGACGGCCTCTCCGATGCCGCCGGCAGTCCCGGTGACGATCGCCGTGCGCATGTCCCGAGGCTAGGGGCCGTGGCGGTCCGGCCCGGGATCCCCGCACCGGCCGACCGGGAGGACCTATGGGGCGAGCCGCTCCACGGTGATGCGGTCGCCGCGACGGATGGTCCCCGATACCACGACCCGAGCGTTGATCCCCCGCAGGTTCAGCGCCCGGCCTTCCTGTGAGTTGACGAACCGGAGTGCATCGAGGCCGAACCGCGAGGTGAACTTGGCGCAGCCGGTGTGCGGCTGGTCGGTCACCTCGATGACGGCGTCGCCGATTGCCAGACGCGACCAAGCTGGCAGGTCTTCTGGAGACAGTGACAGGTCGACGGCCAACTGGTCTCCGGCCAGGGGGCGCCGCTCGGCGTCCGGAGAGACCAGTGCCAGGAGCCGGCTGTTGATGACGTTGAGCTGCATGTCGGGATGCGGGCCACCGTGGTCGGTCTTACTGCTGGGCCGCTGGTTCCAGCTGTCGCCGACCAGGCCTTCGTCGAGGTCGAGGATGCCCTCGTCGAGTACCTCGCGTTCGCCCTCAGCGGGGCGACGCACGATGAGCTCGAGCGTCCCGTTGTCGGCCGGCGAGTCGAGCACGTAGGCCAGCCCGGCCTGGAGTTCCTCGCTGGTGCGATGCATGTCCGGCTCCCTTCTTACGGGGGATCATGCCATCGGCACCGCCCCACCCGGATGTCGCCCTCGTCCGGGTCGGACGGGTCCCGGCGGAGTGCCCAAGCGCGTTGGGACGGCCGGGGCCAGCCAGACTGCGCCGATGGTGGACCCCCGAGCACGCCCACAGTGGCAGGTCATCCTCTTCATGGCCTTCGTCGGCATGTCGACCGCCTACGGCATCGACGCCTCGCTGCCCGCCTTCGACGAGATGCGGCCCGACGTGGGCCTGCCCCCGGGCTCCAACCGGATCACCCTGTCCATCACCGTGTACTTCCTCGGAATGGCCATCGGCCAGCCGATCTACGGCCCGGTCGCCGACCGCTTCGGCCGGTACCCCACGTTGCAGGCCGCCATGGCCATCTACGCCGTCGGGGCCACCGGATCGATGCTGGCCACCGACTTCGGCTTCCTGCTGGCCAGCCGAACCGTCTGGGGCATCGGCGCCTCCGGAGCGTCGTTGATGCACCTGACCATGGTCCGCGACCTCTTCTCGGGCGACCGGATGGCCCGGGTGATGTCGCTGATCTCAGCGGTCTTCCTGGTCGGCCCGGTCATCGGACCGCTGGTCGCCGAAGGGATCCTGCAGGTCGCCTCCTGGCGGTGGGTGTACGCCGTCGCGCTCCTGTTCGCCGGCGCCATCAGCATGGCCGGTTGGCGATTCGGTGAGACCCTCGATCCGGCCCACCGACGGCCCCTGCGGATCGGCCCGACGCTGGAAGCAGCCCGTCGAGTGGTGGGCTGCCGGCGGGCCGTCCTGTACATCGCCGCGGTCACCGTCGGCGACGGAACATTCCTGATCTTCCTGGGCAGCAGCCAGCAGGTGTTCGACGTCGTGTACGACCGTGCCGACCAGTTCGCCGTGCTGTTCGCGGCCACGGCGGTGGTGTTCGCCATCGGCTTCCTGCTACTGAACCCAGCCATCGCACGGTGGGGCGCCCATCCGGTGGGCCTCACGGTGGTGGCCGCGGCGCTGGCCGTCCACACCCTGCTGCTGGTCCTCACGGTGGCCGCCGACGGGACGCCCGGCTTCTGGACTTGGCTCGCCTTGGTGACGGTGGGCTCCGCCCTGCTGGCACTTCTCCTCCCGATCGCCATATCGCGGGCGCTGGAACCGCTGGGGGACGTGGCCGGAACCGCCTCGGGGATCCTCGGTTTCGGCCACATCACCTGTGGGGCGATGCTGGCCGCACTGATCGGCATCCAACTGGGAGAAACCACCATGCCGTGGGCCGTCGGTGCCGCGGCCTACAACGCCTTGGCGCTGGTCATCCTGATCGCCGCCGGCCGGACCCCGGACCCGCTGGACGAGGACCCGGCGGTGGAAGACGTCGAGGCGAGGCTGTGACCGGCGACGTCCAACTGCAGGCCCTGCTCGAGGCGGAGGTCCCGGCCGCCGGACGCTGGACGGCGGCCGAGGTTCCCGACCCGGACACCGTCGCCGTCGACCTGGCCGACGACGACCTCGCCGGGCTCGAGGCCGCAGCAGTCGACCTCGCCCACCGCGGCGTGGACCCCGTCGACGCCGGACCGGACGACCTGCCCCTCGGTCCACTGGCGCCGCTGATCGACAAAGTCCGTCACCAGGTCCTGCACGGCCGCGGCCTGGTCCTCCTGCGGGGCCTCCCGGTGGACCGCATGACCGTGAACGAGATGGCACTGGTCTTCTGGGGCATCGGCCTGAGGCTCGGACGGGCGGTCTCTCAGAGCGTCATGGGCGAACGCCTCGGCCACGTCGTGAACGTCACCGATGTCGATCCGCACGCCCGGGCGTATCGCAACCGCTCTGAGTTGGCCCCCCACAGCGACCCCGGCGACCTGCTGTCTTTCCTGTGCCTCCGCCCGGCGCTCGAAGGCGGAGTCAGCCGGTTCGTGAGCTCGCTGACCGTGTTCGACGAGATCCGGACCCGGCGACCCGACCTGCTGGTCCACCTGGTCCACGGCTTCCACTACCACCGGTTCGGCGAAGAGGGCCCCGGCGAGGAGCCGATCACCCCTCATCGGATTCCGGTGTTCAGCTTCCGGGACGGCCTCATCAGCGGCCGCTACGTCCCCGAATACGTCCAGATCGCCGCCGACGAGGACCCGTCAATCGTGCTGACCGATGCCCAGGCCGAGGCGCTGGACCTGCTGCACGCCACCACCAACAGGGCCGACCTGGCACTCGACTTCACCATGGGCTCCGGCGAGATGGTGCTGGCCAACAACTTCACTGTCTTCCACGCCCGCAGCGAGTTCACCGATTCGCCGGAGCACCGCCGACACCTGCTGCGCCTCTGGCTGGCCGCCGAACCACCACGTCCGGTGGTGCCCGAGACCCGCCAATACCCGGACGAACCGGGCATCCCACCCCAGCCGGGCCGGGCTCCGTCGTTCGCCAGCCGCTACGACCTGACGTGAGCGACGGTCGGCAGTCCACCCGCTTCGCCGGGCCGCTGTACGTGGCTGCGGCGATGGGCCTCACCGGAACCACCGGCACGGCCCAGGCGCTGGCCCCCGACGACGTCGACCCGACGGCCATCGGGATCCTGCGCTTGCTGGTCGGCGGGCCGGGTCTCGTCGCCCTGTCGGCCCGCAGGCTGCGGGCCTCCCACCGGGCGGCCGGCTCCCTCCCCGTCGGACCCATGCTGGTGGCCATGGCGGCCATGGCGGCCTACCAACCGTGCTTCTTCGGCGGCACGGCGCGTTCCGGGGTGGCCGTGGGGACCATCGTGACCATGGCCAGCGCCCCGCTGTTCGCCGGAATTCTCGAACCGCTGTTGGGACGGGACCGACCCGACCTTCGGTGGTGCCTGACAACCGCGGTGGCCGTGGTGGGCGTCGTCCTCGTCGTCGACCCCTCCCGTGGCGCCGATGGTGGGGCCACCGGGCCGCTGCTGTCGCTGGGCGCCGGCCTCGCCTACGCCGCGTTCGCCCACGCCACCAAGGAGGTGATCGCCGTCCACCCGCCCACCGCGGTGATGGGCGTGGCCCTGACCGGCGCCGGTCTGGCATTGGCCCCGGCGCTCGTCGTCGTCGACCTGGACTGGCTGGCCACCGGTCGGGGTGCCGGCGCTGTGCTCCACCTCGGCCTGGTGGCCACCACGCTGGCCTACGTCCTGTACGGCCGCGGCCTGTCTCGGGTGCCGGTGGCCGAGACGACCACGCTGAGCCTCGTCGAGCCGCTGGTGGCCGCCGTCCTCGGCCTCGCCGTGCTCGGCGAGGCGTTCAGCGCTTCGATGGCCGTCGGCGCAGTGCTGGTCGTCGGTTCCCTGCTTGTCGTGGGCTCCTCGAGGCGGGCCGCCTCATGGTGAACCCGACCCGCATCCCGCTGGCCGTCAAGGCCCTGCTGTGCACCTTCTCGCTGGGGTCGTTCGCCGTCGTCGGCCAGGTCACCGTGCTCGGCAAGCAGGTGTACGACATGACCGACAGCGAACTGCACCTCGGCCTGCTCGGCCTGGCCGAGTTCCTACCCATCGCCCTGCTGGCCCCGTTCGCCGGCGCCACTGCCGACCGTTTCGACCGGCGGGTGGTGTTCGGGTTGGCCTTGTCCGGGGAGGTGGTCACCTCGACCCTGCTGTGGTTGTACGTCCGCTCCGACCCCACCTCGGTCATTCCCATCTTCCTGATCGTCCTGGCCTTCGGGTCCTGCCGGGCCTTCGCCTCCCCCGCCGGTCGGGCCCTGCCCATCGACCTGTCGCCTCCCGAGGTGGTGGCACGGGTGGTGGCGCTGAAGTCGGTGGGCTTCCAGATCGGCCTCATCACCGGCCCGGTGGCCTTCGGCTTCGCCTTCGTAGCCGACCCTGCCCTGCCGTACCTGCTGTCGGCGATCGCCCTGTCTGTGGCCGTGTGCATCGTGGTAGCCGTTCCGTCGTCGAAGGTCCGACGGCTGGCCACCAACGGAGCCCGGCAGGCGGTGGCCGACGCCCTTCATGGCCTGCGCTTCATCCGCCGCAGTCCGATCCTGTTCGGCGCCATGGGCCTCGACCTGTTCGCCGTGCTGTTCGGCGGTGCGGTGGCCCTGCTGCCGGCCATCGCCGAGGACCGACTCGGAGTGGGGGCGGTGGGGCTCGGGTGGCTGCGCGCCGCAGTGGGCATCGGCGCCGGGATGGTCGCCGTCACCCTGTCCATCCGTCCACTTCGACGGAATCTGGGCCGCACCCTTCTGGTGGTGGTGGCCGTGTTCGGCCTCGCCACCATCGGCCTCGGCCTGACCCGCAGCTTCGCCGTTGCCTTCCTGGCCATCGTGGTGCTGGCCGGCGCCGACGCCGTGTCGATGTTCATCCGACTCACACTGGTCCCCCTGGCCACCCCGGAGGACATGAGGGGCCGTGTACTGGCCGTGGAGAACGTGTTCATCGGGGCCTCCAACGAACTGGGGGCCGCCGAGTCGGGCCTGACCGCGGCGGTCATGGGCCTCGTCGGTGCTGTCGTGTTCGGTGGGGCGGCCACCCTGGTCGTGGTGGCACTCTGGTGGCGCTGGTTCCCAGACCTGCGCGACATGGACACGTTTGACGAGATCCGGGCGGAGACCCGGACGGAGACCCGACGAGGAGGGACACCCCCGTGATCGAGACCACGATCGACCGCTGGCACGCCGTGTTGAGGGGCGACGGCGACCTGGATGACCTGCTCCACGAGGACTGCGTGTTCTGGTCGCCGGTGCTGTTCCGTCCCCAGGAGGGCCGGGACCTCACGAAGCTGTACCTGACGGCGGCATCACAGGTGTTCCCCGGCGATCCAGCCCCGACGGCCGACGGCCCGGCGAGTGACCCGGCCGATGGGATGGGCGCCTTCCGGTACACCCGGCGCATTCTCGACGGGCACCACGCGGCCCTGGAGTTCGAGACCACCATGGGCGACGTGTCGGTCAACGGTGTCGACCTGATCACCTGCGACGACGACGGACGGATCGTCGAGTTCAAGGTGATGCTCCGCCCCTTGAAGGCCCTGGAAGCCGTGCGCGACCGGATGGCCGCCATGTTGGAGACGATCAGCGCCGACTGACCGGCTCCACCCCGGCCAGGTCGAGGGCACCGCGCACCACGGCGGCCACGTCCCGGCAGTGGTCGGAGGTCATGCACAGCGGGATCCGCAGGTCGCACAGCCCGGCTAGCACGGCCGATGTGGCGTGCAGGACCTGTTCGTCGGCATACCGCCAGTGGTCGTAACGACTGGTGAACCCCACCGGCTCGTCGCGGCCGAACCACTTGATGTGCACCCCGTGGTCGGCGGCAACGGACAGCCAGCCGGCCATTGCGTCGTGGTCGGGTGCGCCACCGTCCGGATCCAGCACCGAGAACTGAATCGACGACGGGGCGGCGCCCTCCCCGTCGGGCCGGATGGGAAGGCGGATCCGGGGGTCGGCCTCCAGCAGCTCGGCCAGCCGGTCGTAACGGTCGTTCCAGGTCGCCACCCGCTCGTCGAGCAGTGGCAACTGGGGGCGGACGATGGCGGCGGCCAACGCTGACATGCGCATCGACAGGTTGGGGATCGAGTACCTGTGGCGCTCCACCACGCCCTCCGGCGGGGCGGCTCCGTGCTGTGCGTAGAGCATGTAGGAGCCGCTGAACAGCACCGCCCGGGCCGCCACGTCCTCGTCGTCGGTGACCAGCAGACCGCCCTCGCCGGAGTTGACGTGCTTGAACGACTGGGTGGAGAAACACCCGACGGCGCTGAACGTGCCGGTGGGACGACCCCGCCACGTGGCACCCATGGTGTGGGCGCAGTCCTCGACCACGATCAGGCCGTAGGCGTCGGCGGCGGCAGCAACGGCGTCCAGGTCGGCCACGTGGCCGCGCATGTGCGACAGCATGAGGAACCGGGCTCCTGATCGCTCCGCGGCGGCGGCCAGGTCGTCCAGGTCGATCCGGTAGTCGGCGGTGGCGCCCACGAACACCGGACTTCCTCCGGCGTGGACGACCGCCCCGGGGACCGGGGCCAGGGTGAAGGCGTTCATCAGTACCGGCTCGTCGCGCTCCAAGCCGAGGGCCATGAGCGCCGCAGCTAGCGAGGCCCCGCAACTGTTGAAGGCCACGCAGTAGCGACGCCCCAGCAGGGCTGCGAACTCGGCCTCGAGGGCGGCCACGTCGGACTCGCCGGCGGACGACTCCCCATACCGGAAGAGCCGACCGGAGGCCATCAGCTCGTTGGCCCGGCGGATCCCCTCTTCGGGGATCGGCGGCTGGGCGGTGAAGTCGAGATCGACGGTGGGCAGGTCGATGGAGGGAACCGTCATCGGTCGGCTCTCCCCTCGTTCCCGTTGCGGCCGCCGGCCCGCAGGTCGGCCGAACGGGCATGGCCCTCCATCCCCTCCAGGCGGCTGATGCGGCTGGCCACCACCGCGTGGGCCTCCGCCGCCTCGTCGCTCATCTCCTGCCAGGTCAGTTGCTTGATGAACCGGTGGACGTTCAGGCCGCCGCTGTAGCGGGCGGCCCGCCCGGTGGGGAGGATGTGGTTCGGGCCGGCGGTCTTGTCGCCGAAGGTGACCGTGGTCCGCTCGCCGAGGAAGAGCGATCCGTAGTTCCGGAGGCGTTCTCTCCACCAGTCGAGGTCGTCGGCCATGACCTGGAGGTGCTCGGGGGCGTACTCGTCGGCCACCACGGCAGCCTCCTCCCTGTCGTCGACGACGACCACCTCGCCATGGTCGCGCCAGGCGGCCACCGCCGAGGCCCGAGCCGGATCGGGCAGCGTCTCGGCGACCTCGGCGGTGCGGCGAACCACCTCGGCGCCCAGGTCCCTGCTGGTGGTGACCAGCCAGACCGGTGAGTCGGGGCCGTGCTCGGCCTGGCCGACCAGGTCGACGGCCACCGTGGCCGGATCGGCGGTTTCGTCGGCCACCACCATCGACTCGGTGGGTCCGGCCACCACGTCGATGCCGACCCTCCCGAACAGTCGGCGCTTGGCCTCGGCGACCAGCGAGTTGCCGGGACCGACGATGACATCGGCCGGGGCGCCGGTGAACAATCCGTACGCCAACGCCCCGACGCCCTGGACGCCTCCCAGACCGAGGATGCGCGTCGCTCCCGCCAGGTGAGCTGCGTGCAGGATGGCCGGATGCACGCCACCCCGGTCGGGGCGGGCCGGCGATGTCACCACCACGTCGGCGACGCCGGCCTCCACCGCCGTGGTGACGCCCATCAATGCCGACGCCACGTGGGCGAACCGGCCGGCTGGGACGTAACAGCCGGCCACCTCGACGGGTACGAGCCGCTGCCCGGCCACGAGGCCCGGGAAGAGCTCGACGGAGAACTCCGTCATCGAGTCCCGCTGGGCGCGGGCGAAGTCGCGGATGTGGCGATGGGCGAAGGACATGTCGTCCACGACGGTGGTGGGCAAGGCGGCGGTGGCGGCGGCCACCGTGGCCTCGTCGACCTCGACGGGACCGGTCCAGCCGTCGTACTCGGAGGCCATCCGCCGGGCCTCGGGCTCGCCGCCGGCCTCCAGCGCTTCCAGCAGTTCTCCCACGAGCCGCCCCACCTCCGGGTCGGCCAGATTCAGCGGTCGGGGGGCCTGCTTGAGGTAGATCCGTGCCACGGCCGCGAGGATCCCACGGAACCGACGGTCCGTCGTGCCCCGGGGCGGTTCCGACCATCCGCACAAGAGCCCGGACCTGCCAGCATGGCGACCATGGCAGATGGGTCGGACGCTGCGCTGGTGGAGCGCCTGGCGGCGCTGGTGCTGGCCCACCTGGTGGATCCGCCGTCGGGCGACGACCCGGTGATCCGCTTCGCTGCACCCGACGAGCTGGTGGCCGCCTTCGATGCCTCGGTGGGCCTGGCCCTCGGCGATGACGCCCCGGCGCATGGTGCCGAGGCGGTGGCCGAGGCCGTGGAGGCAGTGCTGTACCACTCGGTGCAGACCACCCACCCCCGGTTCATCAACCAGAACTACGCCGGTGCCGACCCGATAGCGGTGGTGGGCGACTGGCTGGGCGCGGCGTTGAACACCGCCAACTCGACCTACGAGATCGCCCCGGTCTTCCACCTGGTGGAGAACGCAGTGCTGGCCAAGTTGGCCCACCTGGCGGGCTTCGGCGGTCCGGGGCCGGATGCCCCGCCGTCCCCTGTGCCGCCGGGACTGTTCTGTCCCGGCGGGTCGGTGGCCCTGTTGTATGCCCTGCAGTTGGCACGGCACCGCTTCCAGCCGGACCTGACGACAGTCGGGGCGTCGGCCGAGCCATTGGCCGTTTTCGTCTCGGCGTCCGGCCACTACTCGACGGGCAAGGCCGCGGCGTTGCTCGGCCTCGGCTCCGACGCCGTGGTGGAGGTGCCCACCGACCCGGACGGCACGATGCGCCCCGCTGGCCTGCGGGCGGCCATGGCCACCGCACTCGGCGCCGGTCGAACGCCGCTGGCCGTGATCGCCACGGCGGGGACCACGGTGACCTGCGCCTTCGACCCGCTGGAGGAGGTCGCCGAGGCCTGCTCCGAACACGGAGCGTGGATGCACGTCGACGGCTGCTATGGGGCGTCGGCGCTGTTCTCTCCCGACCACCGGCACCGACTGTCCGGCGTGGAGAGGGCCGACTCGATGGTCTGGAACCTCCACAAGATGATGGGCGCCACCCAGCAGTGCACCGCCCTGCTGGTACGCGAACCCGAACGCCTCGCCGCCTGCTTCTCGTCGGGCGCCGACTACCTGTTCCAGCCCGACAAGCAGTTCGGCGAGTGGGACTTGGGCGATCGGACCTTCCAGTGTGGCCGTCGTGTCGATGCCCTGAAGCTGTGGCTGGCATGGAAGGTGCGTGGCGACGGCGGTTTCGCGGCCCGCATCGACCACGCGGTGGCCATGGCCGACTTCGCCCGGATGGTGGTCGGGGCGTCCGATGGGGCGTTCGTGCCACTGGCCGACACCGGCTTCACCAACCTGGTGTTCCTGTGGGTGCCCGAGGAGCTGCGTCCGCTTGATCCGGCGTCGATGCCTCCCGACGTGCAGGACCGGCTGCATCGCCTGGCCCCACGGATCAAGGCTCGGATGCAGCGCGAGGGCACGGCCATGCTCGGATACCAACCGGTCCACGGCGTCAACTGCTTCCGCATGCTGGTCATGAACCCGGCGGTGTCGCCCGGCGACGTCGAAGCGATCCTCGGACTGATCGACCGCTACGGCGTCGAGGAGTGGGACGCCCTGGTCTGAGAACCCGGTATCAGGGGAGCAGGCCGTCGAGCCAGTCGCCGACGATCCGGTTGAACTCGGCTGGGCGTTCCTGGTTGGGGAGGTGACCGGTCCCCGGGACCTCGACGTAGGTGGCTCCCGGGATCCCTTCGACGAGCAGGCGGGAGTCGGAGGGAGGGCAGACACGGTCGTGCTCGCCGACCACGACCAGGGTCGGAACGTCGATGGAGGAGAGGTGCGGCGCGTGGTCGGTCTCGGCGAGGGATGCGGCGGCATGGCCGTAGCCGGGCATCCGACAGGCTTCGTCCATGATCCGGGCCACCGCGGCCACCACGTCGGCCTGACTGCCGTCGGCCACGAGCAGAGGGGTGCGGTCGCGCACGAAGGCCACCGGGTCGGCTGCGTAGTCGCGTGCCCGTTGCCGCATCATTTCGGCCCGCTCGGGATCGAAGCCGGAGCCACGGCTGGAGTCGGCCAGCACCAGTGCCCTCAGCCGATCTGCATGCCTCAGGGCGAACCGGGTGGCGATCACCCCGCCCCATGAAACGCCGAGGAGGACCGCTTCGTCGACCCCGGCATCATCCAGCAAGCGGGCCACGACGTCGGCGAAGCCGTCGATGCCCGGCGCCTCCGGTGGATCATCGGAGAGGCCATAGCCGGGGGCATCCGGTGCAAGGAGTCGCCAACGGTCGGCCAGGCCCCCCGCCCCGGGGTCGGCCTGGCCGAGGAAGGCGTCGCCCGAAGAGCCGATGCCGTGCAGCAGCACCAACGCCGGGCCCGCCTGTTCACCGGCCTCAACCACCGACAGCGGTCCGTAGCGGACCCGTAGCGGACCTACCTCGACCATCTCACCTCTTTACTGCCTTCCTGTGTCGACTCGCCAGCGCGGGCCGTACCCGACCATGATGCCCGCATGACAAGCACCAAGTTGAAGGTCGGCGTCCAACTCCACCCCCAGGGCACCACCGTCGCGGATCTTCGCGACGCGTGGCAACGGGCCGACGCCATGGGCGCCGACTCGATCTGGGTGTGGGACCACTTCTACCCGCTGTACGGAGACCCGGACGCCAGCCACTTCGAGGCGTGGACGCTGCTGTCGGCCATGGCGACCGACACCACCAACGCCATGATCGGCACGATGGTGACCGGAAACTCCTACCGGAACCCGGAACTGCTGGCCGACATGGCCCGAACCGTCGACCACCTGTCGGGTGGCCGGATGTACCTGGCGGTTGGAGCCGGCTGGTTCGAACGGGACTACGACGAGTACGGCTACGAGTTCGGCACGGTGGGCAGTCGCCTCCGCCAGTTGGAGGCCGACCTGCCCCGGATGCGCAGTCGGCTCGGGAAGTTGAGTCCCCCACCGGTGGGTCCGATGCCGTTGCTCATCGGGGGTTCGGGCCGCAAGGTCACCCTGCGGCTAGTGGCCGAATATGCGGATGCTTGGAACTGCTTCGGCCCGCCGGACAACGTGGCCGAACTGTCAGCGATTCTGGACGAATGGTGCGCCAAGGTCGGTCGGGATCCGGCGGAGATCGAGCGGACGGTCTGCATCGCCCCCGATGACGTCCACGACGTCGGTCGGTACCTCGACGTCGGCGTCGACCACCTGATCATCATGACCGGCGACCCCTTCGATCTCGGCCCGTTGGAGTCGCTGATCGCCCAGCGGGACGCCCTGGGCTGACCTGGTCGTTCACCTACGCTCTCGGGACACCACCAGATGCCGGGAGCAGCCCATGACCGATGCCACCAACCTTTTTTCCTGCGCCAAGTGCGGATGCACCAACTGTGAGAAGGGCGAGATCCGCACCACCGGATCGGGCGTCAGCCGTTTCCTGAACCTCCAGAACCAGAAGTTCGGTTTCATGGCCTGTGAGGCCTGCGGCTACACCGAGTTCTACCGGATGGACGGCAAGGGCGGCCTCGGCACGGTGTTCGCCGTCCTCACCAACTGACGACCAGACGCCGGAAATCAGTCGTCTAGCCGAAGGCGACAGACGACCTGGACAGCCTGGTCGATGGCCCGAATGGACGACGTCCGTCCCCCGGTGCAGGGAACCCATGGCACGTCATGTTCGCCACAAGATTGCCGGACCCGCATCCCCATATTGGTTCGGACCAATGGCAGGAGGACGACGGCATTCGCCCCCGAGTCCAGGAACGCGTC
>JAZADN010000028.1:0-23300 GCA_036123585.1 Actinomycetota bacterium | reverse complement strand
GAGGCTTCAGATCGCATTGGCTGGCGCGGTCGCTGAGGAAATCAAGGTCGGTCAGTGGTGTTCCGACGGAGCGAGTTACGACCTACGCAACTTCCACGTCTGCGTACAGGTCTTCTACTCTAAGGTCGAGGGCTTTGTGCCTGGTAGCACCATGGTGACCTTCCGGGCCTGCCATTGGCGCAAATGCCAACTTCTCCTTGGTCGCGTCGAGGCATGGGTCTGGGTGGAGCGGGTGGTTGCTGCGGCGTTGAAGCGCGGTGTGCTTACCGGCGGTGAGATCGATGCCCTCCGTCCTCCCGACCCACCTGACCCAAAGGGGGGAGCGGTGGTTCCATCTCCGTGGTCCGACGGGTCTGATGCAGAGGTTGCCACACAGCGGTCTCTGGCCAGGGCCGCCTAACCGGCGGGTGCAGCACGAACGTTTCGGGGTACCTGGCCCCATACGACAACAGGCCTCGCCGGGACTACCGACGAGGCCTGTCTGGGTGGCGCGCTCGGAGGGACTCGAACCCCCAACCTTCTGATCCGTAGTCAGATGCTCTATCCAATTGAGCTACGAGCGCAGCGGACCGAGTGTACGAGGCACCCGGAATCCGACCCACCGCTGGTAACCGCCGTCACGGGCGGCCTACCCAGGGGAGGTCGGTCGGCGGAGAGGGTGGGATTCGAACCCACGATGAGCTTTTAGGCCCATACTCCCTTAGCAGGGGAGCGCCTTCAACCTGACTCGGCCACCTCTCCTCGAGGCCCGGCCCGGGGGCCCGACCACGGAGACCGCAGGCTACCGGCGGCCCCGAGACCGCGGACCCCCGCCAGTACGCTCTCCGGCGGAGGGATGGCAGAGCGGACGATTGCGACGGTCTTGAAAACCGTTGAGCCTCACGGCTCCGGGGGTTCGAATCCCCCTCCCTCCGCCACATTTGTCCAGCCCGAGCTACCTGTCTCTCTGATCGCTTCGGCTTCCCAGCGGCGTCGTCAGTCCAGAATGCGAGCCCGCAGGTCTGCCAGCCACTCGTCCGCGGAGCACGAGGCGGCCGACACTTCTGACCTGACCTCGTCGCCGTTAGACCCGGCAGCCGGGTACGAGCCCAGGAATTTCACGTTGCCATGCTTCATGTGGAGATTCCGCAGGCAGTCGGCCACCAACTCGTCGGAAATGTGGCCCTCGAGATCCATTAGGAAGCAGTAGTCACCGAGGCCCTGCTTGGTGGGGCGCGACTCCAGCCGCGTCAGGTTGATCGACCGTGCGGCGAACTCCTGGAGGATCCCCAACAGCGAACCCGGCCGGTCGGCCCGCTGGAACACCACCAGCGAAGTCTTGTCGTGTCCGGTGGGGGCCGGGATCCCGTCGGCGGCAACGAGGACGAAACGGGTCTGGTTCTCCGGATGGTCCTCGATGTCGGCGGCCAGCACGTCGAGCCCGTAGGCCGTCGCCGCGCGGCCCGGTGCGATGGCCGCGGTTCGCCCATCCGGCGTCTCGGCCAACTGGCGGGCTGCGTCGGCCGTCGAGTTGGTGGCCTCGATCGCGACGTCCGGTAGGTGCTCGGCTAGCCACCCTCGGCACTGGGCGATGGCGTGCGGATAGGAGCAGACCCGTTCCAAGTCGGTCAGGGAGGTGCCCGGTGCGACCATCAGATTCAACTCGATGGATATGACCACCTCACGCTGTATCAGCAGCTCCACCTCGAAGGCCAGAGTGTCCTGGGTGGCGTTCACGCTGCCCTCGATTGAATTTTCGATCGCCGCAAAGCCGAGGTCGGCCTCGCCGGCTACCACCTGCCGGAACACGTCAGGGATCGACGGCGCCAGACGCAGGTCCAGACCCGTCAGGTCGTCTTGGGTGAACAAGGCCTGTTCGGTGAACGTGCCAGTCGGGCCGAGGTAGGTGAGCGAGGAATGCTCCGGAGGTGCGAGATCGCTCACGACAGGGGAGGATAGTGAGGTGGATGCCAACGCCCTGCGTGGATTGCTGGAGGACGTGGTGTCGGGCGAGGTCTCACCGGACGACGCAGTGCGCCGTCTGAGTCGCCTGCCCTTCGCCGACGTGGGTGCGGCCCGCATCGACCACCATCGGGCATTGCGCCAAGGGCTGCCGGAGGCGGTGTACGGCCCAGGCAAGTCTCCGGAGCACGTGGCCACCGTTGTTGCCGAACTCCTGGGCCACGGTGCGGGCCCGGTGGTGCTGTCTCGGGCCAACGAGGACCAGATGGCCAAGGCGCTGGCGGTCGACCCGTCGGGGGCAGTCCGGGACCGGACCGTGGTATGGCGCCGGGCTGTGGAGCGACCTGAACGAGTGCTGGTGGTGACCGCCGGGACGGCCGACCTCCCGGTGGCCGACGAATGCGCGGCTGTTCTTTGGGCCCACGGTGTGGAGCCCGACCGGCTGATCGACGTGGGTGTGGCTGGCCTGCACCGCCTGCTGGCCGACGTCGATTTGGTGCACGACGCTGAAGCGGTGGTTGTGGTGGCTGGCATGGAGGGCGCCCTGGCCAGCGTGGTCGGCGGCCTGACCGACGCTCCGGTGGTCGCGGTGCCGACCAGCGTGGGCTATGGCGCTTCCCTGGAAGGGGTCACCGCCCTGCTGGGGATGCTGGCTTCTTGTGCATCAGGTCTGACCGTGGTCGGCATCGACAATGGATTCGGTGCCGCGTGCGCTGTGCTACGTCTGCTGGGACCCGCAGGCAACAACCGGGAAGGACTCTCGTGAACCGGGCGGTCTGGTTCCACTGCTTCTCCGGCATCGCCGGCGACATGGCCCTCGGTGCGCTCCTGGATGCCGGTGCCGATGTCGACGAGGTTCGGGCGCTCGTTGAGCGCCTTCCCGTCGACGGCTTGATCCTGACCACCGAAGAGACTTTGCGGGGTGGGATCGCTGGCACCAACGTCCGCGTCGGGGCCCATTCCCAAGATGATGGCGAACAAGCCCACCAACAGCATCGGAGGGCGGGCGAGGTCCTGGCCATGGTCGACGCCGCCGGATTCCCTGGTCGCCTGGCGCGACGAGTCCGCGCCACTTTTGAGGCGTTAGCTGACGTCGAGGGACGCCTCCACGGTGTGCTTCCAGCTGACGTCCACTTCCACGAGGTCGGTGCTATCGACAGCATCGTCGATGTGGTCGGCACGTGCGCCGCGCTCGAGGTCCTTGACGTTGACGAAATCCACTCATCGTCGGTGGCGCTCGGCGGCGGCCCCGTCGACTCGGCCCATGGCACCATCCCCGTCCCGGCACCGGCCACCGCGGCGCTGCTGGACGGAGCGCCGGCCTACGGCACCGACGATCCGTTCGAACTGACGACCCCGACCGGTGCCGCCCTGCTGGCCGCCCTGGCCACCGGCTGGGGGCCGATGCCGGCCATGGTGGTGGAGGCGACCGGCTACGGGGCCGGTGATCGGGACCTCGACGGACGTCCCAACCTCCTCCAGGTGGTAGTCGGAACGCTCGCTGGCGACACCGATCGTCCGGGTGCCGGCCCCGGCCAGCCGCTGGTCCAGTTGGAGGCCAACGTCGACGACGCCACCGGCGAGACGTTGGCTCACACCGTCGCCCGTTGCCTCGAGGTCGGGGCCCACGACGCATGGGTGACGCCCATCGTCATGAAGAAGGGCCGACCGGCTCACATGGTGAGCGCACTCTGCGACCCAGCCGTCGTGGCCGTCGTGGCCGGGGTGTTGACCTCCGAGACTGGTTCGCTGGGGGTGCGGGGCTATGCCGTGGACCGGTGGTCGGCTGCCCGCACCTTCGAGCACGTCGAGGTCGATGGCCACAGGATCGCTTTGAAGGTGACGGCCGGTCGGGTCAAGGCCGAGCATGACGACGCAGCGCGCGTCGCCGAAGCCACCGGCCTGCCTTTCCGTGAGGTGGTGGCCCGTGCTGAGGCGGCGTGGCTTGCCACGGACGGCTCGTGATGAGGACCGGGTCAGGGAGGCCTTCTACGCTTCCGGGACAATGAACGACGACCGGTTCTACTTCCGCCAACTCCTGTCCGGACGGGACTTCGCCACCGACGATCCGATGGCCCGGCAGATGGTCAACTTCGTCTACCTGATCGGCGACCAGGAGACGGGCGAGGCACTGGTGGTCGACCCGGCCTACGACGTGGACGGGCTGCTCGATGTCCTAGCCGGTGACGGCATGACCTGTACCGGCGTGCTGGCCACCCACTACCACCCTGACCACGTAGGTGGCTCGATGATGGGCTTCGACATCGCCGGTGTTCGACAGCTTCTGGAGCGGGCCTCGGTGCCTATTCACGCTCAGCGCGACGAGGCGCACTTCATCGCGGAGGTCACCGGCCTGGCCGACGCGGACATCGTCAGTCATGACAGTGGTGACGTGGTTTCCGTCGGCGCGGTCGAAGTCGAGCTCATTCACACGCCTGGCCACACACCAGGCAGCCAGTGCTTCTTCGTGGACGGCCGGTTGGTGGCCGGCGACACCTTGTTCTTGGAAGGCTGCGGCCGCACCGACCTGCCCGGTGGCGACCCTGCGGCGCTGTACCACAGTCTCCATACCCGGCTAGCCAAGGTTCCCGACGAGGCCGTCCTCTATCCGGGCCACCTGTATTCGCCGCAGCCGTCGGCGCCTATGGGCGACACCCGCCGGGACAACTTCGTGTTCATGCCGCGCTCCGAGGAGCAGTGGCTGGCAATGTTCGGGCGCTGAGCCCGCCGACGAGTTGCGCCCCGGGGCGCTGAAGGGAAGTCCACCGATGTTTCGTGCCCTGAAGGTCGACCGGGTCGACGACGAGTTCACTTGCGGTCTCGTCGACCTGTCAGACGAGGAGTTGCCACCGGTCGGCGACGAGGACCATCCCGAGGTGGTAGTTGACGTCGAGTACTCGACGGTCAACTACAAAGACGCTCTGGCCGTCACCAACTCGTCGCCCATCGTGCGGTCGTGGCCCATGGTCCCCGGCATCGACCTGGCCGGCACGGTGGCCGCCTCCGACGACCCGGGAGTGCCTGTCGGACAGAGAGTGGTGGTCAACGGCTGGGGTATTGGCGAGGACACGTGGGGCGGCTACGCCCAGCGGGCTCGGGTACGCAGTTCGTGGACGGTGCCGTTGCCCGACGGAATCTCCACCGTCGAGGCCATGGCAGTCGGCACCGCTGGTTACACGGCGATCCTGTGCGTGCTGGCCCTCGAGGACCATGACGTCACACCCGACGCGGGTCCGGTACTGGTCACCGGTGCCGCGGGAGGCGTGGGAAGCATCGCCACGGCGCTACTGGCCGCTCGCGGGTACGAGGTCCATGCCTCAACCGGCCGTCCCGAGGAGGCCGACTACCTGACGGCGCTGGGCGCCAACACCATCGTGGAACGCGCCGAACTGTCCGAGTCCGGGGGCCGCCCTCTGGCCCGGACACGTTGGGCCGGGGCGGTCGATGCGGTGGGTAGCCACACGTTGGCCAACGTGCTGGCCCAGATCCAGCCCGAGGGCTGCGTGGCTGCCTGCGGACTCGCCCAGGGAGCCGACTTGACGACCACCGTCATGCCTTTCATCTTGAGGGGCGTGACGCTTCGGGGCGTTCACTCCGTCTACGTGCCCCAGGCCCGGCGACTGGAGTCGTGGCGGCGCCTTGACGAAGACCTAGACCGGGGCCTGCTCGCATCGATGACGACGACCATCAGTCTGTCCGACGTCCCCGCCGTGTCGCCCGAGGTGCTGGCTGGCCGGGTCCGGGGTCGCACTGTCGTCGACCTCACCGCCTGAGGCGGCCTAGGCCGGGAAGCTGGGAACAGTGCGTCTCGGCCTCGGGGTCGACGTCTGGGCGTCGCCCCGCGTTGACCTGCCGCTGAACCGGATCCTGCTGGCCGAGCGGCTCGGCTTCGACTCAGTGTGGACGGCTGAGATCTACGGGGCCGACGCCGTCACGCCACTGGCTTTCCTCGCCGCTCACACCCGCCATCTTCGCCTTGGCTCAGCCGTCGCCCAGGTCCCGGCCCGGCCGCCGACCACGACGGCCATGCAGTTCGCCACCCTGGACGCCCTCGCTCCGGGCCGGGTGGTGTGCGGACTCGGTTTGTCGGGGCCACAGGTTGCCGAAGGATGGTACGGCCAGCCGTGGGGTCGGCCGTCGGCTCGACTACGCGACTATGTGACCATCGTCCGCCAGGTGTTGCTGCGCGAGGGTCCGGTGGCCCACGACGGTCCGGAGATCCGGCTTCCCTACGATGGTCCAGGCGCTATCGGGTCTGGCAAGGCGCTCAAGCCGGTACTTCACCCGAATCCCGACCTACCGGTCTTCCTGGCCACCGGCGGTCCGGCCAACGTCCGGTTGACCGCCGAGGTGGCTGACGGGTGGCTGCCGCTCGGCTACACCCCAGGAAGTGCGCACCTCTACGAGGAAGACCTGGCTGAGGGCCTGCGTCGTTCGGGCCGGACCATGGATGATCTGGAGGTCCAGACGGGGGTCACAGTCCGCATCACCGACGACGTCCGGGCCGTCCTTGAGGCGGCCAAGCCGGCGGTGGCAATGCGGGTCGGCGGCTACGGAAGTGCCGAACACAACTTCCACCGGGACGCCATGGTGCGCCGGGGGTTCCCTGAGGCTGCCGAACGGATAAGCGAGTTATTCGCGGCCGGGCGCCGCGACGAGGCGGCCGCCTCGGTGCCCGACGACTACTTGGACGACGGGGCACTCGTTGGTTCTCCTGATCGGATCACCAAGCGTTTCGAGGACTGGAGGGCCACGCGGGCTACCGGCCTGACGGTGCGGCCGACTTCGGTTTCCGAGATGGAGCTGCTGGCCCAGTTGGCTGGCTGCGAACCCCGGCTCGACGTAGTGGTCCCGGCCGGACCCATGTTCTGACCTGTGAACCGACTCGCGACCGGGAGTCAACCGGCAGCCACTGGAGGCGACCAGATGGTGCGCGAGGAGGGACTTGAACCCTCACGTCCTTGCGGACACAGGAACCTGAATCCTGCGCGTCTGCCAATTCCGCCACTCGCGCTAGCAGCGTCGGGAAGGGTAACGGGATCGCGGCTGATGAGGCGCGGCCCGTCGACGACCTCGGCGCGAGAGGTGTCGGAAGGTTGCTGCCCGAATCAGGCCAGAGCGCCTCGGTAGCCTCTTCGGGGAAGTGGACGGAGGGGATCCGTCCGGGGTGGAGACGCATCGATGGGGTCCCGACGCAGCAGGCGACAGCGCTCATTGCGGCTCGAAGCGGGTCAGGCGACGCACGTGGGTCGCATCCGTGACGTCAACCAGGACGACATGGGCTCCACCGACGAGGTATTTGTGTTGGCCGACGGCATGGGCGGGCACCGTGGCGGGGAGGTCGCCTCGGCTGTCGCCGTGGAGGCCGTCCTGGCCGGCTTTAGTGGTCCGGATCGGTCATCGTTGGTGCGGGCCATCCGGGACGCCAACAGGGCCGTGCTGGAACGTGCGGCCGACGACCATGAACTGGCCGGCATGGGCACCACCCTGTGCGCGTTGGCCATCGTGGACGGGCCGGGCGGCCACGGTGGCGAGGAGGCCTTGGCGGTGTGCAACATCGGAGACAGCCGGGTCTATCGGCGCGACGCCGGTGGGCTGGTGCAGGTCAGCGACGACCACAGCCTGGTGGCCGACCTCGTTCGGGCCGGGGAACTGACCCTCGAGGAGGCGGCAGTCCATCCGCAGCGGAACATCCTGACTCGCGCCCTTGGGATTGAGGCTGACCCGGTCATCGACAGTTGGGTGCTCCAGCCTGCCCGGGGCGACCGCTACCTGCTGTGTAGCGACGGCCTCTTCAACGAATTGGACGATGGTCGTATTGCCGAGTTGATAGCTGGAGGTCCGGTGGCCGAGGCGGCGTCCCGTCTGGTGGCCGAAGCGGTGGCGGCCGGCGGTCATGACAACGTCACCGTGCTGGTCGTCGAGGTGGTCGAGGGCCCGGAGCGCCCTAGCGGGACCCGTCCGACCGTTGCTGCGGCCCGGCCCGAACGTGCCGGCGGGTACGTTGCCGGTCAGCCAGCGGGCGGCGACGAGTCGGGGACCTCGTTCCGGACGGTGGCCACCTCGGTCCTCGCGGTGGCCGCCGCAATGGTGCTGGTGGCCGGGGTGTGGTCCCGACAGGGGTGGTTCATCGGATCGGACAACGGCGACGTGGCGGTCTTCCGGGGTCGCCCGTCGGGGATGCTGTGGTTTGGGCCGAGGTTTGTGGAGGGGGGCGACCTCCGGGTGTCGCTTCTCGACGACTCCACCCGGGCCGCAGTGGAGCAGACCATCGACGTGGGCACCCTTGAAGAGGCCCGCCGACTCATCGAAGGCTTCCGGGCCGACATTGCTGCCGGCTAGATCCACGCCAGTCACGCGGACTGATCGCAGGGCGACGGCCTCGCTCGAGGGCTCGCCGGTAGAATAGGGCGCCGTGTCTGCGCAGGGTCCCACTGTCTTCAATGGGCGGTACGAACTCCATCGTCAGGTCGCCCGGGGTGGCATGGCTGACGTCTACCTTGCGCGCGACCTCCTTCTGGACCGGCCGGTGGCCGTCAAGGTCCTGTTCGACGAGTTTTCCCGCGACCCGAACTTCGTGGAGCGGTTCAGGCGCGAGGCGCAGGCGGCTGCCAATCTGAACCACCCCAACGTCGTCAGCGTCTTCGACTGGGGCGAGGAGCAGGGCACCTACTTCATCGTCATGGAATACGTGGAGGGGCGCAGCCTGGCTGAGATCCTCCGCACCGACGGACCATTGCCTGCTGACCGGTCCGCCGAAGTTGCATCTGACATCGCCGCCGCGCTGGCCTTCGCCCACCGCAACGGCCTCGTCCATCGTGACGTGAAGCCCGGCAACGTTCTGGTCCAGGCCAACGGGCACGTGAAGGTGGCTGACTTTGGCATCGCAACAGCCATGGTCGGGGCTCGCAACGACCTGACACAATCCGGCTCGGTCATGGGGACGGCCACCTATTTCTCGCCAGAGCAGGCCCAGGGGCGGCCGGTCGACCCCCGCAGTGACCTGTATTCGCTCGGCGTCGTCCTCTACGAGATGCTGTTGGGGCGGCCGCCGTTCACCGGCGAGACACCGGTGGCCGTGGCTTACCGGCACGTCCAGGACTCCCCGCTGGGCCTGCGGGCCGCTGGGGCAGCGGTAGCCGAGTCTCTTGAGGCCATCACGCTGAAGTTGCTGGCCAAGAACCCGGTCAACCGGTATCCGACGGCCGAGGATCTGCGCAACGACCTGAAGCGCTACCGCGACGGCGCCCACAACCTCCGGGCTGTGCCTGTGGCGGCTCCTTTGTCGCCGGCCAGCCCCGCTCTGCCTTCGTCGACGCCGCCGATGGACTACGGCACCGCCACGCGGCACCGCCGCGACGACGGGCTACGGCGCACGGCCATGTTCACTGTCGTACTCGGCGGCCTGCTGGTTGCCTTCGGTTTTCTGGTGCTGGAGTTTTTCGACAGCCTCGGGATGGGCGATAACGAATCGACCACGCCGGCTGGGATCTATCTGGTCGAGGTCCCGGAACTGATCGGCCAACCGTTGGACGAGGCACGCTCCATCCTGCGCGATGCGCGCCTCAGCGTGCAGATGGACTACGAGGCCAACGCCGACTTCCTGGAGAACACGGTCTTCTCCCAGGATCCGGCGGCGGGTGCGAAGATCGAGCCGACCGAGACGGTCCGCCTGTGGGTCAGTCGCGGAACTGGACCGTTGACGCTCCTCGACGTGGCCGGCGACCAGGCCATCGATGCCGAACGGGACCTTGAGGCAATGGGCCTGAGGGTGGAGACCGTGGGTCAGGAGCACCCGGTGGCGCCAGCAGGACAGGTGGTCTCCCAGTCGCCGGATCCGGGCACCGAGGTGGTCGATGGGGCGCGTGTCATCCTTTTCGTGTCGACCGGACCGGCCGTCGAGGCGGTCCCTGACCTGTCGAACCGACCGGCGCTGGACGCCATGAACATCGTTTCCAAGTTGGGGTGGCAGGCCAGTACAGCTCAGGAGCGCAGCCGCACCGTGCCCGAGGGCCAGGTAGTCCGTACTGAGCCGCCGGCCCATAGCCAACTCGCGCCAGGCAGCACCATTGTGATCGTGGTCTCGTCGGGCCTGCCGCTGGTGCTGGTGCCCGACGTGGAGGGACTCGTGGAGGACCGAGCGACCGAGGCGCTACGCGAGCTGGATCTCGAGGTGAACGTCCGGTCCGAGGTGCTGCCAGCCCAGAGTCCGAACGACGGACGGGTCATCAGTCAGAGCCCGGCGGTCGACACCGAGGTGGACCTGGGGACCCGGGTCACCATCGTGATCGGCCGGGCCGAGGCTCTGGCCGACGCCGACTAGGGCTCCACCGGCCCGAAGGACCCGACCCGGTGGCTCCGGTCAGGAGGCCCGGGCGAGGAAGTTGCCGAGCAGGTCGTGACCGTGGGCGGTCAGGATCGACTCAGGGTGGAACTGCACACCCTCGACGTCGTGCTCGCGGTGGCGTAGCCCCATGACAAGGCCATCCTCGCTGGTAGCGGTGACCTCCAGTTCGTCGGGGACCGAGTCCCTGTCCACGATCAGCGAGTGGTAGCGGGTCGCCTCCAGAGGGTTCGGCAGCCCGGCGAACACGCCGGTCCCGCCGTGATGGATCATCGACGTCTTGCCGTGCATGACCTCTGGTGCACGGACCACCGACCCGCCCCAGGCGGCGCCGAGGGCCTGATGGCCGAGGCACACCCCGAGCAGGGGCACTCGGCCGGCGGCCCAGCGGATGACGGCCGTCGATACACCGGCGTCCTCTGGGCGGCCCGGACCGGGGCTGATCAGGATGGCACCGGGGTCAATGACCTTGACGTCCTCGAGAGTCACCGCGTCGTGGCGATGAACGATCGGCTCTGCGCCGAGTTCACCTAGGTACTGGACGAGGTTGTAGACGAACGAGTCGTAGTTGTCGATCACCAGGACGCGGGTGCTCACGCCCTCACGCTAGCCAGCCCCGCCCGGAGGGGCGCCGGGGCCTCTATCCTCCGGGGCATGTCGAGCAGCGAGAATGTCGAATCCGGAGAGGCAGATTCCCGGGAAGCCAGTTCCCGAGAGGCAAGCCCGCGTCAGCGGCCGGCCAAGAAGCGGGTGCAGGGTGGTCGGGTCACCCCGAAGGGCACCGGTCGGCCGGTCGACCACTCGCTGTCGGCGGGCCACGAGCCGTCCCCTACGTGGATGGCCGTGCTGATGTTCGGCTTGCTGGGCCTCGGCGTCCTCATCATCTTCTTCAACTACGTGGGCTGGATGCCCGGCGGGACCAGCAACGGCTTCCTGCTGCTGGGCCTGGGCTCGATCCTCGGTGGGATCATCACCGCGACGCAATATCACTGACCGGTTACCGCTGACGCCCTGCCCAGAGGCCGGGGAATCACATTGGTGTGATTCACCCACAGATCCATCCCCAGACTGTGGAAAATCATCTGTGAACAGGCGTGACACTCTTCGCTATTCAGCGGCTCTACTCCTCGGACGCCAGTAACTCCATGTCGTCCATGCAGTGACGGGGAGCCTCAGGCTCCTCATGGGTGGCCACCGTCATCCGGACCTCGGTGCCACAGAGGCTGCACCGGTACTGGAGCTTCACCTTCCGCAACTCGCCGGCGGGCGGCGGTTCGGGTAACGGCGTGGCCAGCATCCGCAGGATCGCCACACCCATGCGAAGCAGGACGACAGCTACAGCTACGGCGATCACGATCTTCAGAGCCAGCATCCGATCAGCCTAGGAGCGGGCACGATCGGGCCGAAGGCCGACCAGGGGGAGGCGTGCCGGTAGGGTCGCCGCCGTTCAATCCCGATCCGGAGGTTCCCCGTGGGCCTGACCACCGACGCCAACCTCGCCCTGCTGATCCTCCGAGTGGTGGTCGGCCTGACTCTGGCTGCCCACGGCTGGAACAAGTTCACCGGCGGTGGGAAGATCCCCGGCACCGGTCGTTGGTTCGACAGCATCGGGATGCGCCCCGGCCGGCTCAACGCCTATCTGGCTGCCTCCACCGAGGTGGGAGCTGGCGTCCTGCTTGCTCTAGGGCTGCTCCACTCTTTCGCCGCGGCGGGGGTCATTGGCGTGATGACAGTGGCCGGCTGGACCTCACATCGCACCAACGGCTTCTTCATCATCAAGGAGGGTTGGGAGTATGTGTTCGTGCTCGGCGTGGCCGCCCTGGTTTCGGCCACCCTCGGTCCGGGCGAGTGGTCTGTCGACGAGGGCCTGGGCATCGCCGCCGATCTGGATGGCATGACCGGTTTCTGGATCGCCCTGTTACTGGGTGTGGGCGGCGGCATCGCCCAGATGGCCACCTTCTATCGGCCGTCCTCGGTGGTCTCGGACGGGTAGGGCTTTCCCAACTTGGACGTCCCGAGGCTGGAAGCCTGGCTGGCTGGGCGGTTGGGTGCCGATTCGGTGCGGATTGGGGAACCCGGGCGGCCCGACGGCGGCTACTCGGGGGAGACCCTGATACTGCCGACTGTCGTCCGGCGGGGTGGGCACGAGATCGCCGACCGGTACGTGCTGCGGCGCGAGCCGCCGGAGGCGGCGATCTACCCGGCCCAGTCGCCAACCGTCACCGTCGAGGTGGAGCTTCAGTGGAGGGTGTTGTGGGCCCTCGCTGAATACTCGGACCTGCCGGTGGCCCCGGCGGTCGGCTACGAGGCTGACCCCTCGGTCCTGGGTGGCCCCTTCTTCGTCACTGGCTTCGTCGACGGTGAGGTGCCCCGCGAGACACCGGCCTACGTGGTTGAGGGATTCTTCGCCGAGGCGTCGCCGCAGCGCCGACGGGACATGTGTCTGACCGCCGTCCGAACGGTGGCTGCCGTCAACCGGGTGGACTGGCGGGCCGCCGGACTTGACGACTTGGTCCCCGCCGAAGAGCGGCCGGAACACGTCCGGCAACTGGACCTTTGGCGGGCGTTCGCTGAGCAGGAACTCCGTGGTCGCCCCCACCCGACGCTCTGGGAGGCCTTCGATCGGTTGGTCGACGGAATCCCGGACCCCGGGGAGCCCGCGCTGTGCTGGGGTGACTGCCGATTGGGCAACATGTTCTGGGACGGGACTACACCGACCTGCCTCACGGACTTTGAGGGAGCGACCATCGCCCCGGCCGAGTTCGACCTGGGGTGGTTCCTGTCGTTCGACCGGTGGATCCACGAGGGCTGCGGGAACCCGCGCCTCACCGGCGAACCGTCCCGGGAGGAACTTGTCGAGGTATATGCCGGAGCGCTGGGGCGACCCGTGGTCGGGGTGCGCTGGCAGGAGTGCTTTGGCGCGCTGCGTTACTGCGCGATCGTGGTAAGGGTTCTCAACCGCCTCGAGGAACGGGGTGATCTGCCGCCAGACAGCGACCTGTATCTGGCCGGCGGGGTGGTCGACACCCTGCGGATGCTGCTCGACGACGATGACGGGACCGGAGGCGACTGAGAACGTGTGTGGAACCGCATGAAGATCGTGCTGAGCGACGACCATCGGAGCCACTTCCCGGCCGGGGAACTCTATGACGGCGCCCTAGTACGCCCCTTCGAGTGTCCCGAACGTTGGGAGCACGTGGTGGCCGCCCTGGACGTTGCGGGTCTCGACGACCGCATGGCTCCTGATGCCGTCGACCTGGACCGGGTGCGACGGGTCCACGACCCGGCCTATCTCGAGTTCCTGGAAGGGTTCTGGGAGGATTGGTTGGCGGCCGGTCACACCGGAGAGGCCATCCCCATGAACTTCCCGGTCCGTAACCTGCGCGATGACCGGGTTCCGGTTGATCCCGAGGGTCGGCTTGGTTACTTCGCCTTCGCCTCCGAGACGGCCATCACGACAGGCACTTGGCACGCGGCCCAGGCCGCGGCGGGCATCGCTCAGACCGCGCAGCGCCTGGTGGCCGGCGGAGAGTTGTCGGCGTTCGCCCTGTGCCGTCCACCCGGACACCACGCCTCGACCGACCAGTTCGGTGGCTACTGCTTCCTGAACAACGCGGCCATCGCCGCCGAAGGGTTCCTAGTCGATGGGGCCGAGCGGGTGGCTGTGCTCGACGTTGACTTCCACCACGGCAATGGCACGCAGGCCATCTTCTGGGACCGTCCCGAAGTGTTTTTCGCTTCGCTGCACGGGCACCCGGAGGATGCATTCCCCCACTTTCTGGGCTGGGAGGACGAGGTGGGCATCGGCGCGGCCGAGGGCACGACCCGCAACTATCCGATGCGACCCGGCACGGCGTTTGACGTGTGGTCGGCCGCTCTGGACGACGCCTGCGGACACGTCGCCGCCCATCGACCCGAGGCGCTCGTAGTTTCGCTCGGTGTGGACGCCTTCGAGTTGGACCCGATCAGCTTCTTCAAGCTGACCAGCGATGACTTCACGGCGGTGGGGCGGCGCATCGGAGCGCTCGGCCTGCCCACGGTGTTCGTGATGGAGGGTGGCTACGCGGTGGCCGAGATCGGCACCAACGTGGCCAACGTGCTCGGCGGTCACCTTTCGGCGTGAGCCAACCGAGCCGCCGGCTCGCGGTCAAGTCTCGTCGCGCCTGGCTTCCATCAGGGCGATCTGGCTCTTGGTGGCTGTCAGGCGCCAGGCATCCTCGACCACGGCGGCCACCTCATCCCAGTCGAGGTCCACGTCGAGGCGCAATCCCACCCAGCCCCGTGGCCCGACGTAGGGCGGGGCGAAGAACCGGTGGGGCTCCTGGTCGATCAACTCGGCCTGCACACCAGACGCCGCCTTGAACCAGAGGGAGGGCCGGCCGTCGGCGGGGTGTTCGTGGAGGTTGCAGAAGGCGGTGCGCCTAACCACGGCGAAGGTTGGCATGCCGTGGTTGCTCCGTTCCTCGACACCGGGCAGGGCCAGGCAGGCGGTGCGGAGGCCGTCGAGCAGGCCCTCGTCGTCAGGTGTCCGGGACGGGTGGTCCCCGCTACCGCAACGAATATCGGTCATGGTGGAGCTGATGGGATTCGAACCCACGACCCCCTGCTTGCAAAGCAGGTGCTCTAGCCAACTGAGCTACAGCCCCCAGTGCCGGACGATGGGCAGCGCGTGCCCGCCGGCACGGGTCAGCGTACGGCCGTGATGGACGCACCGTGATCAAGTACCTCGGGTCGAAGCGACGCCTCGTACCGATTCTTGAAACGCTCTTCGACGCCTCGGGCGCCCGCACCGCGCTAGACCTGTTCTCCGGGACCACCCGAGTCTCTCAGGCCTTCAAGCGCCGCGGTGCGACGGTGACAGCCGTCGACTCGGCCCGCTACGCCGAAGCGTTCGCTCGGTGCTACGTGGCCACTGACGCCCGCGGGGTCGACGCCGACGAACTGGCCTCGGCCCTCGAATACCTCGATGGCCTACCCGGTGAGGAGGGCTACGTGACCGAGGTGTTCTGCCGTCGGTCGCGGTATCTGCACCCGAAGAACGGGGCCCGGGTCGACGCCGTCCGGCGGGCCCTCGACGAGGATTTTGCGAAGTCGCCCCTCTTCTGGGTACTGCTCACCAGTCTGGTGGAGGCGGCCGACCGGGTGGATTCGACGACAGGCGTCCAGATGGCGTACCTGAAGTCGTGGTCGGCACGGGCGGGTAACGACCTCCGCCTGCGGATTCCCGACCTGTTGGATGGTCAGGGTACGGCCGTCCGCGGAGATGCGCTGAACCTGGTCCGGGAAGGGTCGCTGGGCGGCTTCGACCTTGCGTATCTGGACCCGCCGTACAACCGTCACCGCTACACAGCCAACTACCACGTGTGGGAGACGCTGGTGGCGTGGGACGCCCCCGTGCACTACGGGGTGGCGTGCAAGCGCACCGAGGTACGCGACGAGCCGACCAGCGTGTTCAACCGCAAGCGGGAGATGCCCGCCGCTCTTGCGGAGGCGGTGGCTGGCGTCGACGCCGGGGTCGTGGTCCTGTCTTACAACGACGAGTCGTGGATCACCAGGGACGAACTGGTGGACATGTGTGCAGTGCGTGGCGAGGTGAGGTTGCTTGCCTTCGAACAGGACCGCTACGTAGGTGCCCGGATCGGGATACACGGGCCCGACGGTCGGCCGGTGGGCGAGGTGTCGCACACTCGGAACGTGGAGTACGTGGTGCTGGCCGGCGACCCGGTGACGGTGCGGCGAATGGAGGCAGCGGTGGCTGCGATGTCTGGGGTTGACCGGGGCCTGACTCAGGTCGGCTGACCGTCGTCTACGTCGTCCCGGGCCGACGGTCGACCTCCACGGCGTCGCCTGAGGTGAGATCCGAATCAGGCCGCCATGGGACGACCGAAAGGCAGGTCGTCTTGCCAGTCAGCCAAGAAGGCCTCGGCCCGTTCGCACGCTCCGAGGATGGGGCCGTCATCGTGGGCGACTATCGAGTCGACGACCTCGCCGACCATTGATCGGGCCCGGTCAGGATCGCCGACCAGCGGGCCCAAGGTGGTCACAAAGTCCGGCAGGGCCAGTACCCCGTTGCGTCGGCAGTGGGCAACGGCCTTGGTGGTGACGGGGAGTGGCCCTGTGGGGACGACGACCTGGACCCGCAGGCGATCGGCGGCCGCATGGTCGAGCATGCCGACCTTGGTGCCGAGAAACAGGAGGTCAGCCTCAGCGGTCAAGGGGTCGTCGTCGGCCAACACCTCGATGCCGTGGGCGGCCAACTCGGCAGCTAGTGCCGGACCAGCCGAGCCGTCGACCACCGCGGTGGCTGGGTCAGGGCAGGCGGCACGAGCAGCAGCCACCGCACCAGCGGCCAGAAGAGCGTCGTCGGCGGTGGCCTCGACCGCGCCCAACGAGCCAGCGCCCACTCCTTTGGCGGCGACCAGGCGGTAGCCGGCATCCCAACCGCCGACCTCGAGGGCGAAGGCGGCCACTGCTGCGTCCCGGGTGTCCGGAGCGGCGTTGATCCCAGCAGAGATGCCAGTCTCGCGGCGGCCGAGTATGGCTAGGGCATAGGTGGTGGTACGGGCCAGATCCTTCGCTCCGCCTTGGAGCACCTTTGGGGCGCAACGCACGATGCCGTGGCCCGGTACGTCGCCGAGGTCCACGGCCACGAAGGCGTCCACCGTGGTCAACTTGCGGATAAACACCGGTTATTCCTCGTTCACCGGGGTATCGGCCTCATCGGCAGGGTTCGGGGCCACGCTTCCGGCCACCACCTGCTCGACCTGGAGACGGGCTTCGTCGAGACGGGACCGGCAATGGCGAAGCAGTAGGTCGGCCCGCTGGACCCGTTCGGCCAGCAGGTCGATATCGGTGGTCTCGGACTCAAGGGTGGACAGGATCTCCTGGATCTCGTCTAGGGCCTCGGCGTAGCCGGGGAGGTCCGCAACCTGCTTTGTGGCCGGGTCCAGGTTCTCGTCGCTCACTTGGGGCTCCTGTCGTCGCCAGACCGGGTAGCGCCATCGACCTTGGCAACGGTACTCGTCAGCGTTCCGTCGGCCAGCGTCGTGACCAAGGTGGCGCCTACCTCTACGGCATCGACCGACCGAACCAGTCCACCGTCGTCGCGATAGGTGATCGACCAGCCGCGGGCCACGATCCGAGCCGGGTCGAGGGCTCGGAGTCGGGCCACGGCGGCATCGAGGCGATCGTCGTGACGGCCGAGGACGGCTGACGGGGCCAGGACCAGCCGGTCCAAGGCGGCATCGAGGCGGGCACTGTGTCGGGCCATTGTTGCGCCTGCGGCCAGAGCCGTTCGCTCGGCTAGGTCGCGGAGCAAGCCGTCGGCCCGGTCCACAACCGAGTTGGCCCGGTCGGCTACCGCATCGACCAGAGCGTCGACCGCGTCGGCAAAAGACCGGACTTGTTCGACGAGTGCTGCTGCGCAGGCCGTCGGCGTCTTGAACGCCGTGTGTGCCACCTCGTCGGCCACCGAACGATCCACCTCATGGCCTATACCGGTCACTACGGGCACGTCGAGGCCAGCGATGGTGCGGGCCAGGACCTCCGCATCGAAGGCGGCGAGGTCTGCCGCCGAGCCGCCACCGCGGACCACGGCTACCACGTCGGGTTGACGGTCGGCCACGGTGCGGATGGCCTCGGCCAGGTCCACGGCCGCGCCGTCGCCCTGCACTCGGGAGTCGCACTCCAAAACGGTGAACGGCAGGCCGCTGGCCACCAGCTCGTCGGTGAAGTCTGCATGCGCGGCCGAGCCGACACTGGTCACCAGGCCGATTCGTAGCGGAGGGAGAGGGATGGGCAGGGCCCGGTTGGCTCTCAGCAGGCCTTCGTCGGCCAGTTCCCGGAGTAACCGGTCGCGCTCGGCGGCAAGGTGACCGAGGGTGAAGGTTGGGTCGACCCCGTCCATGATGAGTTGCAGCTTTCCGTGGGGCCCGTAGAACTCGAGCCGGGCCCGGATGCGCAGGAGCAGGTCGTCTGAAAGGATGAGGCCGCCGGCCCCGGTCAGTGTGCGGTCGATACCGGCTCGATTGCCCTTGAAGAGGGCCACGCTGAACTTTGCCCCCACGGTCCGTCCAGGGACGTCCGACGGTTCGACCAACTCGAAGTAGGCGTGGCCTGAGCGGGCGTCGTGAAAGCCGGACACCTGCCCTTCGACCCAGAGGGATTCAGGAAAGAGGGTTGCCAACCCGTCACCCACCAAGTGGGCCAGTTCTTCGACGGTCAGGACCGAGGGTTCGCCGCCAGATTCTGCACTCTCCTCGGCGATTTCCACCATGAGACGAACCTACCTGGGAGTCAAGAAGGTGGATCAAGGGCTATTGGACGGTTGTTTCAAGGCCGACAGGTGTGCGACAACTTGGTTACAGGATTTGGAACCGTCCGGCCTTGCCCTTACGGTTTCAGAGCCGTTTCGTACGGGAAGCGACAGTTAGTTCGACCATTGGCGAACGATTGCTAGGGCGCACACGGTCATCCGCCTGACCAGCGAAATCGGGAGGGGAATTATGACGGCGACGGTCGAAGCGGTCACGACGGGGGTCGCGGCGTATCAGGTCCCGACGCTGGCCGCTCTTATCCACGGCCACGCCGTGAATATTCCCGACCATGTGGTCATGCGCGAAAAGGATTTCGGCGTCTGGAAGGAGTACACGGCTGCCGAAGTCTGGGAAATCGTGTTGGACGCCGCTCATGGCCTGCTGGCCCTTGGCGTTGAAGTGGGCGACCGGGTGTCCATCCAATCGGAAAACCGCCCCGAATGGATGATCCTCGACTTTGCAACAATCGCTGTGCGCGGCATCACTGTCGGTTTCTACCCGACCAATCCCACGGCTGAGGTGGAATATCTGCTGACCGACTGCGGGTCGGTGGTCCACTTGGCTGAGGACCAAGAGCAGGTGGATCGGGTGCTCGAGATCGACCCGGCGACCATCCCGAATGTGCGCCGCATCCTCTATTGCGAGCCCCGTGGGGTCCGGCGCTACGAGGACGATCGTCTGCTCGACTGGGAAGACTTCCTAGCCCTGGGTCGGGAGCACCGAGCCGCCAACCAGGGTGTGGTTGAGGCCATCATGTCCGAGGCCCGGATGGACGACGGGATGACGCTGGTCTACACGTCTGGGACAACCGGTCCGCCTAAGGGGGCGATGCTGACGCACAGGAACGTCACCTATGCCATGACCATGTTTCGCCATTCCGATATTCGGAACGGCTACCTACCTGGCAAACAGGACGAGATCCTCTGTTACCTGCCTTTGTGCCACGTAGCTGAGCGGATCTTCTCCACATTCCATGTGGCCGAGCTGGCCTTGACGGTCAACTTTGCTGAATCGATTGACACTGTGCAGGCCAACCTGCGCGAGGTGCAGCCCACGTTGTTCTTTGCCGTGCCGCGCATCTGGGAGAAGATCCACGCCGGGGTGATGATCCGGGCCAACGACGCCACGCCGTTCAAGCGGCTGTGGTGGAAAGCGGGACTGCGCCTAGGCACGGTGATTGGTCGAGAAAAGGTGGCCAACGGTGGATTCCATACCCTAAAGAGTCGTCTGTTGGATGCAATCGGACGCCCGCTGGTCTTTCGGGCTCTGCTGGAGCGGATCGGTATGCGGCGCTGCGTCTGGGCGGGAACTGGCGCCGCGCCCATTGCTCCGGAAATTCTTGAATTCTTTACTGGAGTCGGCGTGCCCGTCTACGAGCTATACGGCATGACCGAGAATTCGGCCATCGCCACGCTCAATGTGCCCGGCCGTATGAAGTTGGGCACGGTCGGTGAACCGTTGGGTGGGATAGAACTCCCGGACTTCAACTTCCGGATCGACAGCGAGACCGGTGAGATCCAGGTCAAGCACCCTGGGGTGTTCGCTGGATACTGGAATAAGCCCGAACAGACTGCTGAGACGTTCACCGACGACGGTTGGCTGAGGACCGGAGACGTGGGCGAGTGGGTGGACGGCACCCACGTTCGGATCGTCGACCGGATCAAGCACATCATCATCACCTCGGGCGGCAAGAACATCTCGCCGTCGGAGATCGAGAACAGCCTCAAGGCCTCGCCGTATGTCAAGGAAGCCATGGTCATCGGCGACCGAAGGAAGTACCTCACCGCGCTGATCGGCATCGAACTAGACACAGTCGGCAACTGGGCCCTGCGAAAGGGAATCCCTTACACGACCTACCGCGACCTGGGTGAGAAGCCTGAGGTCAAGGAACTCATCCAGGGCGTGATCAACCAGACAAATGGAAAGTTCGCCTCGGTTGAGACCATTAAGAAGTTCCGGATGATCCCCAAGGAACTTGACCACGAGGACGGCGAGCTCACTGCAACCCAGAAGCTCAAGCGCACGGCCATGGAGGGCATGTTCGGCGAGCTCATCGAGGAGATGTACGCGTGACCGACCTCCCAGTGGTGTTGGCCGCCAACGCTATTGACACCTTCGTCCAAACCTTCATCAAGGCCATGGCTCTGGGATCGCTCTACGCGCTTCTCGCACTCGGTTTCGTCCTGATCTACAAGGCCACCCAGACGGTCAACTTCGCCCAAGGTGCCCTAGCCCTGGCCGGCACCTGGCTGTTGTCGATGATCTTCATGGACTGGGAGGTTCCCGGACGGTGGATCGGAGGACCGGGTTGGTTCCACTGGATCATTGCGCTGATCCTTGCCTCTGCCGCGACGGCTCTGGTCGGTCTCGTCATTGAGCGATTGACCATTCGACCGATGATCGGCGAACCCATCTTTTCGATGGCTGTGATCACCCTTGGCCTCGAGGTAGTCATCAGGGTGGTCGCCTTCGATGCGGTCAACACAACTCCACGTGTCCTTGGGATCCCTTGGGGCACGGAGACATTCAAGATCGGCGGCGCCATGGTCGCCTGGTCCTACATAGCGGCTATCGCCATGGCCGCCGTTGCCTTCTTGGCAACTTGGCGGTTCTTCAAGACGCGAACCGGTGTCGCGATGCGGGCAACAGCATTCGACCAGGAAGCCGCACTAGCGCAGGGCATCAGCGTGGGCCGGATCTTCGCGATCGCATGGGCCGCGGGTGCCGCACTAGCTGCGATATCCGGAATCTTCGCCTCAATGCCACCTTGGGGACCAGCAGGCATGGCAAGTCGGGATGGCGCATTCTTTGCCTTCCGTGCCTTGCCGGCCGTGATCCTCGGCGGTTTGGACTCGGCCATCGGCGCACTCGTGGGTGGTCTCATTATTGGCTTTGCCGAGGTCTTTGCTGGCCAGTACCTCGCTTCGTATACGGGCGTGCTTGGCACCGGCTACCAGCAGGTGGTGCCCTACGTCGTCATGCTCATCGGTCTCTTGGTGAGGCCATACGGCATGTTTGGAACAGAGGAGGTCCGCCGCGTATGAGGGGCCGACCGAACCTGTACATCTCCTATGAGAGTGAGTCGCAGCTCATGCCCACTCTCACCAAGAAGATCGCCCTCGGCCTCTTCTTACTGATCCTCGTCCTCATGCCGTTCGACTTGCCGGTCATCGACCAGATCCCATTCATCCGCTTTCTTGGCGACAACGTCTGGCTCCGGCTCATCAACAGAACCTTGTGCTTCGCGATTGCGGCACTCGGGCTCAACATCCTCATGGGTCTGGGCGGCCAGATCTCCATTGGTCATACCTTCTTCGGTGGAGTGGGTGCCTACACGGCGGTGTTGGTCGGTGGGAAGTCTTCGGCGAACCTCTGGGGCTGGGGCCTACCGATGTGGGTTTGGCTACCAGCTGCTGGAATCATCGCCGCGCTAGTAGGCATCGCAGTAGCACCTGCTGCGGTGCGAGTCCGCGGCCTCTACCTAGGCATTGTGACTCTCGGCTTGGTCTTCATCGGACTCCATCTGTCCCGAGTCTTTCCAGAGATAGCGGGCCCAGGTGGTCTGGGGCGAAAGTGGCCCAGACTGGAGTTACGACTCTGGAAGGAGGAAGAGCCTCTAGTTGACTTCTCGAGGGATGGGCATTGGTTCTGGTTCGACATCAACAAGAACGAGAAGACTTACCTCTTCCTCTTGGCGATTGTGGTTGTGATGGCTTGGGTGGCAGCCAACCTTGCCCGAAGCAGAACAGGTCGTGCCCTCCAAGCCATTCGGGATCGTGATATCGCCGCCGAGATCATGGGAGTTCCCGAATACCGATACAAGACGATGGCCTTCGCCATCTCGTCGTTCTATGCAGGCATTGGGGGAGCAGTCTTCGCTTCATTCTCCGGTCAACTTCCTCCCGAGCAGTGGAGTCTCATCGGTGCGGTCAATTTCGTGGCGGCTCTCTTGATCGGCGGGATGGGCCGGGTCTCGGGCGTGCTGATGGGGTCATTCTTTGTCATCACCTCTCACCGCTTCGTCGAAGAGATTGTGGACTGGATGAAGCATCAGGCTGAGCATGGAGGCCTGTTCTCGGGAATCTTCGATTTCTTCGTGAGCACGAAGCAGGGTGACGGAGGCTTCGTGTCGGTCATGGAGACCGCACTCGGCTACCCATTGCCAGTCAGCGCACTTGATGAGATCATTTTCGGTCTCCTGATCATCTTCTTTCTATTGTTCGAACCGCTCGGCCTATATGGGATTTGGGTCAAGGTGAGGAATTACTGGAAGGGCTGGCCGTTCAGTTATTGAGCCGCCATCCACCGACAGATCTCGTGCCCCGAGGGGGACGGGTACCGACAAATGAGGGGAAACCTGACATGAAGCGATTGACCAAGGTGTTGGCACTTCTGCTGACACTGACGATGGTCGCCGCGGCCTGTGGCAGCGACGACGACGGTGATTCAGCCGCGGAAGCTCCGGCTACCACGGCTGCTCCGGCTACCACGGCTGCTCCGGCGACTACTGCTGCACCGGCCACCACGGCTGCTGCTGCTGCGCCGGCTGAGGATTCTTCGGATCCGATCAAGCTGCCGATCCACAACTGGTCGAGCCAGATCGCCGGCGTGTACGCCGTTGGTGCGATGTTGGAGTCGACCGGCAACTCGGTGGAGTACATCTCGGCGGATTCGACGCTGGTGTACACCTCGATGTGCGA
>JAZADN010000027.1:0-12756 GCA_036123585.1 Actinomycetota bacterium | reverse complement strand
CGGGAAGAAGCCAATATGTATAGTAGTACTGTAGTAGTGTGTAGTACTGCAGTAGTACTTGCACCACAGCAGACTGCGGTGATAAGAAATAGGTGTTAAGGAAATATTCGCGCGGGACGATATTAAGTTATAGGCCCACTCATCCGCTTTTGGTTGGGGGGGTTGGTTTGCTTGCACTACATAATAACAGTGACTTGCCAAAAAGTCACGGGCTTGACCGGGTAATCAGCTAGTTTCGTATAACTGCAAATCAATTGCACCGAGAAAACCGGCATTTCCGTCCCCCAACCTACCGCATCAGTTCCCGGGCGCGGGGGGGTGGCCCCGCCGGCCCCCGGACGAGGGGCGTGGAACCCACGCCAATGGCATCCAGCGCCGTCCGCCAGTCGGTCACCGCCACAGGCCCGTCTGCAGTTCGTCCTAGTAGATGGCCATCAGTTCCGCGATCACGATCAGGGAGACCACGGCAAGGTTGACAAGCCGGAAGACGGCGAAGGGCGCCTTGGCGAAATTGCGCCCAATGTGGCTGTTCGATACCTCGTCGTCCATGTCCTTGATGCCGGCGCCGATGTCGGCGAGGCAGCCGTCGGTCCAGATGAGCGACCAGAGGGAACCCAGCACCGACATGGCTGCCAGGGCCAACTGGACACCGGAGTCCTCAAGACCCTCGCCGGCAAAGCCGAGGACGATGAGAATGCCAGTGTGGGCCAACACGAAGGGGAGGATGATGGCCCTCAGGTCAGCTGCCCGGTTGCCCATCACCGCCGTGTGTAGATCTGCACGCATCGATCTCCAACCTTTCCTTTCTCTCGGGCGAGCCGGTTGGCCCGCCTCGAGGACCAGTCAAGCAGGCCATCCCCGACACCGCCGACAACATCTCCCTAGGGTCCTGCCGTGGGTAGCCGAGCCGCGATGGATGTCGACCACCGCCGGCTTCTCTCCGGCTCCGATCAACGACGCTCTCTCGGCGCTTGGTACACGCCTGACGACGTGGTTTCCGGCCTCCTCGACCTGGCCTTGAATCCCCTTCTGGCCGCCCGGCGGGTTGGCGGACCGAGGGCCGTGTCAGCCCTGCGGATCCTTGACCCTTCATGCGGTGACGGCGCCTTTCTCTTGTCCGCAGGTGAACGCATCCACCGGACACTGGTCGAACTGGGCCTTTCGGAGGCCGAGGCCCGTCGCATCGCGTTCGGGCACTGCGTGGTCGGTGTCGACGTGAACCCGGACGCGGTCCGTGCCTGTCGAACCGCCCTCGCTACAGCAGGCGCCGACGACCCTGTGGATCGGGTAGTCACTGCCGACGCTCTCCTAGCCACCAACGGAGAATGGGCGGCGCTGCTGGGCCGCTGGGGTGCGCCCGGCGGCGTGGATGCGGTAGTCGGCAACCCGCCGTTCCTCAACCCACTGGCCGAGGCCACCTCCGCCGATCCAGCCCGAGCCGCCGCACTACGGGACCGATTTGGAGACGTGGCGAAGGGCTATGCCAATCCAGCGTCGTTGTTTCTGGTGCAGGCCACCCGACTAGCCAACCACCAGGAGTCGGTGGTGTGCCTGGTCCAGCCAGCATCTCTCTTGGCCTCCCGTGGTGCGGCCGCCGCCCGGTCGGCTGTCTTGGCCCACTGGTCCCTCGATGCCCTGTGGGTTGCTCGGGAACGGGTATTCGACGCGGCAGTAGACGTCTGCGCACCAGTCCTCTGTCGACCAAGGTCCACCGTGGCCGGGAGAACGCGACTGGTGGTCGGCCGGGAGTTCGAGGATCTCGCTGCCGCCCCAGCGCCCGGGACCGACGACCTCACCTGGTCGAACCTATTGGCCACCGCACGCGCGGTGCCCGACTGCTCTCTGCAGGTCGACGATCTGGTCGGCGACGTGGCCACGGCGACCGCCGATTTCCGAGACCAGTACTACGGCCTCGAGGGGTGTGTGGTCAACGCCGCGCATGGCGACGCCGGGGTACCACGCCTGGTCACAGCGGGACTGGTCGACCCAGCCCACGACAGGTGGGGCACGGTCCCAGCCCGCCTCTACAAGGCCTCGTGGTCGCATCCCAGAGTCCGGCTCGACAGTTTGAACGCTGACATGCGTCGATGGGCTTCTTCCCGACTTGTCCCCAAGGTTTTGGTGGCTTCTCAGACGCGAACGCTGGAGGCCTTCGTCGATGCTGACGGCTCGTGCCTGCCGGCGGTCCCACTCGTCTCGGTCACGCCGGACAGTGGGGCACCAGAGGACCTGTGGAAGATCGCTGCAGCATTCTCGTCTCCGCCGCTCACCATGGTGGCCGCCAGGCGCCACCTCGGGGTCGCCCTGTCGTCGGACGCCTTGAAGCTCGGAGCGAGAGAGGTGGCCTCCCTCCCGCTTCCTGCCGAAGGCAAGGCTTGGACGGAGGCCACCGTCGCATTCCGATCCGCCTCCGCCTCCACCGATCTGAAGGTGCGCCTCTCTCACCTCCGAGCGTGTGGCCGGTCGATGTGCGCGGCTTACCGCGTCGACGACTCTGAGGCCCTCTTGGCATGGTGGATCGACCGTCTGCCGACTCGGCCGGCTGCCCAGTAGATCCCAGCAACTCGACGAATCCCAGTATCACCGCGAAGATCGGGCCGACCGCTCGGAAGAGGCCGATCGGCGTCCGGCCGATTAACGCCCGGTAGTTCGAAGAGGCGATCCCGCGGGCGCGTGCTTGAAGACTGCAGCGAAGTCAGCGAAGACCTCGTCCCAGTTCGTCACCCACCAGATCGAGGCGATGATCGCTGAGGCGGCAACGGCCGATCCTGAATCAGGTGGGCCAGACATAAGGGGACCGTTGGGACTCAACCCATCCAGCAGGTGGAGGCCCCTCGAACACCTCGACCAGCAGAGGATGGCAGGCTGCTTGATCTGACGAGTGCTCGTCACCGCAGTCTCCGCCCGGACATGCCGACAGCACACCGACCAGATCCACGTCGGCCACGAGCTCCAGGTAGTCGCCGGGCCTTACCGGGCTGGCCTTCATGAAGTACTGGTGGGTGTCCAGGGTGAACCCTGTGCACATGAAGACGTTGAGCACGTCATGGACCAGCAGTTCGACTTCGGCCTCCGGACGGCTCGCGTACTTTGCTAGTGCCCTTGTCAGGTTGGAGTGACAGCAGTAGTGGTAGTGGTCTCCGCCCAGCAGGTGCTGGGTGTACGGGTCGCAGCGGGTGCCGATCACGTCGTGCACGCCCCCACCGTCGGAGTCGTACCCGTACCAGTCGAGGGTGTCGTCGGTGATGGTGGCTAGCGAACGCAGGTGAGGAAGCGTGCTCCACATCCGGTCGCCGGTCGACAGGTGGGTGCCGTGCAAGGCACGGGTCTTGCCGGAATAGAACCGTTCGGTCAGGTCGTGGGCATGGTGGAGGTTCAGGTCGCCGACCTGTGGCCCTTCCACGCTGACGATGCGAAACAGCTGGCCGGCGGACACCTCGAACGCCCGGGCCTGGCGGGGTGGCACCACCACCTCGGCGACCTTCGAGCTGGCCGCTCGGGCTGCCTCGAGGGCAACTGGGTCGAGCGCGGGAAGAACGTCAGGGGAATAGCAGACCACCTGCCGGGCGGCGGCCCTCTCGACGGCGTCCTCTGGCGCGGAGTGGCGGGGTGGAGGCTTCACGACAGGAGAGGCTATGCGTCGTCCGTCAGCCGCCAGTTCCAGCTCTTCCACCCTTCGACCCAAGGGCTGCGGGCAATCTTGTCGCCGAGTTGGCCGCTGGTAGCGTCGACCGCACCTCTGGCGGGAAAAGGAGTATCGATGCTGCAGGCGCCGGCACACCGGCTTGGGCGATTGTCAACACGGCCTCGATTGGTTCTGGCCGGCGGGTTTGCGCTGGGAGCTGGCCTGGTCACGGCTCTGGTTCGACAGGACGGCCCGGTCGGCGGCGAGGTCACCCTCACGCGGTGGCTGCACGATCACACTCCTGGAGCGGTGTCCGCGATCGGGGCGGTCCTCGACCCGTTGATCACCGACCTGACCGCGCCGGTGGTCTTCGCTGTAATCGCCCTGGCCACTTGGTCGCGTTGGGGCCGGCAAGCTGCGACGGTGGTGGTCCTCGCCGGCTGCCTCACCGCACTGACCAGGATCGGCGACGTGGTCCAACGTCCTCGCCCAACATCACAGATCGAGTGGACCACCTACTCGTTCGGCAACGGCGGGTACCCCAGCGGCCACGTGGTCTTCACAGTCCTCGTCCTCGGCGGGGTGGTCGTGGCCGCCCGTCGGCATGCCTCGCCGAACCTGGCTCGTCGGCTCGCCATCCTCGTCGTGGCCACGGTTGCCCTCACGTGTTGGACCCGAGTCAGTCGGCTCGAGCACTGGCCACTGGACGTCGTCGGTGGACTCTTGATGGGTCTCGCCGCCCTTCAGGTCGTCGCTTGGGCCGCAGACGCCTCTGACCCCCTCACAGCTGAGCACCCCCGACTGCGCCGACTCATCGGGTTCCCCGGCACCTGATCGACTCAGCCGTCGGGCGACGCCACCACCGCTCCGGACTGGACCACCGTCGACAATCGGGATCGCATGTCCGAGACGTTCAGGTCATCGCCGTCCCAGACCACGAGGTCGGCGATCTTTCCGGGCTCGATGGTCCCGACCTCTTCGGCGATGCCCAACAGGTCCGCGGCCACCGACGTCGAAGCCCGCAGGACCTCGACGGGAGACATGCCAAGGTCCGCCATCTCGCTCAACTCGCGGAGATTTTCGCCATGGGGCGTCACGCCGGAGTCGGTCCCCATGGCAATGGGCACGCCAGCCCCAATGGCCTGCTGAACCGACGCCCGATGGATCTCGACGACCTCAGTGGCCTTGGCCACCACGAAGTCCGGCAGGTCGAAGCCCTTGTCCACCGCATCGAGGACACCCAGTGGCGCGATGAGGGTTGGGACTAGGAACGTCCCAGCCTCCAGCATCATCTCGATGACCTCCTCGTCGAGGTAGATGCCGTGTTCGATGGATCGGATCCCGGCGGCCACTGCATTCCGGATGCCCGGGTTGCCCTGGGCGTGGGCCATCACGAACCGCCCAGCAGCAGTGGCCTCGGCGACCAGCATGTCCAGTTCGTCGGGACGGAAGTGAGCGTGTCTGGGGTCCGACCTGGGTGAGATGACGCCACCGGAGGTGGCTACCTTGATGACGTCGGCCCCGGCCCTGATCAACTCTCGGACCTTCTTCCGCATCGCCTCAGGGCCGTCGACGACGTTGTCGGGTCGGCCAGGGTGAGGGTCGGACATGCCTGGCATGTGCGAACCGCAGATCTCCCACGAATCACCGTGGCCGCCGGTCTGGGACAGCATGGTCAACGACAGCAGGGTGCGAGGTCCCCGGATCAGCCCGCGCTCCTGCGCCTCGCGAACTCCTGCATCTGACCCACCGGCCTCTCGCACGGTGGTAACGCCGATGTCAAGGGTGCGACCCATCCGTTCCGCTGCCTGAAAGAAGTTCAGCGAGAACGGGGTGGCCAGATGGGTCTTGGCTGAGAAGTCGCCGTCCACCATGAAGTGGACGTGGCAGTCGAACAGCCCCGGTGTAAGCAGCTTTCCGGCGCAGTCGATGACCTGGTCTCCGTCAAGACCGACGCCCACCTCGGCGATGCGCTCCCCCTCCAGGACCACGTCAGCGACGGCGACCTCGTCAGAAGTCCCGTCGAAGAGTCGACCGTTGCGAAGAAGCGTCCGGGTCATCGCCGCACGCTAGAGCAGGCAAGGGCCTCATCGATGACCCGCCAGACTCGTTCTGCGGTAACGGGCAGTTCCACGTGTCGAACACCGAGATGGGCTAGAGCGTCGACCACCGCATTCTGCACGGCCGGGGTAGCGCCGACGGTGCCCGCTTCGCCAATTCCCTTCACGCCCAGCGGATTGAGTTCGGTCGGGGTGACCTGCTCGATCCGTTCGAATGACGGAAATTCAGCAGCCGAAGGGATCCCGTAGTCCATGAAGTTGGTGGTCAACGGAGTGCCGTCTTCGCTATACCGGAACTCCTCCATGAGGGCGTGGGCGATACCACCGGACACGCCACCGTGGATCTGTCCGTCGACGACCGTCGGGTTGACGATCACGCCTGCGTCGTCACACGACACGTGCCTGAGCACCGTGACCCCGCCGGTCTCGGCGTCGACCTCGACGACGCTGGCGTGCACGCCGAACGGGAAGGTGGCGTTCTCGGGTTGAAAGTCGACCTCGGCAGCCAACGTCTCTCCCCGCGCTCCAGCCGCTGAGGCCACCTCCACCCAGTCGAGACGCACCGACGGCGACCCGACCACCGTGAACCCCCCCACCCCACCATCGGCTGACGTGTCGAGTGCCACGTCGTCGACACTTGCCTCGAGGAGCTCGGCTGCTAGGTGGCGGGCCACGTCGACCACCACGCCACCAGCCTCCATTACCGCCGATCCGCCGACCTGGAGCGACCGGGAGCCTCCAGTGCCCCCGCCCCGAGCCACCTCGTCGGTGTCTCCGTGACGGACCTCGATCTGGTCGAAGGGAATGCCAAGGACGTCGGCGGCCACCTGGGCGTAGGTGGTGTGGTGGCCTTGTCCGTGAGCAGACGATCCAGTGAGGACCAGGACGGATCCGTCTGGGCGAACCTCCACGCTGCCGAACTCTGATGCCCGGACCGGATTGGTGATCTCCACATAGGCGCAGAATCCGAGCCCCAGCAGCCCTGACGATCCATCTGCCCGACGCCGTGTCTGCTCAGCGCGCAGGGTCTCGACGTCGATGGCTTCGATGACCCGGTCGAGCGCTCCCACGTAGTCGCCGCTGTCGTAGTTCTGGCCCGATGGCGTCTGGTACGGAAAGGCATCGGATGGCACCAGATTGCGGCGACGGACCTCGGCGGGGTCGAGCCCTACCTCGGCAGCAAAGGCGTCGACCGTCCGTTCCAGGGCATGAGTGGCTTCCGGCCGACCAGCACCCCGGTAGGCCCCCATCGGTACCGTGGTGGTCACCCAGGACGCAGAGCTGAACTCCACACGTTCGATGGTGTATGGGCCGGTCGCCATCACGCGGCCGAACACTGGAAGGAATGCGCCGAGGGCAGGGTATGCCCCGGCGTCCTGGTCCATACGCAGCCGGTAGGCCACGAGGCGGCCGTCGCTATCGCCGCCGAGGGTCGCCGTGACTTCGAGGCCTCGACCGTGGGTGATACCAAGCATCGACTCGCTTCGCGACTCGACCCAGGCGACCGGGCGGCCGAGGTGGTGGGCGGCGAGTGCCACAACTATGTCTTCGGGATAACCACCGTTCTTGCCTCCGAAGCCACCGCCGACCTCGGGAGTGAGCACCCTCACATCGGCGGCATCGATCCCGCAGGCTACGGCCAGTGAATCCCGGGCTCGATGCGGGAACTGGGTGCATGACCACTGAGTGAGGCGACGTCGGCCGTCCACCTGCACCCACTCGGCCACCGCAGCTCGGGGTTCGATGGGAGCCACGTTTAGCCGCGGGTTGGTGAATGACATTTCGACCACCACCTCGCAGTCGTCGAAGAAGTCGGGATCGGAGTCCCCGTCTATCGAGTGGCACAGATTGGTTCCCGCTGCCGGATGGATCAGGACACCGCCGGAGCGACTGGCTTCGACGCCGACCACCGCGGGAAGAGGGTCAACGTCCACGAGCACCATCTCGGCGGCGTCGGCCGCTGCGACCGGCGTCTCTGCCAAAACCACCGCTACTGGTTCGCCCACGTACCGCACACGATTCGTGGCCAGCGGTGTCCGCAGCATCGACTGGTCGAGAGCGAGCAGCGACGGTGGCGACGGTTCCACGGCGAGGTCGCTGGCCGCCAGCACGGCAACCACGTCCTTCATGGTCAGGGCTTCGGTGCCATCAATGCCGACCAGGGTCCCGTGAGCAACGGTCGACCTGACGAAGGAGGCGTGAAGAGCTCCGTCGGGCACCAGGTCGGCGACGTAGGTGCCGGCGCCGACGAGGAGTGGTCGATCTTCTATTCGTCGGACGGGCGCGCCGAGAAGACCCATGTTCCGTTCTCCCCGCTGTAGTTAGCCGGCAGCGGGCACAGGCCGTGCCTCGGCGAAAACACTGAGGATCCAAGCAGTGGCCGGTGAGTAGACGTCGATGAAGACAGCTGCTTCGCCCCCTAGAACCTCACCGCCATGGGGAACGTCGCCGGGCGCGTACCAGCCGTCGCCGGGGCCGATCTCGCGGGTCTCCTCGCCGACGGTCAACAACAGCCGGCCCGAAAGCAGCAGGCTGAATTGTTCGTGTGGGTGGCTGTGCATCTCATACGGCGTCCCGGGCGGGTACACGGCCCGGATGAGGTGCATATTCTCGCCGCTCAGGATCTGGGCTTCGACGCCGTCGTCGTCGAAGCGCACTCCGTCGACTTCCCTCCACGAGAAGATTCGGCGGGCGGTGGCCTCCACTCCATGCTCGTTGGTCGTCGGTCCGGCCATGGCGTGCCCCTCGCTGTCCGTTGCGGCACCCCTTTCCCGGGGATGGTGCCAGACTAGATGGATGGGGCGGGGTGGCGCGTTGGTGGCGGTGTTGTTGGTGGCGGCGGGCTGTGGTGGCGGTTCAGACTCCGCAACGCCCTCCAATCCGGTCGTGCCGACCACCACTACGGCTCCAACTGCGACCGCTGCGTCGTCTCCGACGGACACTGAAGCTCCGAACGTTGCAGCATCTGCGACGACCGTGGCCCCTGCTACCTCGACTACTGCGACCGAGGTACCGGCCGAGCCCGAACAGGCACCATCCTCGACTACTGCGACCGAGGTACCGGCCGAGCCCGAACAGGCACCATCCTCGAGTCCCGGTTGCTCCGATGTGCTGCGACGTCCCCCGTCCTTCGAGGAGGGCATCGCCGACCACGAGTTGTGGATCGGCCGGCTCGCCGACGGTGCCATCGCCGACCAGAGACTGCTCGGGGTCGGGTACTCGGTTGCAGATGGCCTCCTAATCGACCAGGAGGTGCACGTGTGGGCCATGGCGGCCTCGGACCACGTTCTCCACCACGGCATCGTGAACCAAGCCGGCTTCACCGACTACGGGCCGATCTCGGTGGACGGCGAGGTCTTCCAGGGTTTCATCGATCCCGACGTGTTGCGACTTCCGGACGGTCGACTCGGCCTGGTGGTGGTGAACGGGACAAATCGAACACCGGGGCCTATCTGCCTGTTGGCCTCACACGACGGACAGGCTTTCGAGACAGTCGGGCTCCTCCTCGACGAACCCGGCGTTCAAGATCCTGCCGTCGTGTTGATCGACGATTGGGTACTCGCCATCAAGGTCCACGGGCACGAGACGATCCGGATTCTCGTGGGCACACCAGACACGGGCTTCCGGCGGGTATTCGAGGTGCCGGGAGGTGATCCCGACCTTGCCAAATTGCCCGACGGCACCCTGAGGCTGACCGTCTGCGGTCCGGGAAGCCTCGCGACGTATGCCTCGGTTGACGGAAGGATCTGGATGCCAGCTGAGCCGATCCGGAGCCAGACCTGCGGACCCTCCACGATCACCGGAACCGACCTACTGCTCCATCTCCCCAAGCCGGGTCAGGGCGGCGCTCTTTCGACGACGGATCCGGATGAGATGGCGGCCGCACCGTCCGGCACAGGTACGCCGGTACCCGGGGCGGGCGAAATGGCGGCACCCCAGCCGCCTGAGCCAGGTGGTCCACTGGACCCGCCTGTTCCCGGGGGCACCAACTGGGCAGGTCCGACCATTTGCACCAGCCACGGAGTCCTGTTCCAGCCGCCGGCCTTCGGTGTGGTGTTGGGCGAACCGCTTGCGGACCCGACCGCAGCGGTCCTCGATGACGGCCGGATCCGGCTGTACGCCTACGCGCAAGACATCGGAATCGTCAGCGCTGTCTCAGGAGACGGTCGGTCGTTTACTGAAGAACCGGGCGTCCGGATTCCGGGAACCGAAGCCGGTCAGCCGCGGGTTTGGCGACTCCCCGACGGCCGGTGGCGGATGTATGTGAGCAAGGTCAGGGAAATCGTCTCGTTCACCAGCGACGACGGTCTCGTGTTCGTTAGAGATCCCGGGAACCGCCTTACGGCCCGGGCTGCGGGTCTAGAAGCCATCAGCAGTCCGTCCATCGTGGAGTTCGAGCCGGGGCGGTGGCGGATGTACTACTCCACACTGGCCGTCCCCGGCACGGGGCCGGGCGGCAAGCGGGCAGGCAGCGCCACGTCGACCGACCTCCTTGAGTGGACTGTCGACTCCGGTTGGCGTCTCGGGCAAGGTGCCCCACACCTCACCGATTCGGCAGAGCACCCGTTCCCGGTGGTCGGTGCCGGTGGCTCCGTCTCGCTCTTCTATGGCAAGTTCCGGGCCTCCCCGGGTGGAGCACCCGACGGTCTCTGGCGGGCCACCTCTACCGATGGCCTGACGTTCACCGAAGAGGCCTACACCGGCCTTTACTTCGGAAATGACCCGGAGGTACTCCTTCTACCAAACGGCGAGCGGATCATCTACTACGGGAACTTCGATCCCGCGGTCGGCGGTCAAGTGCTCTCCGCGGACTGCGTCGAATGGTGACAGGCCGACCTGAAGTCCGAAAAGGAGTCCCGAACGGCCACCCATTTGGCCGTCCCCCCCAACTACCATCGCCGCCCGTCGGTCAACGTCCCTAGAGGGGCTGGAGGAGCAATGCGGATCACGGTGCTTGGCGAGCAGGCCGCCGGAGACCGTCGCGTCGCGCTCACCCCGGAGGCTGTGGAGATTCTGGTCGCCGAAGGGCATCGAGTGGTCGTCGAGACGGGCGCAGGAGCAGGCATCGGTGCCACCGACGACGCCTACCGGTCGGCGGGTGCTGCGACGGCATCGGGTATCGAACTCCTAGACGCAGATGGGCTCGTCGTCGGGATAGATCCCCTGACTAGCCGAGGTGAACGCCAGTTCGGCTCGGGACATGTGGTGGTCGGCCTGCTGGACCCGGTGTGGCGGCCGGTCCGTGCTACCGAGCTGGCGGCAACTGGCGCCACTGGTCTGTCGCTGGATCTCATTCCCCGGACGACCCGGGCTCAGGCCGTCGATGTGCTGTCGTCGATGGCAACCGTCGCCGGGTTTCAGGCAGTCCTGTTGGCGGCCGAGCGACTGCCGAAGATGTTTCCACTACTCATCACCTCGGCCGGAACAGTTCCTCCTGCCAAGGTCCTGGTACTAGGCGCCGGCGTGGCCGGACTGCAGGCCGTGGCAACCGCACGCCGGCTCGGCGCCGTGGTAGAAGGATTCGACATTCGACCGGAGGCCCTGGAGCAGATCCGGTCGCTGGGTGGGCGTTCCATCGAGCCTCCGTTGGGAGCCGACGGCGGGGCGCCCGACGCGGTGCGGATCCACGAGGTGCTGGCGCCCCACGTCGCGGACTCCGACGTGGTGGTAGCCACTGCCCAGATCCCTGGCCGACGGAGCCCCCTGTTGATCACCGCTGACATGGCAGCAGCGATGCGACCGGGCTCTCTTGTTGTCGACCTTGCCGTCGAGCGGGGTGGGAACTGCGAGGTCTCACGAGCCGACGTCGACGTCGACCACCATGGGGTGACCGTCCTGGCCCCGACCAACCTGTCGTCCGGCTCAGCTCTCACGGCGTCGCGGATGTTTGCCACCAACCTGGTGAATCTCGTCCGAATGCTGGACCGGGATGGAGTACCCCATGTCGATCCCGCAGACGACGTTCTGGCGGGGATGGTGGTGGTGGCCGGGGGCGAGGTCATCCACCCCGCAGTGCGTGAGGTCGTTGCTCGGACACCGTCCTCCACGGAGGAGATGTCGTGAGCCTGCTGCTAGCACTGACCCTTTTCGTTCTGGCCGTGTTCCTCGGTCTGGAACTGATCACGAAGGTTCCGGCCACCCTCCATACGCCACTGATGTCCGGCTCCAACGCTGTGTCGGGCATCACCCTGATCGGCGCCATGGTCTCTGCCGGAGCCGACCACTCGACTCTGGCCACATGGCTGGGGTTCGTCGCTGTGGCACTGGCCACCGTGAACGTGGTCGGAGGCTTTCTGGTCACCGGCCGGATGCTGGCCATGTTCTCAAGTCGGGGTCCGCGTCGACGGCGTCCCGATCCCGGGGACCAGTCATGAGTCGGCTCGACGTGGTCGCAGCGGCCTATCTGGTCGCCGCCATTCTCTTCGTCCTAGGGCTGAAGTCACTGGCCCGTCCGCGGACTGCTCCTCGGGGCAACCTTCTGGGTGCATCCGGGATGCTTGTCGCTGTGGTGGCCACGCTCCTAGATCGGGCCATCGTGGACTACAGCGTCCTATTGGGCGGACTTGTAATCGGCTCGGCGGTCGGTGTGGTGCTGGCCCTCCGTGTGCGGATGACGGCCATGCCCCAGTTGGTGGCCCTGTTCAACGGCTTCGGAGGCGGGGCATCGGTCCTCGTCGCTCTGGCATCGTTTGTTGAGCTGGTGGACCTGGGGTTGGTCGACGATCGGTCGGCGGCATCGGCTGCCCTGACAGCTCTGATCGGCGCCGTCACCTTGGCGGGCTCGTTCGTGGCCGTCGTAAAGTTGTTGGAGGTCGGTGGCCTCCGGGGCTTCCCAGGTCTGGCTTCCGTGCGTGCGGTCGTGGCGGTCGTCGCCATCGTCGCCGCAGTAATGGTGGTAGCCAGCCCTGGGGAGGTGGGCTGGCTGTGGACGCTGGTGGCTGCCGGGGCGGTACTTGGCGTACTGGGAACGGTGGCCATTGGCGGGGCCGACATGCCGGTTGTCATCGCACTGCTCAATTCCTGCTCGGGTCTGGCCGCATCGACCGCCGGCTTCGTGCTCGACAATCCGCT
>JAZADN010000026.1:0-9775 GCA_036123585.1 Actinomycetota bacterium | reverse complement strand
CTCTACGCCCAGGCCGCTGTGGCCCAGGCCGACGCCGGGGCGGCGGTCACCGCCCCGTCCGGGATGATGGACGGCCAGGTGGCGGCAATCCGCGCCGCCCTAGACGGGGCCGGCCACGACCAGATGGCCATCCTCGCCTATGCCGCCAAGTACGCCTCGACGCTGTACGGACCGTTCCGCGACGCCGTCGACGTGGAGATCGTCGACGGCGGCGACCGGAAGGGCTACCAGCAGGATCCGCCCAACGCCCGCGAGGCACTGGTCGAGGTGCAGGCCGACCTGGACGAGGGTGCCGACATGGTGATGGTCAAGCCGGCGCTGGCCTACCTCGACGTCATCGCCGACGTTCGCGACGCCGTCGACGTGCCGGTTGCCGCCTACCACGTGAGCGGGGAGTACGCCATGGTGCAGGCCGCGGCGGCCAACGGTTGGCTGGACGGCGACGCCGTCGGCATGGAGCACCTGCTGTCCATCCGCCGAGCCGGCGCCGACATGGTCCTCACCTACCTGGCTCGCCGCGCCGCCGAACTGCTCGGTTGATGGCAGGTCCCGTGGGCGCCAACCTCGACCTGTTCGATCGAGCACGTCGGGTCATCCCGGGCGGAGTCAACTCGCCAGTCCGGGCCTTCGGATCGGTCGGCGGCACCCCCTACTTCGTGGACCGGGCCGAGGGCCCGTACGCGTGGGACGCCGAGGGCCGCCGCTACATCGACTACGTCCAGTCCTACGGGCCAGGCATCCTCGGCCACGCCCACCCGGCCGTCGTCGAGGCGGTTACCCGGGCGGCGTCCAACGGAACGACCTATGGGGCGCCCACCGAGGCCGAGGTGGTGCTGGCTGAGATGGTGGTGGAACGCATCGCTGGCCTCGAGTCGATCCGGTTCGTGTCGTCGGGGACCGAGGCCACCATGTCGGCCATCCGCCTGGCCCGCGGCGCAACGGGCCGTGACGGGATCGTGAAATTCGCTGGCTGCTACCACGGCCACGCCGACGCTCTGCTGGCCGCCGGCGGCAGCGGTGTAGCCAACCAGGGACTGTCCGGCTGCGACGGAGTGACCGCCGGGGCGGTGGCCGACACCGTCGTGGCCCCCTACAACGTGGTGCCCGAGCTGGACGACACCATCGCCGCGGTGGTCGTCGAGCCGGTGGCCGCCAACATGGGCCTGGTCGCGCCGGTCGGCGGATTCCTCGAGGGTCTGCGGGCGGCCTGCGACGCTGCTGGTGCCCTGCTGGTCTTCGACGAGGTGATCACCGGCTTCCGCCTCGGCCGCGGTGGGGCCGCCGACTGGTCGGGGGTGACTCCGGACCTCTGGTGCTTCGGCAAGGTCATCGGCGGCGGCCTCCCGGTCGGTGCCTTCGGCGGCCAGTGGGACGTCATGGAGCACCTGGCGCCCCTCGGTGGCGTCTACCAGGCCGGCACGCTGTCGGGTAACCCGCTGGCCATGGCCGCCGGCCGGACCACCCTCGAACTGCTCGACGACGGCGCCTTCGACCGCCTCACCGTCACGGCCTCCCGCCTGGCCGAGGGCCTTGCCGGGGCGTTCGCCGCCGCCGGTCTTCCGGCGGTGCTGCCCCGGGTCGGCTCACTACTCGGTGTCTTTTTCGGGACCGGCGAAGGGCCGGTGGCGCCGCCCGGCGAGTTCGACGAGGCGAAGCTGCTGGCCGACAACGGGGTCTACCCGAAGGTCTTCCACGCCCTGCTGGAGCGCGGCGTGGCCCTGGCCCCCGGCGCATACGAGGCGCTCTTTCCGAGCCTCGCCCACGGCGACGCGGTCGTCGACGAGACGGTGGCCATCGCCGCTGAGGCTGCCGCGGCGGTCGTCGCCACCCTCGACTGAGCGGAGCCCCACCTCCGGGTCCCCTGGTCGGGGGGCACGGAGACGTTGTCACACCCTTTGGGTACGAATGAGGACGACCCGTGACCCCTCTGGAGGTGCCCATGCCCGACGTGCCCGACCTGCCGACCGAGTCCTCCGATCCCGGTGGAACCTCCGGCACCGTGACGATCCCGCCCACCCGGGCGAAGCTCCGCCTCCGCCTCCTGAACCGCGTCCTCGACCGCCTGGGCCTGCTGGATGTGCTGGGCCGGGACTGGGTCACCGTCGACGAAACCACCGGCAGGGTCTCCTTCGGCGACCTCGACCCCGAGCGCTACCAGACCCTCCAGATGCACCTCGACGACCTGGCCGGCGGACCTTCGGTCGAGGTTCGCGCCACCACACCGTCGTCGGGGAGGTCGCGTGGCGTCGCCGTATGGGCCTCGGGCCCCGTCCGTCCGCCTCGGTTCTTGCGTCGCCGGACCGCCGGCCCCCACCTGGGAGGTCGGGCGTGAACGCCGACGGCGCAGCCTGGGATTTCCCATCCCTCGAGTTCGATATCTCGTCCGAGGAATGGCACCGCATCGGGGTGGCCATCATCGCCCTCCGGGTAGACGACCTGATCAACCCGGTGGCGCTCTGCTATCCGCCGGCCGGGATGGGCGTCGAACCGTCGTGGGTGGTCGCTGGGCTCGACGGCTCGGTGGTCGAACTGGTGCACGAGCCGGGCTCGCGTGCCGACGGCCTGGAGGGTGGGTTCGCCACCGGCCTCTCGGAGGCGTTGGTGCACGCGGCCACCTCCATCGCCATAGACGAGGGCGGGTGTTCACTGCGGTTGGAGCCGGACGGGTACCACCGCCTGGTCGGCGCCGACGGCACGACCTGCGTGTTCGACCCTCCGGTCGGTCCGTTGCCCACCGGGGTGCCGGGCGGCCTGACCCCTAAGGCCGAGGCCCTGGTCGAGGTGCCCGCTCTGAAGCGGCTCATGGGCCTGGCCGACTCGTTGCCGGGCGGCGAGGATTCGGAGGTGGTGCGGCCGGTCATGGAACTCGAGGTCGACCAGGGGGTCCTCGCCGTCGGCATGGACTGGCGGCACGTGGCCCGCGGAAGCCGGACGTACCGGATGCTGGCCCGGACCTCGGGGACGGCCTCGACCGGCTTCTACCACGACTTGCTTTTGCGGATGCTCCACTACGAGCCGAGGCCGCTGGAGACCGTGCCGGTGAAACTGTTCGACCCCTGGGTCTGCGTGGAGGGCGACGGCTGGACCTTCTGGGCACCGCAGGTCGAGATCGGAGAGTCGGCTTGGATGGGCGCTGTCCACGACCACCTCGCCGAAAACGGCCTCCACGGTGACTGGTTGGCCCGCTCCGCGCTTGAGTTGCGGGGCGACCCGCAGGTGCGGGTCGAGGCCTTTCCGTCGGATGACGGACCGCTCCAGGTCCGCGTCTCGACGGTGCTGGCCGCCGGTGCCACCGACGATCCGGCGCTGCGCCGTGAGATGGACGACCTGGCTGCGTCCGGCCTGCTCGTCTGGGTCGAGGAGGGGCGTGTGGTGGCCGCCATCGACGTCCCCTACGAGCGACTCGAGGGCCTCGCCGACGAGGTCCACCGGTTCCGGAGCCGCCTGACGGGGCTGGACATCCTGATGTCCGACTTGGCTGGCAGCCGGCATGGGACGCTGCCCGGCATGGCCGAGGCCTGATGCCAGAGCGCTTTCCCGTCCGGCGGCCATTCAGCCAGACGACGTTCGTTCCGTGGCGCGGTGGTCGAGTGGAGCGGACCAGCCGTTCCTGGCAGGTGCATCCACTGGTGGTGGTGTGCGGGGCGGCGCCCCGGCTGCCCGTCGACGTCGCCTATTCGCGCGCGGCGTGTGGGCGGAGGACCGTCGTACGGACGTTCTCGCTGGCTCGCCGGATCCTCGTGTGCCTGGGGTATTCGTCCGACGAGGTCGAGTTCATGGAGGTAGCGGCTCGGGCCGCTCCGGAAACTTTCGGGATCCCGGAGTCCGACCGGTGCTGGTCGCTGGAAGGCCTCGACAACCTCGGTCCCTGACCAGGGGTCGGAAGCACCCCGGGGTCCAGTGGAGGATCAGTCGGCCTGTTCGTCGCGCAGCGCCCGGTAGCGGGCGATCACCTCGGGTTCGGTCTCGCCGATACGCCCGGTCGCCAGATCGTCGGCAAGCCCGGCGGCCAATTCCTTGCCGAGCTCCACTCCCCACTGGTCGAACGGGTTGACGCCCAGCAGGGCACCGGTGGCCACCGTCCGGTTCTCGGCCAGGGAGACCAGTTGCCCAAGCGTCGAGGCCGTCAGCTCGGGCGCCAGCACGATGGTCGACGGCCGGTCGCCGACGAAGGTCCGGTGGGGGACCAGACCTTCGGCTACGCCGGTGGCCCGGGCCTCGGCGGCGGTGCGGCCGAAGGCCAGCGCGTCGGCCTGAGCGGCCAGGTTGGCCACCAGCAGGTCGTGGCCGTGCCGAGGGTCGTCCCAGCCCTCGCCGCTCCCCGTGGCGCCGCCGGCGGGGCGGGCCACGCCGACGAGGTCGACCGGGATCACGTCGCTGCCCTGGTGCAACAACTGGAAGAAGGTGTGCTGAGCATCGGTGCCCGACGACCCCCACAGCACCGACCCGGTGGGTGTCGCGACGGGTCCGCCATCGGCAGCCACACCCTTGCCCAGGCTCTCCATCGACAGTTGCTGGAGATGGGCGGGTAGCAGGCGGAGCCGGTGGGCATAGGGGACCACCGCCCGGCTAGTCCGGCCGAGGACCGATCGGTTCCACACGTCGATCAGGGCGAGGAGGATCGCCGCGTTGTCCGACGTCGGGCGCTCAGCGGTGGCCACGTCGACGACGTGCATGCCGGCCAGCAGATCCTCGAACGCCTCGGTGCCGATGGCCACCATGGCCGACAGCCCCACTGCCGACGAAAGCGAGAAGCGGCCGCCCACGCCGTGCGGCTGGATGAGGACCCTTTCCGCGTCTATTCCGAGCGCAGCGGCGCGGTCGGGCTCGGAGGTCACCGCCACCACTTGGTCGGTGGCCGTCCCGCCGCCGCTGGCCAACCAGGCCAGGCAGGCGTCCAGGGTGGTGCGGGTCTCGACGGTGGTGAAGGACTTGGAGCAGGCCACGACCAGTGTCGTCTCAGGGTCCGGGCCGTGGAGCGTGGCGGCCAACTCAGCCGGATCGACACCCGACGCGAACCGCACATCGACCTCCGGGCCGCCGGGGCCTCCAAGGGCCTCGACGACAAGGGCTGGCCCGAGGTGCCCACCGCCGATGCCGAGGTGCACGACCGTTTCGACTGGCGCGCCGCCGGGAAGGAGCGGTGCACCGTCGCGGATCGCTGTGGCCAACTCGGCCATCCGGTCCCGGTTGGCCACCACATCAGCCGGGGCCTCGTCCCGGGGAAGTCGCTGGAGTCCGTGGGTGGCCGCCCGTCCTTCGGTCGGGTTGACGACATCGCCCTCGGCGACCCGGCGGAGGAAGCCGGCCACGTCCCGATCGTCGGCCAGAGAGGCCAAGGCCTCGAGGATCCCTTCGTCCAGGTGCTGGCGGGATGGGTCGACCCACAAGTCGCCGGCCTCGACGGCCAGGCGTCCGGCTCGGTCCGGATCGGCGGCGAAAAGCTCGCGGAGGGTCGGGAGTCCAGCCTCGCGCCGAGTCGTCAGGGCACGCCAGGCTTCGGTCTCGTTCAGGGTCACGGCTTTTGCCGGGGACGAGTCGGGTAGGGGCCCATGGCGACCATTCTCGCCCGTCGACCATGCCCCGGAAGGGCAGGCGCTCAGGGCTGCCTGTCGGAGGTGGCGTGTCAGGCGTCGACGAGGCGGTCGGGGACGAGGCGGACCACGTTGGCGATGGCCGCGTACGCCGTCTCCGCAGCGCCCCGATCCTCGTCGCGCATCAGGTTGGCCATGACCCGCAGGGCCCATTCCATGAGCGGCTGGGACCGCATGCCTACCCGGGTCAGTTCCCGGATCAGGACCGGGTTGCCGATGACCTTCGAGAAGAGGCGTGCCACCTTGAAGTAGAGGCCGTACTCCTCGTCGAGCAGGTCGGGGTAGCGGGCCAGCACGGCGTCGTCGCCCCTGGCCGCCGCCTCGGCCACCAGGCCGGCCGCCATGCGGCCCGTCTCGTAGGCGTAGTCGATGCCCTCGCCGTTGAACGGGTTGACCGAGCCGGCGGCGTCACCGACCACCAGCCAGTTGGGACCGGCCTTCGGCCCGACCGAGCCGGCCATGGGCAGCCGCCCTCCGGTGGGCGGAGCGGTCGGCTTGGTGGGGTCGATCTGCCAGTGCTCGGGAAGGGTGAGGGCGAATTCCTCGAACAGGTGGCTGGTGTTGACCTGCTTGTAGTCCCGGAAGGTGGACAGCAGGCCGATGCCCACGTTGATGGTCCCGTTGCCGACCGGAAAGATCCAGCCGTAGCCGGGCATTGCGTTGCCGTGTCGGTCCCGGACGTCGAGCGACGACTCGATCCACGGATCGTCGTGCAGCGGGCTCTCGAAGTAGCCGCGGATTGCCATGCCCATCGGGTAGGTCCGGTCCCGGCCGGTACCCAGCGCCCGGCCGAACCGCGAGTTGGCGCCGTCGGCCACCACCACGTGGCGGGCCCGTATCTCCCGCTCCTCGCCGGTCGCCTTGTCGAGGACCACGGCTCCCCCGATGGCGCCGACGGGCATGTCGGCCGGAGCCCCCAGCGGTCGGACGGCCTCGGTGGCCTGGTGGAAGGTCGCGCCGGCGGCTACAGCGTGGTCGGCCACGAAGGCGTCAAGGTCGCACCGGCGTACCACGTAGCCATAGCGGGGGAAGGTGTCGTGGTCGGGCCACGCCATCTCCAGGGTGCGGCCGTGGGCGATCGCCCTGAGCCCGTCGAACCGGTGGTAGCTCTCGAGCTTGGTGCGGAGGCCCATTTCTTCGAGCTGGTGGACGGCCCGCGGGGTCAGACCGTCGCCGCAGGTCTTCTCGCGGGGGAACGCCTTGCGCTCCACAAGGGCGACGTCGAGGCCGTGGGTGGCCGCCCAGTAGGCGGTGGCCGCACCTGCCGGCCCACCGCCTACCACCAGCAGGTCGTGGTCCGTTCGGTCCATGGGAGGGGCGCCCGTCAACGGGCAGTCCGAGCCAGCGGGCCCGGATCAGTAGCCGTCGTCGTGGGCGACGGAGCCCAGGATGGCCTCGACCTCGTCGGCGGTGACCGTCGTCGGGTCGAGGTGGCCGTGGAGGTCCAGGTCGCCGGCTTCGATGGCGTGGTCGAGCGCTTCGGCCAGCGCGGCGTCCTCGTCGGAGCCGCTCAGACCGGCCCGCTCATAGAGGACCACGCCGATCAGTTCCTCGGTGGTGAGCACGTCGGCCCAGCCAGGCATGCCACCTTCGACGATTCGTCCGCGGCTGGGGTCGCCGTAGGCGTTGCCCAGGCCGAACGAGTCCGATCCGCGGGCCACCCACACGACGTGGTCGGCCGCCGACGGGAAGGTGGCCAGGATCTCGCCGTCGGCCATGGCATAGCCGCTGCCGCCGCCACCTGTAGCGCCGTGGCAACTGGCACATCGGGCCTCGTACACGTGCGCGCCCTCGGCCATTACACCGGTGGCCTCCTGCGGCGGGCGCTCGAGGGTGCCGACGTAGGAGATGGCCCAGATGGGCAGGAGCAGGAGTGCTCCTGCGGCCCACCAAGGAATCTTCTTGCGGCTGGCGGCGGCCTCGTTGTAGGGAGCGACGGGTTCCGGCGGTGCCTCGACGACGGGAGCAGGGGTGGTGGCCTCTGCCGGCACGGCGGCTTGAGTCGGAGCGGCGGCCTCTGCTGGGGCCTCAGCTGGAGCGGGTTCGCCGGTGGCCTTGGCCTTGGCGGCCTGGGCCCGCTTCAGGAGGTGCTCGGGGATCTCGGTCAACGTGGGCTCCGGAGGAGTCGGGCGGGTCGGCAGAGCGGGTGGAACCGGCCGGCGGGTGCACCGTTCGGGTCCGGACCACGGGGAGGTTAGCGCCACCGACGTCGGCCGCGGGCGCCCAGACGGCTCCCGTTCTCGCGTGTCGGGTTGGACGGTCGATCAGGTGGTGGGCGGGGTCGCCGTCGTGGTAGAAACCCGGTCCGGGATCGACGCCAAGATCCGATCGAACCGTCCGAGAGGTAGGCCGCCGAACCCGGTCGCCCGGCCCGGTCGAGCGGTCGTCCGCGTCGCCGGTCCAACCGTTAGCATGGTGCCCGCACCTTGTGCACCATTTCACGAAGTCCACCGAAGCCACCGAGGGAGGGCCTGGAACGATGGTTGCGTTCGTCACCTCCATCGTCGTGACCGTCCTCCTGATGGGTGGCTACGAGTGGTACCGGAAGCGCACTCCGGCCGACAAGGACTTCACGTGGGGCGAGGCGATGCTCTTCGCCACCTACGTCTTTTTCATCCTCTGGTGGGTCTACGGCGTGGTCCCCCACCAGTGGCTCACCTGGGCCGACAGCGAGCTCAACTGGCGCCCCGACCGCTTCATGGTGGGCCCACAACTCCCGTGGACCGGGGACCAGGGCATCGTCGAGTGGGCGCTGCCCTTCACCATGACCTACCGGGTCATCCGTGACCTCGTGGCCGTCGTCATCTACGGAATCTTCCTGGGCGGCAACGTCTACTACTGGATGCAGTGGCAGAACCGAGGCAAGGAGAAGGACGCTCCGAAGCCGACGTCGGAGTACGGCCGTCCGCTGTTGCGCGAAGGGGCCGGCGCATGAGCGTCACCGACGCCAACCCCCCGCACCCGACCTTCGTCGACGACTACGTCCTCCGGGAGGTCGACGCCGACTGGATGACGACCAACAACCGGGTCAAGACGTTCATCCACATCGACCAGTCCGAGTGCATCATGTGCGAGGGCTGCGTCGACATCTGCCCATGGAAGTGCATCCACATGGTCAGCCCGGACGCGGTCGCCGAGTCGGTGGGGACCGAGCAGCCAGGCGTCGACCCGAGCGACCACGTGATCTTCACCATCGACGACGACGTGTGCACCCGGTGCGCACTGTGCGTCGACCGCTGCCCGACCGGGGTCATCATCCTCGGCAAGTGCAGCGAAGCCCCTGCCGACGGCGACGCCAACCAGCGGACCAACACCCACGGGTACGGCTACGGGATGCGGCTGGGCTGAGCGTTGATCAGGACGATGCACACACGAACGACGGTTGACCAGGAGAACGCACACCGTGGCTGACGAGAAGAAGCCGGCTGGCCAGGCGCTGCAGGAGCAGCTCAGCCAGCTGACGGACCAGGTCCAGGGCTCGCAGGCCTGGAGCTCGATCTTCCGACCGGGCTCGATCTTCCGCAAGGGCTACAACGACAGTCCCCGGAACCGGTCCTACGTGATCATGAACAGCGTGATGTACCACCTCCATCCGGTGAAGGTGAAGCGTCACGCGGTGAAGGTCAGCTACACGCTGTGCCTCGGAGGCCTGTCCTTCTTCCTGTTCATCCTGCTGACGGTCACCGGCATCTTCCTGATGTTCTTCTACCGTCCGACCGCCGCCCAGGCCTGGGACGACATCCAGACGCTGCAGACAGCGGTCGGCTTCGGCCTACTGGTCCGCAACATGCACCGATGGACGGCCCACCTCATGGTGCTGACCGTGTTCCTGCACATGGCCCGCGTCTTCTACCACGGTGCCTACAAGCCCCCCAGGGAGTTCAACTGGGTGATCGGCGTCATGCTGCTGCAGTTCACCCTGCTGCTCTCGTTCACCGGCTACCTCCTCCCGTGGGACCAGTTGGCGCTGTGGGCGGTGACGGTGGGGACGAACATGATGGGCTTCACCCCGGTCTTCGGAGATCAAGTGCGGTTCGTCCTGCTCGGAGGCGTGGAGATCGGGACAGACACCCTCTTGCGGTGGTACACGCTCCACGTCCTGATGCTCCCGTTCGTGCTCGTCATCTTCCTGGCCGTCCACTTCTGGCGGGTCCGCAAGGACGGTGGCATCTCTGGCCCGC
>JAZADN010000025.1:0-3783 GCA_036123585.1 Actinomycetota bacterium | reverse complement strand
GGACGCCTGTGCCCCGGCCGGCGTAGCCGCCGCCGCCGGCTTCGACGTGGTCGGCATCGATGGCTCCCACCTCCAGTTCAACAAGCCGCGGCCGGTGGTTCCGGGCCTGGTGGTCAGTCGCCCCGAGTACACCGAGCGGGTCCTCGGCGCCCTGCGTTGGTAGGCGACGCGCTGGATGGGCGCAGGTCAGGCGGCGGGTGAGTCGGTGTCGGATCCCACAAGCCGCGGGAATAGGTCGGCCACCGCGTCGACAAGGTCCCGTTGGTCGCCGTTGTTGACCAGGACGTGGTCGGCTACGGCGCGCCTTTCGGCGTCGGTGGCTTGCGACGCCATCCGGGACTGGGCGTCGGCGGGGTCCATGCCCCGCCCGGCCAGACGTCTGAGGCGGACCTCCGGGTCGGCCTCGACCACCACCACCTCGTCGTAGCCACGGCCGTCGTCGAGCCGACCCAGGTCGCTCTCGACGAGGACCGCCATGTCGAGGATGACCAGGCCGGTGGGCTGGTCACTCTTCTCGAGCTCGTCGAGACGCCGGCCGATGGCCCGGTTGATGGCCGGGTGGCTGATCGCCTCCAGGTCGGCTAGACGACCCTCGCAGGCGAACACCTCGGCGGCCAGAGCGGCCCGGTCGATGTTTCCATCGTCTCCCACCACCCCGGGTCCGAACTCGGCAACCACGTCGTCGAGGACTCCGGGCTCGGTGAGCACGTGGCGGCCGAGGGCGTCGACGTCGACTACCGCGGCGCCGTGGTCAGCCAGCAGAGCGGCCACCGTGGACTTGCCGGCGCCAATGCCCCCGCAAAGGCCCACGACCCTCATGGCGCCAGCATCACGGGCCCGTCCGATCTCTCCCACGGCCCTTTGGTGAGCAACTCCACCTCGCAGACGGCATGTGGCTTGGACAAGCCCGAACCTCCCGTTGTCGGCGTCGGCCCCGGTGCCCGCCGGAGAGGGGACCGGTGTCCGGCTCTGCGCCTGAGGCCATCATGGCTTGTCGGTCGACGCTTGTCAGCCCCATCCGACCGGCTGACCCGATCAGGCCGGCTGTCTGCCAGCGGTGTGCACTTTGGACCCGGGCGGCCCGGTGTTCACCGGGACTCCCGCGGCCTCGGATTCGCTCACGACCGCGGCCTTGTGGCGTGGCCTGGTGGCGGGCCAGAGAACGGAGCCCCACCTCGAGGGGGTCGCCCCCTTTGTCCGAGGCGCCGTTCCTGCCGGCCTCTCGGGTCGGAATGGGTCGGGAGGGGCCTGTGGACGCGTGGTGGTCAGGACAGGGCGACGGGGGTCGACACCTCGTCGAAGAAGTCGCCGCCCTTGTCGTCCACCACGATGAATGCAGGGAAGTCCTCCACCTCGATCCGCCAGACGGCCTCCATGCCGAGTTCTGGGTACTCGAGCACCTCGACCTTCCGGATGGAGTCCAACGCCAGCCGGGCGGCCGGACCCCCGATGGAGCCCAGGTAGAAGCCTCCGTTCCGGGCGCAGGCCTCAGTGACCTGACGGGACCGGTTGCCCTTGGCCAGCATCACCAGGCTTCCGCCGGCCGCCTGGAACCGCTCGACGTAGGCGTCCATGCGGCCTGCCGTGGTCGGGCCGAACGACCCCGATGCGTAGCCCTCCGGGGTCTTGGCCGGGCCGGCGTAGTAGATGGGGTGGTTCCTCAGGTACTCCGGCATCGGCTCGCCGGCGTCCAGCAACTCGGCCACCTTGGCATGTGCGAGGTCGCGGGCCACCACGAGAGTGCCGGTCAGCGACAGGCGGGTCTTGACCGGGTGCTTCGCCAGCTCGTTCCGGATGGCGTCCATGGGTTGATCCAGGTCGATGGCCACCACCTCGTCGGACAGGTCGTCGTCGACCACCTCGGGCAGGTACCGGGCCGGGTCCTCCTCCAGTTGCTCGAGGAAGATCCCGTCGGCGGTGATCTTTCCGAGGGCCTGGCGGTCGGCCGAGCAGGACACGGCGACGCCGACCGGGCACGACGCTCCATGGCGGGGGAGGCGGACGACGCGAACGTCGTGGCAGAAGTACTTGCCGCCGAACTGGGCTCCGATGCCGAACGCCCTCGTCATCTCCAGGATCCGCTGTTCCCACTCGAGGTCGCGAAAGCCGCGCCCGGTCTCGTCTCCGGTGGTCGGCAGGTGGTCCAGGTAGCGGGCCGAGGCGTACTTGGCGGTGCGAAGGGTGTGCTCGGCTGATGTGCCGCCGATGACCACGGCCAGGTGGTACGGCGGGCAGGCCGCGGTGCCCAGGGACCTGAGCTTCTCGTCGAGGAAGCTGGCCAGTCCCTCGGGGTTGAGGAGCGCCTTGGTCTCCTGGAACAGGAAGCTCTTGTTGGCCGAGCCACCGCCCTTGGCCATGAACAGGAACTTGTAGGCGCTGCCGGGGACGGCCTCGATCTCGATCTGGGCGGGCAGGTTCGTGCCAGTGTTCTTCTCGGAGAACATGTCCAGTGGGGCCAACTGTGAGTACCGGAGATTGGAGGTCAGGTAGGTGTCCTGCACCCCCTGCGAGATGGCGATCCGGTCGTCGCCACCGGTGAGCACCAGTTCGCCCTTCTTGGCCGACACGATGGCCGTCCCGGTGTCCTGGCACGAGGGCAAGACGCCGCCTGCCGCGATGCAGGCATTCTGGAGCAGTTCGGTGGCAACGAAGCGATCGTTGGCCGAGGCCTCGGGGTCGTCGAGGATGGCCGCCACCTGGGTCAGGTGGCCGGGACGCAGCAGATGGGCGATGTCCCGCATGGCGGTCGCGGTGAGCAGCCGGATGGCCTCAGGGTCGACCTCCAGGAAGGTGCGCTCACCCGGGCCTTCGACGGTCGTCACCCCATCGGACCCGACGTGGCGGAACTCGGTGGTGGTGTAGGGGTCCGCGGTGAGCGGCAGTAGGTCGGCGGCGAGGTCCGACTCGGGGGCGGTCATGTCCCCAACTTACCGGTCGGCCCCGGGGGCAACCGTCGAGGTTTGGCGGGTCAGGCGGCTGACAGGTCCGCGATGATCGGCTCCCAGAAGTCGGCGCCTTCGCCGGCTGTGCCGTAGAAGCTGAGTCGGTCGACGCAGTCGCCATACCGGTCCAGGAAGCCCGGGGCGATCCGGTCCTGCTCGCCGACCACGGCGAAGGTGGACAACACCTCGTCGTCGATGAGTTCGCCCATGGCCTGCCATTCACCCTGCTTGGACATGCGGTTCAGGTCGTCCTGCAGGTCGCCCCATCCGTGGAGGTCGAGAACGGGCCGGTAGGCGGGCGTCGAGCCGTAGAAGGCGATCTGCTGCCGGATGCCGGTGGCGGTCCGCACCATGCCCTCCTCGGTGGCGCCGGTGACCACGAAGCCGGGGCCCACGATCTCGAAGTCGTCCATCGTGCGTCCCGACTTCTCGAGACCGCGCTCTACGGCGGGGATGGTCACCTCGCGGAGGTACCTCTCGGTGCTGAAGGCATGGCAGATCAGGCCGTCGCACACCTCGCCTGCGACCTCGGACATGAGCGGTCCGACGGCGGCGATGAACACCTTGGGCGGTCCGCAGGCATTGGGTCCCGGGTCGAAGAAGGGAGTCATCAGGGTGTGGGTGTAGAAGTCGCCCCGGAAGGCCAGTTTCTCGCCGTCGTTCCAGGTGGTCCAGATGGCCCGCATGGCGCTGATCATCTCCCTCATGCGGGCCGCCGGCCTCGACCACTCCATGGAAAACCGCTTTGTGATGTGGGGTTTGATCTGGGTCCCGAGACCCAGAATAAACCGGCCCTGGCTGTACTGCTGGAGGTCGTAGCCGATGTTGGCCAGAGTCATCG
>JAZADN010000024.1:0-17261 GCA_036123585.1 Actinomycetota bacterium | reverse complement strand
CTCAACAGTCATGGTCGTGTTGTCGCCTGGCATGCACATCTCGGTACCGGCAGGCAACTCAATCATGCCCGTCACGTCGGTGGTCCGGAAGTAGAACTGCGGCCGGTAGTTCGAGAAGAACGGCTTGTGGCGGCCACCCTCCTCCTTGGTCAGCACGTAGACCTCAGCCTCGAAGTTGGTGTGCGGCGTGATCGAGCCCGGCTTGGCCAGGACCTGACCACGCTGGACCTCCTCCTTGTCGATGCCACGCAGCAGGGCGCCGATGTTGTCCCCGGCCTCGCCCTGGTCGAGCAACTTGCGGAACATCTCCACACCGGTGCAGGTCGTGGTCTGGGTGTCCTTGATACCAACGATCTCGATGCTGTCGCCGGTGTTGACGACGCCTTGCTCGACACGGCCGGTAACCACGGTGCCGCGGCCGGTGATCGAGAACACGTCCTCGATCGGCATCAGGAAGGGCTTGTCGACGTCACGCTCGGGCTGCGGGATGTAGTCATCGACCTGGTTCATCAGTTCGACAATCTGGTCACCGGCCGCCTCGTCGCCCTCGAGGCCCTTGAGCGCGGAAACTCGCACGACCGGAGTGTCGTCACCGGGGAACCCGTATTCGTCGAGGAGCTCGCGCACCTCCATCTCGACCAACTCGAGTAGCTCCTCGTCGTCCACCATGTCGCACTTGTTCAGCGCCACGATGATCTTCGGTACGCCAACCTGACGTGCCAGAAGCACGTGTTCACGGGTCTGGGGCATCGGGCCGTCGGCGGCCGACACCACCAGAATGGCACCGTCGACCTGGGCGGCACCGGTGATCATGTTCTTGATGTAGTCCGCGTGGCCCGGCATGTCGACGTGGGCGTAGTGCCGGTTGGCGGTCTCGTACTCGACATGGCTCACGTTGATGGTGATGCCGCGCTCCCGCTCCTCGGGGGCCTTGTCGATGTTCTCGAACTCCGTGAAGGAGGTGGAGTTCGGGTCACGGTCCGACAGAACCTTGGTAATCGCCGCGGTCAGGGTGGTCTTCCCGTGGTCGATGTGACCCATGGTCCCCACGTTCACGTGGGGCTTGGTGCGCTCGAACTGGGCCTTAGCCATGTCGCTTCTTCTTCCTCGGTTTCTCTCTGTACTTGAGACTTTTTCTGGAAACTTCTTCTGGAATCGTGGTTCGAAGACCCTGGGCCGGATCCCCGCCGATCACTCGCCGTGAACCCGGCGGGTGATCTCCTCCTGCACCGACCCAGGCGTCTGCTGGTATGAGTCGAACTGCATGGTGTAGGTGGCGCGTCCCTGAGTGCGTGAACGCAGGTCAGTAGCGTAACCGAACATCTCCGACAGCGGCACCTGGGCGCTGACTACCTGATTAGTTCCACGGGCCTCCATCTGGCCGACCCGGCCCCGCCGGGAGTTCAGGTCGCCCACTACGTCGCCCATGTAATCCTCGGGGGTTACGACCTCGACAGACATCACGGGTTCCAGTAGGACCGGCTTGGCCATCCTCATGGCCTCCCGGAACCACGCCTGGGCCGCGATCTTGAAGGCCATCTCCGAAGAGTCCACGTCGTGGGACTTGCCGTCATTCAGGGCCACCTTGATCCCGAGGACCTGGTAGCCGGCCAGCGGACCGTTGGTGGTGGCCAACTGCACGCCCGCGTCCACCGACGGGATGTACTCCTTGGGGATCCGGCCGCCGGTGACGTTGTCCTCGAAGAGGTAGGTGGACTCCTCGTCCTCGAACGGCTCGAGGCTGGCCACGATCTCGGCATACTGGCCCGAGCCGCCGGTCTGCTTCTTGTAGGTGTAGCGGTGATCGGTGACCGCCTTGGTGATCGTCTCCCGGTAGGCCACCTGTGGCTTGCCGACGTTGGCGTCCACCCGGAACTCGCGGAGCATGCGATCGACCAGCACCTCGAGGTGCAGTTCGCCCATGCCCCCGATGATGGTCTGGCCGGTCTCCTCGTCGCTGCGGACGGTAAAGGTCGGATCCTCCTCGGCCAGGGCGCTGAGGGCCTTGCCCATCTTGTCCTGATCGGCCTTCGAACGAGGCTCGACAGCCACATGGATCACCGGCTCTGGGAACTCGAGTTGCTCAAGCACGATCGGATGGTCCGGGTCGCACAGGGTGTCTCCAGTGCGGGTGTTCTTGAGGCCGATGCCGGCCACGATGTCGCCGGTCCGGACGTCGTCGCGGTCCTCGCGGTCGTTGGCGTGCATCTCCAGGATGCGCCCGATCCGCTCCTTGTTCTCGGTGCGGGTGTTCATGACCGCCGAACCCTTGTCCAGCACTCCGCTGTAGGCCCGGAAGTAGGTCAGCTTGCCGACGTGGGGGTCGGTCATGATCTTGAAGGCCAGGGCCGAGAAAGGCGCCGAGTCATCGGCGTCGCGCTCCAGGGCATCGCCTGAACGGGGGTGCACACCCTCCACCGGCGGGAGGTCGGTCGGCGACGGCAGGTACTCAACCACGGCGTCCAGCAGCGGCTGCACGCCCTTGTTCTTGAAGGCAGTGCCGGTGAGGATCGGCACGCAATGCCCGGCCAGAGTGCCGGTCCGCACGGCGGCCCGGACGTCGGCGGCGGTGATCTCCTCCTCGCCCACGAACTTCTCGAGAATGCCCTCGTCGAACTCGGCCAGCAAGTCGATCAGCTCGGCCCGGTGCTCCTCAGCGGAGTCCACCAAATCCTCGGGGATGTCGACCACGTCCCATGAGGCACCCAGGTCTTCGCCCTGCCAGACCAGGGCGTTCATCTCGACCAAGTCGACGATGCCGGCGAACTCGGACTCGGCGCCGATGGGCAGCTGCAGGACGGCGGCCTTGCAGCCGAGGCGCTCCCGGATGGTGCCCAGCACGAAGTAGAAGTCGGCGCCGGTGCGGTCCATCTTGTTGATGAAGCACATCCGCGGGACGTTGTACTTGTCGGCCTGGCGCCACACCGTCTCGGTCTGGGGCTCCACGCCAGCCACACCGTCGAATACGGCGACCGCGCCGTCGAGCACGCGTAGCGAGCGCTCTACTTCGACGGTGAAGTCGACGTGGCCCGGGGTGTCGATGATGTTGATCCGGTGGTCGTTCCAGAAGCAACTGGTAGCCGCCGAGGTGATCGTGATCCCTCGTTCCTGCTCCTGCTCCATCCAGTCCATAGTGGCGGCGCCGTCGTGGACCTCGCCGATCTTGTAGTTGACGCCGGTGTAGTAGAGGATCCGCTCCGTCGTCGTGGTCTTGCCCGCGTCGATGTGGGCCATGATCCCGATGTTGCGGGTCTTCTCAAGTGGGTGTCGATTCGCCATCTCTGTGCTCGTGGTGGTTCGTCGTGGTTCTTCGTGGTCGGTGTAAGTCATGCAGCCCTGGTCGGGCGGCTCGCCGAGTCGGCCGGAGCGTCACGGCGTCGGCGCGCGGGGCGCCGTCTTGGCGCGCCGAGCCGGCTCTCGGTGGAGTTTCGCTGCGGGGACCGCCTACCAGCGGTAGTGGGCGAAGGCCTTGTTCGACTCGGCCATCTTGTGCAAGTCCTCTCGGCGCTTCACCGAGGAACCCAGCCCGTTCGCAGCGTCCATGATCTCATTGGCCAGTCGCTCGGCCATGGTCCGCTCGCGGCGGTCCCGCGAGTAGTTGACCAGCCAGCGGACGGCAAGCGTGTTGGCCCGGCGAGGACGCACCTCGACCGGGACCTGGTAGGTCGCGCCACCTACGCGGCGGCTGCGAACCTCGAGCTGCGGGCGGACGTTGTCAATGGCCCGCTTGAGCGTGGTGACCGGCTCCGAACCGGTCTTGGACTCGACAGTGGACAACGCCGAGTAGACGATGCGCTCCGCCGTCGAGCGCTTGCCACGCTGGAGGACCTTGTTCACGAGCTGGGTGACCGCGGTCGAGCGGTAGACGGGATCCGGGGTCAGTTCCCGACGGTCTGCGGGGCCCTTGCGTGGCATGGTCAGCCTTCCTTCTTGGCGCCATAGCGGCTCCGGGCCTGCCGGCGCTGACTGACACTGGCGGTGTCGAGCGTGCCGCGGATGACCTTGTAGCGGACACCCGGCAAGTCCTTCACACGACCCCCGCGCACCAACACGATGGAGTGCTCCTGCAGGTTGTGGCCCTCGCCCGGGATATAGGCAGTGACCTCGATGCCGCTGGTCAAACGCACACGGGCCACTTTGCGCAGGGCGGAGTTCGGCTTCTTCGGCGTGGTGGTGTACACGCGGGTGCACACACCGCGACGCTGGGGCGCGCCCTTCAGCGCCGGGGTGGCTTCCTTGCGGCGCTTGCTCTGGCGGCCCTTGCGGACCAGCTGCTGGATGGTGGGCACTACGTCACCTCGTTGTGGACCCCGTCGAGGCCCTTCGATTGGGATTCTGTGTTCGAAAACCTGATCCGGCCGACTCCGGCCTCGGCGGGCCCAGTCCGGAGTCGGCGCCGAACACGGCACCGAACAACGAACGATTCTACGGCTGGCTCCGATCCGGTCAAACGTCCGCGCCCGATCGGATCGGCGTCACAGGCCGGTCCGGTGGGCCGGGAACATCGTCTCAGTCGCCCTCCGGAACGGCGTCGCCCCCCTCGTCGGAGGACAGGTCGGCGTCGCCGGTGGGCAAGTCCATGGAGCCGGCCAGGTCGATGACGTCGGCCTCGTAGGCGCCGGCGAAGGCGTCGTCGCCGGACCCCGACTGGCTGGCCAGCCACTCGGCCAGGTCCTGTTCCTCGTCGGCCGACGAGTAGAAGTCCATCGGCTTGTAGTCCGGAGCGTGGGTAGCCACCCGTCGGTACTCCTCCATGCCGGTCCCGGCCGGGACCAGCTTGCCGATGATGATGTTCTCCTTGAGGCCGATGAGCTTGTCGCTGCGGCACTCGATGGCCGCCTCGGTCAGCACCCGAGTGGTCTCCTGGAAGGAAGCCGCCGAGAGCCAGGAATCGGTGGCCAGCGAGGCTTTGGTGATACCCATTAGTTCTGGACGGCCCTCGGCCGGGCGGCGACCTTCGGCCACCAGCAGGCGGTTCGTCTCGGCGAACAGCCTCTGGTCGACCTGCTCGCCGGGCAGGAAGTCCGACTCGCCGGGATCGTTGATCTTGACCCGGCGGGTCATCTGCCGGACGATCAACTCGATGTGCTTGTCGTGGATCGACACGCCCTGGTCGCGGTACACCCGCTGCACCTCTTCCACTAGATACTGCTGGGTCTCCCGGACGCCCTTGATCTCGAGCAACTCCTTGGGGTCGCGGGGGCCCTCGACAATGGCGTCACCGGCCCGGACCTCCTGGCCGTCGACCACCTCGAGGCGGGCCGTGCCGGGCACGAAGTAGACCTCCTCGGTACCGTCGTCGGCCACCACGGTGACCTCTCGGCCACGGCCCTCGTCGTCGCCGAGGCGAACTACGCCGGAGATGCGGGCCAGGGTGGCCTTGCCCTTCGGCTCGCGTGCCTCAAAGAGCTCCACGACGCGCGGCAGACCACCAGCCAGGTCCTTGCCAGCTACGCCACCGGTGTGGAACGTCCGCATGGTGAGCTGGGTTCCGGGCTCACCAATCGACTGGGCGGCGATCACGCCGACCGCCTCGCCCAGTTCGATGGCCTTGCCGGTGGCCAGCGACATGCCGTAGCTGGCTGCCGAGACGCCGATGGCGGACTCGTCGGTCAGCGGCGAGAGCACGCGCACGCGCTCCACGCCCTCGTCGTCGCGCATGGTCACCATCTCCGGCTCACCGACGATGGTGCCGGCCGGGATCACCGTGCCGTCGGACAACGTCACGTCGTCGGCCAACGTCCGGCTGAACAGGCGGGTCTCGAGGTGACTCCGACGGTTCGGATCGTCGGGACGCACGTCGTCGATCCAGATGCCGCGTACCGGACCGTCGCCCTCGAACGGGTCGACGTCGTTGATGATTAGTTCCTGGGACACGTCGACCAGCCGGCGGGTCAGGTAGCCCGAGTCGGCGGTCCGCAGGGCGGTGTCGACGAGGCCCTTTCGGGCGCCCGGCGTGGCGATGAAGTACTCCAGCATCGCCAGGCCCTCGCGGAAGTTCGACTTGATGGGCCGGGGGATCATGTCACCGCGGGGATTGGCCACCAGGCCGCGCATCCCTGCGATCTGGCGCACCTGCATCATGTTCCCGCGGGCACCCGACTTGACCATCATGTCGATCGGGTTGAAGTGGTCGGCTTCGAGGGACTCGACCATGCGGTCGGTGACCTCGGAGGTGGCCGAGTTCCAGATCTCTACCTCCATCTGCCGGCGCTCGCCGTCGGTGATGATGCCCTTCCGGAACTGGGCCTCGACCTTCTCGGCGCGCTTCTCGTGTTCGTCGAGAATGGAGGCCTTGGCTTCCGGGGTCTTCACGTCGTCGATCGACACGGTCAGGCCGGAACGGCTGGCGTACTTGAAACACGCGTCCTTGAGGGCGTCCAGCGACTCGGCGACCAGCTTCTTCGGGTAGCCGCGGGCCAGGTCGTCCACGATGGAGCCCAGGTGACCCTTGCCGACCTGCGCGTTCACGTAGGTGATCTGCTGGGCGCGGTGACCGCCGACCTCCATCGGCTCCACGTCGTTACCCGGCAAGGCCTCATTGAAGAACACCCGTCCGGGGGTCGTGGTGTGCCAGGTGGCGGCCACCCCGTTGGCCGACGTGTCGATCAATTCCGGGTAATTATTCGAGCGGTACTGGATACGGGCATGGAGGTGCACGTGACCGGACTCGACGGCCCACTCGAGGTCGTCCACGTTCCGGAACACCTTGCCCTCGCCGGGCATGCCCTCCTGCTCAGCGGTCAGGTAGTACGCGCCGATCACCATGTCCTGGGTCGGCGTGACCAGCGGTCGGCCGTGAGCCGGGCTGAGCACGTTGTTGGCCGACAGCATCAGGACCCGGGCCTCGGCCTGGGCCTCCGACGACAACGGCAGGTGGACGGCCATCTGGTCTCCGTCGAAGTCGGCATTGAAGGCCGCGCAGACCAGCGGGTGGATGCGTATGGCCTTGCCGTCGACCAGCACCGGCTCGAAGGCCTGGATCCCTAGGCGGTGCAGGGTGGGGGCACGGTTCAGCAGGACCGGGTGCTCACGGATGACGTCTTCGAGCACCGTCCAAACCTGCGGCTTGCGCCGCTCGACCATGCGCTTGGCGGACTTGATGTTCTGGGCGATCTCCTCGTCGACCAGCTTCTTCATGACGAAAGGCTTGAACAGCTCGAGCGCCATGACCTTGGGCAGGCCGCACTGGTGGAACTTCAACGTCGGACCGGCCACGATGACCGAACGGCCCGAGTAGTCGACTCGCTTGCCGAGAAGGTTCTGGCGGAAACGTCCCTGCTTGCCCTTCAGCATGTCGGACAGCGACTTGAGCGGACGGTTGCCCGGGCCGGTCACAGGGCGGCCGCGGCGGCCATTGTCGAACAGGGCGTCGACGGCCTCCTGGAGCATCCGCTTCTCGTTGTTGACGATGATCGCCGGGGCTCCCAGGTCGAGCAGCCGCTTGAGGCGATTGTTCCGATTGATCACTCGGCGGTACAGGTCGTTCAGATCGGAGGTGGCGAAGCGGCCACCGTCCAACTGGACCATGGGACGCAGTTCCGGCGGGATGACCGGCACGGCGTCGAGGATCATGGCCCGGGGCTCGTTGATCCGTCGGCCATGCTCGTCGCGGCGATTGAACGCAGCGACGATCTTGAGGCGCTTGATGGCCTTCTGCTTGCGCTGGGCCGACAGGGGGCGCTGGCCCTCCGGCGGGTCGATCTGCGCCCGCAGCTTGACCTCCTCCTCGTCGAAGTCGATGATCTCGATGAGGCGTGCCAGGGCCTCGGCGCCCATGCCGCCCTCGAAGTACTCACCCCAGCGGTCCTCAAGTTCGCGCCAGAGCATTTCCTCCTCGACGATCTGCCGGGCGAAAAGGCCGGTGAACTCGTCCCAGGCGCGGTTCAGGACGTCGAGCTCCTGCTCGTACTGGTCCCGGATGAACTGGAGGTCCTTCTCGGCGGTGCGGGCCCTGGCCTTGAGGTCAGACTCCTTGACGCCCTCGGCCTCCATCTCGGCCAACTCGGACTCGAGGTCCTCCTGACGGCGGTTCAGCTCGCGGTCTCGCTCCTCCTCGATGGCGAGGCGCTCCTCGACCAGTTCGGCCTCCAGCTCAGGAAGGTCCTCATGGCGCTTGTCCTCGTTCACGGAGACGACGAGGTTGGCGGCGAAGTAGATGACCTTCTCCAACTGCTTGGCCTTCAACTCCTCACGGGGCTCGGTGCCCATCAGGAGGTAGGCCAGCCACGAGCGGGTGCCCCGTAGGTACCAGATGTGCACGGCGGGGGCAGCCAGTTCGATGTGGCCCATGCGGTCGCGGCGGACCTTGGAGCGGGTCACCTCGACGCCACAGCGCTCGCAGATGATGCCCTTGAAGCGGACCCGCTTGTACTTGCCGCAGTAGCACTCCCAGTCCTTCGTCGGACCGAAGATCTTCTCGCAGAAGAGTCCGTCCTTCTCCGGCTTCAGGGTGCGGTAGTTGATGGTCTCCGGCTTCTTGACCTCGCCGTTGGACCACATGCGGATGCCGTCCGCAGTGGCCAGGCCTATCTGGAGCTGGTCGAATTCGTTGACGTCGAGCACTGTGTCTTCCTGCGTGTCGTTCTCTTGCGTGGGTGCCGTGTTCGGGTGTGGAGTTGGGTCAGCGAGCGAGCAGGCCGGCAGCGCGGCGCTGGTCCTCCTCGTCGGAACCCCGTTCCGGACGGGACAAATCGATTCCAAGTTCGCGCATTCCGTCGAAGGCGTCCTCGTCGAAGTCGCGCATCTCGATCTCGTGCCCGTCCTCGGCCAGAACCTCGACGTTCAGGCAGAGCGACTGCATCTCCTTGATGAGAACCTTGAAGCTCTCCGGGATGCCGGGCTCCGGGATGTTGTCGCCCTTGACGATGGCCTCGTAGACCTTGACCCGGCCGATGGTGTCGTCGGACTTGATGGTCAGGAGTTCCTGCAGGCAGTAGGCGGCCCCGTAGGCCTCGAGCGCCCAGACCTCCATCTCGCCGAACCGCTGACCGCCGAACTGAGCCTTGCCGCCCAGGGGCTGCTGCGTGATCATCGAGTACGGACCCGTCGACCGGGCGTGGATCTTGTCGTCCACGAGGTGGGCCAACTTCAGGATGTAGACGTACCCGACCATGATCGGGCTGTCGTAGGCCTCGCCGGTGCGGCCGTTGTAGAGGGTCGCCTTACCGTCGAGCTGGACCAGGCGGTCGCCGTCGACCGACTCGGGCCGCAGGTTGCTCAAGATCCTCTGGATCGTGGGATGGCGGCCGGACCGGTCCTCCTCGTCCCAGTGGGCGCCGTCGAAGACCGGTGTGGCCACGTGGACTGCCGGCTCGGTCGACGGACGGGTCTTCTTTTCGATGCCGCGGACAGGCTGGGCCCCGACGGCGTCGCCATCGATCTCCCAGCCCCAGCGGGCGCAGTAGCCGAGATGGGCCTCGAGCACCTGCCCGACGTTCATCCGGGACGGCACGCCCAGCGGGTTCAGGATGATGTCGACAGGGGTGCCGTCGGCCAGGTAAGGCATGTCCTCCACGGGGAGGATCATGGAGATGACGCCCTTGTTGCCGTGGCGGCCGGCCAACTTGTCGCCCACGCTGATCTTGCGCTTCTGGGCCACGTAGACCCGAACCAGCTGGTTGACGCCGGGCGGCAGTTCGTCGCCGTCGTCGCGGTTGAACACCTTGACGTCGATGACCTTGCCGGTCTCGCCGTGCGGGACCTTCAGCGAGGTGTCACGCACCTCGCGGGACTTCTCGCCGAAGATGGCCCGCAGGAGACGCTCCTCGGGAGTCAGTTCCGTCTCACCCTTAGGGGTGACCTTGCCGACTAGGACGTCGCCGGGCGACACCTCTGCACCGACACGCACGATGCCCCGGTCGTCGAGATCGGCCAGGATCTCGTCGGACAAGTTCGGGATGTCGCCGGTGATCTCCTCAGCGCCCAACTTGGTGTCACGGGCATCGATCTCGTGCTCGTGGATGTGGATCGACGTGAGCACGTCGTCCTTCACCAGGCGCTCCGAGAGGATGATGGCGTCCTCGAAGTTGTAGCCCTCCCAGGACATGAAAGCCACGAGAAGGTTCTTGCCGAGCGCCAGTTCGCCACCGTCGGTGGACGAGCCGTCGGCCAGCAGCTGACCCTTCTTGACCTTTTGGCCGGGGACGACCCGGCTCTTCTGGTTGATACAGGTGTCCTGGTTGGACCGCACGTACTTGAGCAGGTCGTGGGTCTGCTTCCCGGCCTTGGCGTAGTCGACGGTGATCGACGTGCCGTCCACCGCGGTGACCGTGCCGGCCTCGTTTGCCAGGAGCATGTCGGCCGCATCGTGGGCGGCGCTGGCCTCGATACCGGTACCGATGTACGGGGCTTCGGACCGAACCAACGGGACGGCCTGCCGCTGCATGTTGGCGCCCATCAGTGCCCGGTTGGCATCGTCGTGTTCGAGGAACGGAATGAGCGCCGTTGCCACCGAGACGATCTGCCGCGGCGAGACGTCCATCAGCTGGACCTCGCTGGGCGGCACGAAAGAGATCTCGGTGGTGGCACCGAAGAAGATGTCCTGCTCCAACTGGAGCTTGAGGTCGTTCAGCGAGGCTGCCTGCGGCGACCGACGCACGAGGACCCGGTCGTTGCGGAAGGTCCCGTCCGGGTTGAGCGGTGCGTTGGCCTGGGCGACGACGAACTCCTCCTCGTCGTCGGCAGCCAGATACCTCACATCGTCGGTGACCTTGCCGTCGACCACCACGCGGTAGGGCGACTCGATGAAGCCGAACCGGTTGATCCGGCCGTAGGTAGCCAGACCGCCGATGAGGCCAATGTTCGGACCCTCGGGAGTCTCGATCGGGCACATACGGCCGTAATGCGAGAAGTGGACGTCGCGGACCTCGAAGCCAGCCCGCTCACGGGAAAGGCCGCCCGGGCCGAGCGCCGAGAGGCGACGGCGGTGGGTGAGGCCCGACAGCGGGTTCACCTGGTCCATGAACTGGGACAGCTGGCTGGTCCCGAAGAACTCCTTGATGGAGGCCACCACGGGGCGGATGTTGACCAGGCTCTGCGGGGCGATGGCCTCCACATCCATGGTCGTCATGCGCTCGCGGACCACCCGCTCCATGCGGCTGAGGCCGATGCGGAGCTGGTTCTGGATCAGCTCGCCGACCGAGCGGATGCGGCGGTTGGCGAAGTGGTCCTGGTCGTCGAGGCGGTAGCCGGGCTCGCCCTTGGCGAGGTGCAGCAGGTAGGTGCAGGTGGCCAGCACCTCGGAGCGGACCAGCACCGGGGAATCCTCATCGGGGCGCTCGAGCTCGATGCCAAAGAGCTCCTCGATCTTTTCGATCTCCGGACCCAGCTTCCGGTTCAGCTTGTAACGGCCGACCCGGGACAGGTCGTATCGGCGCGACTCGAAGAAGGAGTTACGGAAGTAGGCACGGGCGGCCTCCACCGACAGCGGCTCGCCGGGACGGACCCGCTTGTAGATCTCGAGCAGTGAATCCTCCTGGGTGGGAGCGACCTCACGGTCCTTCTCCCACTGGCCCTCGAGGAAGTCGAAGTGGCGGACGAAGCGATCCAGGAAACCCGGCTCGTTCTCCTCGTCGTATCCGAGGGCGCGCAGCAGGGTGAACATCGAGAGTCGACGCTTGCGCGAAACCTTGGTACCGGCGGTGACGTCCTTGCCCGGCTTCTGCTCGACGTCGAACTCGATCCACTCGCCGCGCGACGGGTGGATAGTGCCGGTCACCAACTGGTGCTTGCTCATGTTCCGCAGGCGATAGCGGTCACCAGGCTGGAAGATGACGCCCGGCGAGCGGACGAGCTGCGACACCACGACACGCTCGGTGCCGTTGATCACGAAGGTGCCCTTCTCGGTCATCATCGGGAAGTCCCCCATGAAGACCGTCTGCTCCTTGATCTCGCCCGTGTTCTGGTTCTTGAACGAGGCCCGCACGAAGATCGGAGCGGAGAAGGTCATGTCCTTCTCCTTGCACTCCTCCACCGAGAACTTCGGCGGAGGGCACAGGTCCTCGTCATTCGGGTCGAACTCCAACTCGAGCGAGAGCGTCTCGCTGAAGTCCTGAATGGGGCTGAGGTCCCGGAACGTGTCGGCGATGCCCTGAAGACGGAACCAGTCGAAAGACTTCTTCTGGACGTCGATCAGGTTGGGGAGGGGAAGGACTTCCTCCAGGTTGCCGAACGAGTAACGGTCCCGGACGAGGGGGCGAGCAGACACCTAGAACTCCTGGCCAGGAATCACGGACGGGGCAAACCGGGCGTGTCGACGTTCTGCACGAAAACGGCATTACCGACGAGCGCGACCACGGCAACGGCGGATCTTAGCGACCGCGCGCCACAGAACGCAACCCCTTGGGGGCAGCGCGGACGGACCCCGAAGGGTCGCTCCGGCGCGAAAAGTACCGGCACCGTCGCGTCACGGTCAAGGACCGTCACGGAATCGTCACGAAACCCACCGGAGAAGCGGGACGACCGGCCCAGCCACGGGCCGTCCGAAATCGCTGAAACCCGAAAACGAGGGAACCCGGGGGCCGTCAACGACGGGTGCCCCGGGGTCCACTAATGGCCCGGCGGGATGCGCCGGACCGTTCCCTCCTAGAGGGAGCTACTTGAGCTCGATGCTGGCGCCGGCGCCCTCGAGGGCCTCCTTGGCCTTCTCGGCATCCTCCTTCGAGGCGCCCTCGAGCACCGTCGCCGGAGCACCGTCGACCAGGTCCTTGGCGTCCTTCAGGCCGAGGTTGGTCAGCGCGCGGACCTCCTTGATGACCTGGATCTTCTTGTCGCCGGCACCGGCCAACACGACGTCGAAGGAGTCCTTCTCCTCCTCACCGTCACCGGCCTCGCCACCACCCGCGGGGGCGGCCGCGGCCACGGCCACAGGGGCCGCCGCCGTCACGCCGAACTTCTCCTCGAAGTCCGACAGCAACTCGCTCAACTCGAGCACGGTCATCCCGGCGATCGCGTCCAGGATCTCTTCCTTCGTCGCCATGATCACTCCTCTTCGTCGCGGCTGACAGGTTCCTCGGCGGCCTCGGCCTCATCGGCCTCCTCCGCATCGGTCTCTACGGCCTCGGCCTCATCGGCCTCCGGAGCGCCCGGGGCGCCTCCCTGCTCGATGAGGGCCTGCAGCGCGTAGGCCATGTTCTGGGGCACCGCCTTGAGCAGCGCAGCGAACTGCTGCATCGGAGCGGCCATGGCGCCGGCCAGCTGGGCCAACAACACCTCGCGAGGCGCGATCTCAGCCAGGGCCAAGATCTCCTCCACGGTCAGCCGCTTCTCGTCGAACAGGCCGCCCTTGATGACCAGGGCCTCATGGTCCTTGGCGAACTCCTTGAGCGCCTTGGCCACGGCCACCGGGTCGCCGGCGGTGCCATCAGCCTTCTCGCCGGTAAAGGCGATGGCCGTCGGCCCGGTCAGCAGGTCGTCGAGTTCCAAGCCCAACTCTTCGACGGCGAAGCGCACCAAGGTGTTCTTGTAGACCTTGTACTCACCACCGGCCTCGCGCAGCGCGGTGCGCAATGCCGCCATAGCCGGGACATCGAGTCCCCGATACTCGGTCAGAACAGCGGCGTCGGCATTCGAGAGCTTCTCCCGAACCTCTGCTACGACGGCCACCTTCTCCGCACGGACGTCTCCCACGCTCACCCCTCCTCTCCTGTAGATCTCGATCTGTTCTTCGGTTGGTTCACCGACCCGGAGGCCGGCCACGCACACCGCAGACGAAGGAGCAGGGCCGCCCAGGAGGACGGACCCGACCCCGATCGGTCAGGAGGGCTCTCCTGCTCGGGCGGACCCGTCACCGCCGGATCATCCCGGCGGAGTTGAGGCCTCGTTCTGCGCCTGGGCGCAACCCGGAGGTCTTCGGTGAGCGTGTCGATTGTGGCGGTCAGGCTACCGGCGGGCGGCAGACGCCACACCGCGGTCGTACCGTCCGATCTGAGGCCTCAACGGAGGCACTGCCCGGCCGGACGACTGGACAGGGACAGAACCTCTACTGGTCGACCCGGAGCGGATCAATGCGGATGCCGGGACCCATGGTGGAAGACACCGACACCTTCTTGAGGTAGCGGCCCTTGGCCGAGGATGGCTTGAGGCGCACCAGTTCGTCGATGGCGGCGTTCAGGTTGGCCGTCAGAGCGGCTCCGTCGAAGCTGGCCTTGCCGATGGGCAGATGGACGTTGCCGTACCGGTCGGTGCGGAACTCGACCTTGCCGCCCTTGAACTCTCCGACCGCCTTGGCCACGTCGTCGGTGACCGTGCCCGACTTGGGATTGGGCATCAGGCCACGGGGACCGAGCGCCCGACCCAACTTTCCGACCGTCGGCATCATGTCGGGAGTGGCGATGGCCACGTCGAAGTCCAGCATCCCGCCCTCGACCTCGGCGGCCAGGTCGTCGGCACCCACGTGGTCGGCGCCCGCCTCACGGGCCGCGTTGGCCGCCTCGCCCTGGGCGAACACGGCCACCCGGACGTCCTTGCCCGTGCCAGACGGAAGCGCGACGGTGCCCCGGATCATTTCCTCGGTCTTGCGGGGGTCGATGCTCAGGCGGACCAAAAGGTCGATGCCCTCGTCGAACTTCGCCCCGGCCAGCGAGGAGGCCAACTCGAGGGCCTCCGACGCTGAGTACTGCTGGTCGCGGTCGAGCCGTGCCGCAGCGTCCGTGTACCGCTTTCCATTCCTGCTCATGTCGCCATCTCCTTCGATCGGCTCCCTCGATCGGGTCGTTGGCTCCGGCGGGGCGAGGTCTTCCCCGTCGACGGAACCGCCGTGGCGGCGACCCTTCGGATTCTGTTGTGCGGTGCCCCAGTGAAATCGGAGCAGAGGTGCAGCCGACTCAGCCGACGGCGATCCCCATGCTGCGGGCGGTGCCCGCGACCTGCTGCTTGGCGCCCTCGAGGTCGTTGGCGTTCAGGTCGGGCATCTTGGCCTCGGCGATCTCGGCCACCTGGGCCCAGGTGATCGTCCCGGCCTGCTCGCGGCCCGGGTTCTGCGAGGCCTTCTCAAGGCCAGCAGCCTGACGGATCAGGAACGAGGTGGGCGGCGTCTTCGTAATGAAGGTGAACGACCGGTCCTCGTAGATGGTGATCTCGACAGGGATGATCTGGCCGCGCTTGTCCTCGGTCTTGGCGTTGTACTCCTTGCAGAAGTCCATGATGGCAACGCCGTGCGGGCCCAGTGCCGTACCCACCGGCGGGGCAGGCGACGCCTGGCCGGCCGGAATCTGAATCTTCACGACTGCTGCGATCTGCTTCTTCGCCATGTCTCGGGTATCCCAGTTCGTCTCTCGGGGTGGGGGCGCCCGCCGGTGCGGGGGCCGCCCGCCGAACGTCCGGCCATCGAGGCGGGCACGCTCGGGGAACGGTCAAGTCTGGTCCGATGTCCGTCGATCGGCAACCCGCACCGTGCCAGGAGCGTGGTGCAGGTCACGCCGGAAGGGACCGGCCTGGTGCTGCTACAACTGCGCGACCTGCGAGAACTCCAACTCGACCGGCGTTTCCCGGCCGAAGATGTTGACCAGCACCTTGACCTTGAGCTGATCCTCGTTGATCTCCTGGATGGCGCCGGAAAAATCGGCGAACGGGCCCTCCTTGACGCGAACCGTCTCGCCGATGCCGAAGCCGAAGCGGGCCTTGGACCGCTTGGGCACCACGGCCTCCGACTCGTCGGCCACTGGCAGAAAGGTCTCGACCTCCTTGCGGCGCAGTCGGGACGGCTTGCCTCCAGAACCCACGAAGTTGACCACGCCGGGCGTGTCGCGGATGGCGGACCAAGTCTCGTCGTCTAGAAAGCAGCGCACCAGTAGGTAGCCGGGGAAGACCTTCTTGGAGACGGTCACCTTCTTGCCGTTGCGGAACTCGTCGACGTCCTCCATCGGGATCTCGACCTCGAGGATCCGGTCCTCGAGGTGCAGCGAGTCGCGACGGGCCTCCAGGTTCTGGCGGACCTTCTTCTCATAGCCCGACTGGGTGTGAACGACGAACCAGTTACCGGGACGGTCGAAGGCGCTCTCGCGCTTGGGCGCTGCTTCGACGTCATCGGCGAACATCTCGTCCTCGTCGAGGACCTCGAGGTCGGCCTCCTCGACCACGGCCACATCGTCGTCGGACCCCGGTTCCTCGGCGGACACGACATCGGCGCCGGTCTCCTCGTCAGTCGACTCGTCCTCGGTCCGGGAGCCGGTAGGCAGCAGGTCGGCGGCAGCCGGGGCCGCCTCCTCAACGAGTTCAGTCGCCTCGTCGTCGGTGTTCACGATGGAATCCTCTGTTGTGCTCATCAGACGTCGAACAACTCCAGCACGGACTGGGAGAAGATCCAGTCAAGTCCAGCGACGATGGCCGTGATAACGATGATGGTCACGATGACCACGGCGGTGTAGTTGCTGGTCTCCGAACGGGACGGCCAAGCGACCTTGCGAAGCTCGGCCCGGACCTCACGGCCGAACTGTACGACACCGGTGCGCTCCTCAGGCTGGCGGTTCTGCTGCTGGCGGCGCTGGCGAATCGGCTCGCCGTCGGCGTCTACCTCGCCCTGGCGCTGCAGCATCCGCTTCTGCTCGCGGTTCATCGACATGATGTCAGGCCTCGGTCCTTCGGCGATCGTTGTTGACTCGGGTAGTCGGGAGCATCCCTCGGAGGGATCCGGGCCCCTCGGTGAGCCCGGTCGGTCCGCGGTGGACCGATCTCGCAGGGCAGGAGGGACTCGAACCCCCAACCGCCGGTTTTGGAGACCGGTGCTCTACCAATTGAGCCACTGCCCTGTGTCCCGACCTCCGACTCCGGGGTCGGTGTCGGGGGGCGGTACGCGCACGAGGCTACCAGCGGCGTCCGGGCGTCCCGCAGGCGGGATCCGCGGTCAGCGGGTCTCCTTGTGGTCCACGTGGGATCGGCACCAGCGGCAGAACTTCTTGAGTTCGATCCGCTCACGGGTGTTCACCTTGGACTTGGTGGTGATGTAGTTCCGGCGCTTGCACTCCTGGCACTCCAGGGTGACCTGCACTCGCTTGTCGGACGCCATATCGGTCTCGCTCTCGCTTCTCTCTCCCGCCCACCAGGGCGGCCTCGTCGGAATCCGCCGGAGCGGTCCCTGCACCGGCCGCCAGCTGGAGCCCGGTGTTCGTAGCGACGGACAGATTCGAACTGTCGACCTCTCGATTATGAGTCGAGCGCTCTCACCAGCTGAGCTACGTCGCCAGCGAGCTCCCTGACAGAATCGAACTGTCGACCTTCTCCTTACCATGGAGACGCTCTGCCGACTGAGCTAAGGGAGCCTG
>JAZADN010000023.1:0-29903 GCA_036123585.1 Actinomycetota bacterium | reverse complement strand
TGCGATCGGCGTAGAGGCGGTTGATTCCCTCCGGGAGGGGTGCATCGGTCTGGCCGCGGTTGACGATCGTGACGTCATGGCCCTGGCGGACCAACTCGTGAACCAGGGCCAGCCCGTTGAACTGGGTACCCCCCATCACGAGAACCTTCTTCGGCGTGCCGCTCAACGGACGATTCCCACCCAGGCTCTCCGCTCTTCCGGCCTCGGGTCGTTCAGCAGGCCGCACTCGTCGTCGAGGTCCATGACCACCCGGCTGTCCGGGTCGTAGCGGGGCCACTCTCCCAGGTCGGCAGTCGACGGGTCGCCGTCGCGGATGAAGGCGATCCAGGCGTCGTGAATCCTGTCGGCCAGCACGGTGGGCGGTTCCCCGGGGCCGATGAACACGTCGACGCCGGGCCGGTCGATGGTGTTGAAGGTGAACGGAATCTCCAGGGCGTGGGCCGCTCCGAACATCCCGTCGAAGGCCCGCGAGTCCCACGAGAACCGGTACATCCACGTGTCGGCCCCGCCGGCGTGGCGGTACTCGGCGTGCCGGACCGCAGGCACGGTGAACACCTTGTCCGAACCGATGGCACAGGCCAGCCAACCCGGCGCCACCTCGCCGGACCTCTCGTCGCCGAGCCGGCGCCGGTAGACCTCGAGCATGGCGTCGGGATCGTCCGTGGTCCGCGCCACCAGGTCGGCCAGGCCGTCGACGTCCATCGTCGTGACGCCCCACAGCGACAGTTCGTCCTCGTTGGTGCCGGTCAGCAGTGGGACCTCGCATCCGTGGCCGGCGGCCACCAGGTCACGAGGGTCGGCGGGGAGGAGGTCGTGGCCCCATACCGGATAGAAGGGCTCCTGGCTGCGGCCGGTGTCCTGGCCCCGCTCAGAACTGACCCGCTCCTGGGCGTCGAGGATGGCCTCGACGGGCAGGGCCATCAACTCTTCGGCCGTCGGGTTGCCGAGAGCGGACAGGAAGTCGTCGGCGATGTCCTTGCCGTCGACCGGGTCGAAGGTGTGGTGCAGTGCACCGCTCTGGGCGATGGCTCGGTGGAACAGCCCTTCGGTGGACGGCATGGCCAGCAGGTTCGACACGCTGAACGCCCCCGCCGACTCGCCGCCGATGGTGATGCGTTCCGGATCGCCGCCGAACGCCGCGACGTTGTCGCGGACCCACCGGACGGCGGCCACCTGGTCGAGGGTTCCGTTGATGCCGCAGGTGGCGAAGTCGTCGCCCAGGTGCGCGCCCAGGTCGCAGAACCCGAGCGCGGCGAGCCGGTAGTTGATGGTGACCACGACGATGTCGCCCCGGGTGGCGAACGACGTGCCGTCATACCACGGCACCGAGCCCTGACCGTGCTTGTAGGCGCCGCCGTGGATCCAGACGTAGACCGGCCTCAGGGCGCCGTCGCGTTCCGACGGCCCACAGGACGGCGTGACCACGTTCAGGGTCAGGCAGTCCTCGTCCCACGCGACAGCGATCCGATTGGTGAGGCCCTCGCCGGGGAGTTGGGGTGCGGCCGGGCCGAACCGTCGGGCGTCGCGCACGCCCTCCCACGGCTCGGGAGGCACGGGGGCGCGGAAGCGGCGGTCGCCGATCGGGGGCGCTGCATAGGGGATTCCTGCGAACAGCTGGGCTCCGTTGCGGGTCCGCCCACGCAGGTCGCCCTGGGCGACCCGGACGACCGGAGCGCTCGTCTCTTTCATGCTGCGACCTTCAGGACGAGGGCCTCACCCTGGCCGCCGCCGCCGCACAGTCCCGCCGCTCCGGTGCCTCCGCCGCGCCGCTTCAGTTCGTGGGCCAGCGTCAGGGCGAGGCGGGTGCCGGACATGCCGATGGGGTGGCCGAGGGCGATGGCCCCGCCGTTCACGTTCATGATGTCGGCGGGCACGCCGAGGGCGTCCATCGATGCGAGGGCCACCGCGGCGAATGCCTCGTTGACCTCCACCAGGTCCAGATCTCCGACCGCCATGCCGGCCCGGTCCAACGCCCGGGCGATGGCGTTGGAAGGCTGGTGCAGGAGGCTGGCGTCCGGGCCGGCCACCTGGCCGTGGGAGACCACCTCGGCCAGCGGGGCCACACCGAGCGCCTCGGCACGCTCCAGGGTGGTGACCACACAGGCCGCCGCCCCGTCGGAGATCTGCGAGGCGTTGCCGGCTGTGATGTTCCCGTCGGGGACGAAGGCGGCGGGAAGGCGGCCCATCGACTCAGCGTCCGCGTCGGGCCGGATCCCCTCGTCGTCGACCACCACGACCGGTTCGCCCTTCCGCTGTGGGATGGACACGGGCACGATCTCCTCGGCCAGCAGGCCGTCCTTCTGCGCCTTGGCGGCGCGCTCGTGGGAATCGGCGGCGAAGGCGTCCTGAGGACCGCGGGTCAGGCCCAGGTCGGCCGCGTAGCGCTCGGTGGCCTCGCCCATGGCGCAGTCCTCCAACGTGCAGGTCAGGCCGTCGAACATCATCGAGTCGACGAGGGCGCCGTCGCCGATGCGGTAGCCGGCCCGGGCCTTGGTGAGCAGGTACGGGGCGTTGGTCATCGACTCCATGCCCCCTGCCACCACCACCTCGGCTTCGCCGAGGCGGACCATCTGCGAAGCCAGGTGGATGGCGTGCATGCCCGAGAGGCAGGCCCGGTTCAGCAGGGTGCTGGGCACGGTCAGGGGGATGCCGGCGTCCGCAGCGGCCCGGCGGGCCGGGACCTGGCCGGTGCCGGCGGCCACCACGTTGCCGAGGTAGGCGAAGTCGACGTCGTCGGCGCCGATGCCGGACCGTTCGATGGCCGCAGCGATGGCGGTGGCGCCCAGGTCGGTGGCCGTCCGGGACGACAGGCCGCCCTGGAACCGACCCATCGGAGTGCGGGCCCCGGCCAGAAGCACGATCGGGGATTCAGCGGAGGAAGCCATACCGGGACGGTACCGGCCGGCCGCCCGGAGGCCCGATTCCGGCGGGCCGCTGGTCAGGTGTCGGCGACCGCGTCGCCGCGGACGAGGGCAGACCACAGGTCGGCGTACAGGCCGCCGACAGCCAGGAGTTCGGGGTGGCGGCCCCGTTCCACGATCCGTCCCTCGTCGAGGACCACGATCTCGTCGGCGTCGACGATGGTGGACAGCCGGTGGGCGATGACCACCGACGTCCGGCCCTCCAGGGCGGCGGCCAGCGCCAACTGCACCTCGGCCTCGTTCTCGGTGTCGAGGTGGCTGGTGGCCTCGTCGAGCACCACGATCGCCGGGTCCTTGAGAAGCAGGCGGGCGATGGCCAGGCGCTGCTTCTCGCCACCGGACATCCGGTGGCCCCGCTCGCCGACCATGGTGTCGTAGCCCTCGGGCAGGGTCCGGACCACGTCGAGGATGCGTGCCGCCCGGCAGGCCTCGTCCATCTCGGCCTCGGTGGCGTCGGGTCGGGCGTAGCGCAGGTTGGCCCGCACCGTGTCGTGGAACAGGTGGGGGTCCTGGGTGACGATGCCGATGCGGGCCCGCAGGTCGTCCTGGCGCAGCGTGCGGACGTCTCGGCCGTCGAGGGTGACCGAGCCGGTGGCCACGTCGTAGAGGCGGGGAATGAGCGAGGCCATGGTGCTCTTGCCCGACCCCGACGGGCCGACCACGGCCAGCATCCGCCCGGGGGCCACGTCGACGTCGACGTCGTGGAGCACGGTGCGGCCGGCCGTTCCGGGTGTGGCCTCCACCTCGAGCGACGGGACCGATGCCTCGTCGAGACCCGGGTACCGGAATGAGACGCCCCGGAAGGCCAGGTGACCGTCCACGTGGTCGACCGATTCGGCATCCTCGGCGTCGGCAAGGGGATCGTGGGCGTCGAGCACCTCGAAGACCCGCTCGAAGGACACGAAGGCCGACATGACGTCCACCCGGGCGTTGGTGAGCTGGGCCAGCGGGCCGTAGAGCTGGGCCACGAGGACGCCCATGGAGGCCAGCGTGCCGATGGTGATGCTGCCGCTGATGGCCAGCGAGCCGCCCACCCAGTAGGCCACCGCGGTGCCGAGGGCGCCGAGGGTGGTCAGCGAGATGATGAACGCCTGGCTGTACAGGGCGCTGCGGATGCCGATGTCTCGGACCCGACCGGCCCGGTTGGCGAAGCCGCTGGTCTCCTCGGCGGGGCGGCCGTAGAGCTTGGCCAACTGGGCACCCGACACGTTGAACCGCTCGGTCATGGTTGCGTTCATCGAGGCGTTGAGGTCCATGCCCTCGCGAGTGATTTCGGCCACCTTGAGGCCCACCCTGCGGGCCGGGAGTACGAATGCCGGGACCAGCACGAGGGCCAGCAGGGTGATGCGCCACTCCAGCACCAGCAGGGTGACCAGCGTGGTGATGGCCGTGATGCCGTTGGCCACGACCGTTCCGAGCGTGCCGGTCAGGGCCCTTTGGGCGCCCACCACGTCGTTGTTCAGGCGGCTGACCAGCGCGCCGGTCTGGGTGCGGGTGAAAAACGAGAGGGGGAGTCGCTGGACGTGGTCGAACAACGCCACCCGGAGGTCGAAGATGAGGCCCTCGCCGACCCGGGCCGATGCCCACCGCTGGGCGAACGACAGCGCGGCCTGGGCGAGCGCGGCGCCGACCACCAGCAGGCCGAGGACGGTCAGGTGGCCGCGATCGCTCGATGGTATGGCGTCGTCGATGATCTCCCGGAACAGCAGTGGTGGGACGACGCCGAGGAGCGAGCCGGTGACCACGCAGGCCAGGAAGCCGGCGATGAGGCGTCGGTGGGGGCGGGCGAAGCCCCAGACCCGCCTGCGGGTGGCGCGGCCCACGCCCTGCGCGCCGCGCTGCTGCATGGCCATGCTGTGGAGGAGGTAGCCGGGGTCGCGCACGGTCCGAGCCTAGGGACCGTCGTTCTCCCCGGGGTTGCCGGAGGATCGACCTCCGGAGGCAACGGTCGGTGCCCGCGGCAGGTAATCTGACGGACCGTCAGATTCTCGCCGGGCGGGCCCCATCGGCCCCGTCCCACACCGGAGGAACCTCACGACATGGGCGATGCCAACCGACCGCTGGCCGGCCTCAAGGTGCTGGAGAACTCGCTACTCGGTCCCGGCCTCGTGGCCACCTTCCTATCCGACCTGGGCGCCGACGTGATCAAGGTCGAACCTCCGGCCGGCGACTATGTCCGCCAGATGACCTGGCCCATCGTGGAGGGCAACTCGCTGCTCCACCTCCATACCCACCGCGGTAAGCGCAGCATCTGCCTGGACCTCAAACAGGAGTCGGCCCTGAAGGCCTATCGCGAGATGGTGCGCGAGGCCGACGTGGTCGTCGAGGCGATGCGCCCCGGCTCGCTGGCCAAGCTGGGCCTCGGTTTCGATGAACTGGTCCAGATCAACCCGAAGATCGTCTTCTGCACCATCTCCGGCTACGGCGCCACCGGTCCCTACCGCGACATGCCCAGCCACGGCATCGCCTACGACACCTGGGCCGGCCTGATCGACCCGGTGGTCGACGACGAGGGTTTCACCCGCATCCCGGTCATCCCCAACATCGGCATCAACGTCGGACCCATGGTCGGCGCCTTGGGCATCCTCGCCGCCGTCATCAGCGCCCGCGAGACCGGCAAGGGCACTTGGCTGGAGGTCGCCCAGTCCGACGCAGCGGCCTACATGGACTGGTACCGCATCGAGACCTACAAGGCCTACGAGCGGCCCGAAGACGTCGTCACCGGCAACCCGTCCGACGACTACGAGCGCCGCGAACCTGGCCTGGCCGGCATGTGGGAGGGCGTCCGCTACCAGATCTACGAGGCCATCGACGGCCACGTGCTGTTCATGGCCTCCGAGCAGGCGTTCTGGAGGAACTTCTGCGAGGGCGTCGGACGGATGGACATGTTCGAGAAGTGGCCCGGCTCGAAGTACGCCGACCACGCCCGGCACAACACCGAGATGCAAGCCGAGTTGAAAGCCATCTTCGCCACGAAGACCTGTCAACAGTGGCTGGACTTCGCCAACGAGGTCAACACGCCGATCGCGCCGGTCAACACGCCGAAGACCGCCCCCGACGACCCGCAGTTCGCCCACCGCCTGCCCTTCTACGGGATCGAAGACGTCGGTGCCGAGCAGTTGCCCCTGCCCGTCTTCATCGAGGGCGAACTGCCTCCCACGCCGACCATGGCGCCGGGCATCGGCGAGCACACCGACGAGATACTGGAGGGGATCGGCCTGTCAGCCGAGGCCATCGCGGAGATGCGGGCCACTGGCGCCGCCGGGCCCCGTCCCTAGGTCAGCCCCAGAAGTCGGTTACTCGGCCGGGACCGCGTCCCGGGCGAACACGAGGCCCGCCCACCCGTCGGAGGACGTCCGGCGGACCTCGGCGAGGCCCTCGGCTCGGTAGAGGCCCGCCACCCGGTCGGCATCTTCTTCGGGCGACCCGCTGACCACCAGCGTCCCGGTCGGAGCCACCCGGGCGGCCACCGCCGCAGCGACTCCGTCGTGGACGACCGGCAGGACATTGGCCAGCACCAGGCCCCAGGCTCCGGCCACATCGGAGACCGGCGTGGTGGATGCCGCCACCTCGACTCCGTTGGCTGCCGCGTTGTAGAGCGTCCAGGCCACGGCGTCGTCCTCGACGTCGATCCCGACCACGGGACCGGCGCCGAGGCAGGCCGCGGCGACGGCCAGCACCCCTGATCCGCAGCCCACGTCCAGCACCTCCGTTCCAAGGAGTGCCGGGCCTGTCCCGGCCAGGCGGTCGACCTCGGCCAGCACAAGGGCGGTGGTTGGATGCGCCCCGTGTCCGAAGGTCGGTCCGGGGTCGATCGACACCGGCACGTCGCCGACGGGATCACACCACGGTGGGTGGATCCCGAACCGCCCCACCACGGTGGGCGTCAGCCACCGGCGTTGGGCCGCCGCCCACTCGGGGAGGTCCGGCCGGTCGACGACCTCGGGCGCTGCGTCGCCGTCGCCCCGGGTCACCAGCCGGGTCAGGCGTCGAGCTTGAGGACGCGGATGGCGTTCTCGCGGAGGAACTTCGGCCACACCTCGGCCTTGAAGGGCACGTCGCGCAACTCGGCGAAGATCCGGTCCAACGACAGGCCCATGGGGAAGTAGCCGGCGTAGATCACCTTGTCGGCGCCCCGGGTGTTGGCGTAGTCGATGATGGCCTTCGGGTAGTGCTTCGGGGCGAACGCCGAGGTCGAGTAGTACAGGTTCGGCCACTTGAGCATCAGCTTGACCATGAGGTCCTCCCACGGCTCGCACCCGTGGCGGGTCACGAACACCAGGTCGGGGAAGTCGTACATGACCCGGTCGATCAGCTCGACGTGCTGGGGGGCGAAAGGGACCCGCGGCCCTGGGATGCCGGCACAGCAGAAGACGGGAATGTCCAACTCGCAGCACGTCGCGTAGATGGCGTACATCTTCGGGTCGTCGATGGGGACCTGCGGGTCCCGGCCGCACGGAAAGGCGGTCACCGCCCTCAGGCCGGCCTCGGCGTGCAGTTGCCGGATGGTGCGGACCGATCCCATGACGTCGTTGGGGTCGGGCTCGTGGCAGGCGAAGAACCGGTCGGGGTGCTCCTCGACCATGGTGCGGGCCTCGGACTTGCCGGGGCCGATGCCGACCATGGCCATCTGGACATTGTTGCGGTCCATGGACGGCAGGCACAGTTCGGCTCCCTGCGGCGGGTCCTGGGCCTCACCGGTTGCCCCCCGAGCCTGATCCGAGAACGGCACATCCTTGAACATGTACTGGGCAGGGAAGTTCATGGACCTCGAGTCGGCATCCTTGATCCCGGTGAGGTTCTCGTAGTTGAACTTGGCGTTCGGTCCGGCCCGGGTGCCCATCATCGTGTCGATGGCGGCCACGTCGTCCGGGAACGTCGAGCCGGATGCGTCGGTGCTCATGGCCCCAGTCTCCGATCTGACAGTCCGTCAGGCAAACGTGGGCCCGGACCGGGATCTCCGGTCAGGGCCCACGCGAGACTCAGTGCATGACTGAGATTCCTGCCGATCGCACTCGACTGACCCACCTCAGCCGTTCGGTGTCTGGCCATCGGGTGCTGGTCACCGGCGCCGGATCAGGCATCGGCCGGGCCACCGCTCACCTGTTCGCCGACGAGGGGGCGGCGGTCGCCGTGACCGACCTCGACGGCGACCGGGCCGCTGCAGTGGCTGCCGAGGTCGTCGCCGTCGGGGGCACGGCGACGGCCTGGACCCTCGACGTGGCCGATGCCGCTGCCGTGGACTCGGTGGTGGCCGATGCTGCCGACCACCTCGGCGGGCTCGACGTGCTGGTCAACAACGCCGGCATCCCCGCCGGGGCAACCATCGACGACCCGGCCTACGGCGAGGTCTGGGACCGGGCGCTGGCCGTCATGCTCACCGGCATGACCCGGACCATCCGGGCCGCAATGCCCCACCTGCGGGAGTCGCCGGCCGGACGGATCGTGAACGTGTCGTCGACCGAGGGCGTCGGCGGCTCGCCGTCCACCTCGCCCTACACGGCGGCCAAGCACGGCGTGGTCGGTCTCACCCGGGCGCTGGCCGTGGAACTGGGCGAGACGGGAATCACCGTCAACGCTGTGGGTCCTGGGCCGATCGCAACGGGCATGACGGCGGCCATCCCCGACGAGGCCAAGCGGAAGTTCGCCCGTCGGCGGGTGCCGGTCCGCCGCTACGCCGAGCCGGAGGAGGTGGCCCACGGGATCCTCCATCTGGCACTGCCGGCATCCAGCTATGTCACCGGCCACCTGCTCATGGTTGACGGTGGCATGACCGTCAAGAACAACTGACGGCCGGACCCCCCGGGAGAAGCTCGGCAGGTGCGGGGCACCTAGCCCTGGTAGAGGCTCAGCGCGTCGTACAGCACCGCAGGCACGTCGTCGTTGCCGACTATGTGGATCGCCACCTGGGTGCTGACCAGCGTTCCCTTCTTGTGCTCCCGGACGTCCTTGATCCGGTTCCGGGAGTGCAGGGTCGAGCCGACCGGCACCGGGGCGAGTAGGCGCAGGCCGTCGGCCCCGTAGTTCACGACGTTCTGCTGGCCCACGATCTTGACCCCGCCACCCCGGTTGAGGGTGGGGAGCAGGCTGAGGGTGAAGAAGCCGTGGGCGATCGGTCCGCCGAACGGTCCGGCGGTGGCCCGCTCCACGTCCACATGGATCCACTGGTGGTCACCCGTGAGGTCGGCGAACTGGTTCACCTTCTCCTGGGTCATCTCGTACTCGGGACCCCAGTCGCCGAACTCCTCGGTGATGGCGGACCGCAGGCCGTCCAGGTCGTCGAATCGGATCTCTTTCATCTGGCATCTCCCGTCGATCGGCGGCCCGACTTCTCGGCCGTCCGGGCGTCCGGCCATCATGGCGCCGGCCCCGCAGTGGGCCACCGTCGGGGAGGGGAAAGTTGGACGATCACTACCGCGCCGCCTGGAACGAGCTGACAGGTCCTGGTGCACCATTCGCCTGGTCGGTGACCGACGTCCGGGGCGTGCCCACCCGCACCTACGACGCCGCACCGCCGAACCTGGCGCTCCTTTGGGCCGGGTCGGCTGCCCACGGCGACGCCGACTACCTCGTCTACGAGGGCGAGCGGATGACCTACGCCGAGGCCCACGTGTTGGTCGACAACCTGGCAGCCCACTTGGCGGCCTGCGGGGTCGGACATGGCGACCGAGTGGCGCTTGCCATGCGGAACCTGCCCGAGTGGGTGCTCGGCTACTGGGCCACGGTGCGGCTCGGCGCCGCGGTGGTCGGCATGAATGCCTGGTGGACCGGACCCGAGATGGAGTTCGCACTCGCCGACTCCACGCCGAAGGCGGTGCTCTGCGACGCCGAACGCCTCGAGCGCATTGCCCCTCACCTCGAGGTTCTCCGGGCCGAACGGGCGTTGCACGTGGTCGCCGTCCGGGCCGACGGGTTCGACCTACCGGACGATGCCGTGCACTGGGACGACGCCCTGGCTGCGGCTGATCCGTCGACCCTGGCCGACGCGGTGGATCCCATGGCCATCGCCCCCGAGGACGACGTGTGCATCTTCTACACCTCGGGCACCACCGGCCAGCCCAAGGGTGCTGTGCTGACCCACCGGGGGGCGGCCAACAACCTGCTGAACCTGGCCTTCTGGCAGCTCATGCAGGCCAGCGCCGAGGCAAAGGCGGTGGCCGCCGGGGAGGCGCCCGCCGGGTCCGACAAGCAGCCCGGCGAGTCCAGTCCCGGCGCCCTCCTGGCCGTGCCGTTGTTCCACGTGACGGGCTGCAACTGCTGCCTCCACCCTGTCACCGCGGTGGGCGGCAAGCTCATCCTCATGCACCGTTGGAATCCCGAGAAGGCCCTCGAGATCGTCGAGCGTGAACGTCCGTCCACCCTGACCGGCGTGCCGACCATGGCCCGGGAACTCATCAACAGCCCCGACTTCGAGCGCCGAGACACCTCCAGCCTGGCCCACCTAGGTGGGGGAGGGGCTGCCGTGCAGCCCGACCTGGTGCAGAAGATCGAGGACAACATCGACGGTCGGCCCAGCACCGGGTACGGCCTCACCGAGGTCAACGGCGTCATCACCATCAACGCCGGCCACTTCTTCATCGCCAAGCCGGCCTCGGCCGGGTCTCCGTGTCCGGTGATGGAGGCTCGCATCGTCAGCGAGGACGGCACCGACCAGCCGGCCGGTGGACACGGCGAACTCTGGGTCCGGGGCGGCAACGTATTCCGCGGCTACCTGAACCGCCCCGAGGCCAACGCCGAGGTGTTGACCGACGGCTGGTTCCACACCGGCGACATTGGCTACCTCGACGAAGACGGCTTCTTGTTCCTTGTCGACCGGGCCAAGGACATGGTGCTCCGCAGTGGTGAGAACGTGTACTGCGCCGAGGTGGAGGCTGCCGTCTACGAGCACCCAGCGGTCGCCGAGGCCGCCGTGTTCGCGGTACCCGACGACCGGCACGGCGAGACGGTCGGCATCGCCGTGGTACTCCTGCCCGGCGCCGAGCTGACCGCCGACGAACTTCGGAGCCACACCGAGGTGCTGATCGCCCGCCACAAGGTGCCCGAGCACGTGTGGTTCCGAGACGAGGCGCTGCCCCGGAACGCCAACGGTAAGTTCGTCAAGCGCACCCTGCGCGACGAACTGGTCGGCACTCCCGCAGCCTGCTGACCCTGCGTCCCACAGGCCGGGCGCCGAGGAGGAGACCTGTGACCGACGAGACCAGCGGGGAGGCCGACGCTCCCGATCCGATGGAGCAGATCATGGCCCTGATGGCCCCCGGCGGCCCGTTCGAGATGGGCGCCGAGGAGGTCCTCGGCGAGGAGATGCAGGTCTTCGTGCAGCGGTTCGGCTCACTGCGCGACCTGCTGGCTTCGGCGGCCCGCCACGGCGACGTCGACTACGCCGTGTTCCACGACGGCGAAGAGCGCATCGCCCTCTCGTTCGCCGAGACGGTGCGCCGGACCGCGTCGGTGGCTGCCGCGCTCGCCGACCGTGGCGTGGGCTCCGGTGACCGGGTGGCCATCCTGGCCGCCAACCGCCCGGAGTGGATCCTCACCTTCTGGGCCACCGTGTCGCTCGGCGCGGTGGCTGTGGCCTGCAACGGCTGGTGGACCCGTGACGAGATCGAGCGTGCCCTGGACCGCACGCGGCCGGCACTTCTGGTCGCCGACCGCAAGCGTCTCGAACGACTGGAAGACGCGGATCCCGGCATGCCGGTGGTCGTCATGGAGGACGACTTCGCCGCACTGGCCGAGTTCGCCCCCGAGGCCGAACTGCCCGACGTGGCCATCGCCGAGGACCAGCCGGCCCTCATGCAGTTCACCTCCGGGACCACTGGCCGGCCCAAGGCCGCCGTGCTCAGCCACCGGAGCCTCGTGGGCTTCGTCCAGATCGTCACCTTCCTGGGCGCCGCACAGGCCGCCCAGGTCGGCGGCTCGACGTCAGGTGCGGCCCGGCCCCGCCTGGCCGTGTTTCCCATGTTCCACATCTCCGGACTGCAGAGCGCGAGCATCACCCCGATGGCCACCGGCGCCGGCAACGTCTGGCCCATGGGGCGGTTCGACCCGGCCACGGTGATCCGCCTGACCGCCGAGGAGCGCATCTACGCGTGGAACGGGACGTCCACCCACATCTTCCGCCTACTTGACCATCCCGACATCGAGGACCTCGACGTGTCCCTGCTCGAGACGGTGGCCATCGGTGGCTCGGCCACCACCCCAGAGCTGGTCCGCGCCACCGAGGAGCGGTTCCCCCACCTCGTCGACACCTTCACGTCCGGGTACGGCTCGACGGAGGCGGGCGGCATGGTCAGCCATGCCAGCAACGAGATGCTGAAGGCCAATGCCGACAGCATCGGCATGGGCATGCCCACCGTGTCGCTGAAGGTCGTCGACGAGGACGGGGTTGAGGTCGCCGAGGGGGAGAGCGGCGCCATCTGCGTGCGCAGCCCCTTGACCATGATCGGCTACTGGGAGGACCCTGAGGCGACCGCGGAGGCGCTCATGGAGGGCCGCTGGCTGAAGACCGGCGACTATGGGCGCCTCGAAGGTGGCCAGCTGTTCCTGTCGAGCCGCCTGCGCGACCTGATCTTGCGAGGCGGCGAGAACGTCTATCCGGGCGAGGTGGAGGCCCGCCTGGAGATGCATCCGGCGGTGGTGGAGTGCGCCGTGGATGGCGTGGACCACCGGATCCTCGGCCAGGAGGTCAAGGCCTACGTGGTGCTGCGTTCCGGTGCGACGCTGGACCTCGACGAGGTCCGGTCGTTCTGCGGCGAGACGCTGGCCCCCTACAAGCTGCCCGACCACCTCGAGGTGCTCGACCAGCCGCTGCCCCGCAACGCCTCCGGCAAGGTCCTCAAGGCCGTGCTGCGCGGCGAGGCGAACCAGACCTTCGTCGAATAGTCGAAGTGGTGTGTCACCACGGCGGCGCAACGTATTCGCTGTCCGGGGCTGCTCTCGGTGAGGGAGCGTGTGGGAGGCTGCGGGCATGGGCCACGCACGCAGCGAGCGACAGGCCTTGTGCGACCTGTTGCTCGAGGTGGGTCCTGACGCACCCACCCTCTGCGGGGAGTGGGCGACCCGACACCTGGCCGCCCACCTGGTCCTGCGGGAGCGGCGCCCCGACGTCGGCCTCGGCCTGGTCCTCGGCGGACCTTTCGCCCGCCACACCGCCCGGACCACCGACCGGCTCGGCACGCGGTCCGACTGGTCTCGCTTGGTGGAGCGCCTGCGCACCGGCCCCCCGATAGTGGCCCGACCTTTCGACGAGGCCATGAACCTCGTCGAGTTCTTCGTGCACCACGAGGACGTCCGTCGCGCCGTCGACGGGTGGGAGCCCCGGGTGCTACCCGACGATGTCGCCACCGCCCTGTGGAACCACCAGCGGGCCCGGACCTCCTGGCAGGTCCGGATGGTCCACGACGTCGCCCTGACCATCGCCCGACCGGGCGGGCAGCGGTGGTCCGTCCGTCGGCGTCGGGCGACCACAGGGGGGCGTCCGGTGCTGGCCACCGGCGAACCCGGCGAACTGGCCTTGTTCTTCTTCGGGCGCCGCGACCAGGCCCTGGTGGAACTGGAGGGCGATCCGGACGCCGTCGAAGAGGTCCGATCGGCCCGGTTCGGGATCTGACAACGGTGGCGGGGTGAAGGTAAGCGGACCGCGCTGGGATGCCGCGGGCGGGGTGCACCGCTTGCCCAGCCCCGACGGAGCGACGGGCACCCTGCTGGCCTGCGCCGTCGACGTGGTGGGGCCCGACCCGGAGGCCGCACTGGACGAGTTCGCCGTCGACACCGTGGTGTGCCTGATGGAGCGTGATGACCTGGACCGTCGGTTCCCCGACTACGTCCGCTGGCTCGACGGAGCCATCGGCGGGTCTCGGGCCGTGTGGGCACCGGCTCCCGACCATGGCGTGGTGCCGGATGTCGAGGCCGCATCCGTGGCAGCAGACGTGCGGTCCCGCCTCGAACGGGGCACCACGGTCCTCCTGCACTGCGGGGCCGGGTACGGGCGCACCGGCGTGTTGGCCGTCCAGGTCCTGGCCTCCGGAACCGGCTGTCCCGGGGAGCGGGACCTCGAGGCGACGCTGGCCGCGGTGCGGACCGCCCGGCCGGCCTGTGGCCCGCAGAGCGACGCCCAGCACGAGCAACTGTGGCGGCTCTGTGGCGACGGGATCGAAGGGCCGTCGCGGGAGGGCTCCTGACCATGGGCCGTCGTCGGGCGTCGGACCACCCCTGCCTGGTGGTGTGCCCCCCGGGCCTCGAGGCCCTGGTGGCCGAGGAACTCGTGGCCCTCGGCGCCCGCCCGGAGCGGACCGGTCGGGGCGGCGTGTCGGTCGGCCTGACCACCCGACGCCTCTACGCCGCCAACCTGTTCCTGCGCTGTGCCACCCGGATCCTCGTCCGGGCGGATCGGTTCACCGTGCGGACGTTTGCCGACCTGGAGCGTCGGATCGCCGCCATCGACTGGTCGCCGTGGCTGCCCGCCGACGCTGCCCCACGGTTCCGTGTCACCACCCGGCACTCGAAGCTGTGGCACGGGGGCGCCGTTGCCGAACGGTTCGCCGCTGCCTTCCCAGAGACCGGCGGGAAAGGTCCCGAGGAGGGTGGAACGGGAGACGTCGCCCACCCGCTGGTGGTGGTCCGCGGGGTGGACGACCGGTTCACGGTCAGCGTCGACTCTTCGGGCGCCCCCCTCCACGAGCGGGGTTGGCGACAGGCCACCGCCAAGGCTCCGCTGCGCGAGTCGGTGGCCGCCGGGCTGCTGGCGTCGGCCTCCTGGGATCCGTCTTCACCTCTGGTCGACCCGATGTGCGGGTCGGGAACCATCGCCAGCGAGGCGGCACTACTGGCCGCCGGCGTCCCGGCCGCCGCCGACCGCGACTTGGCGTTGCGGGCGTGGCCGTCTTTCGAGCCGGGTACATGGGCCAGCGTGGGCGCCGACGTCGCCCGCCTGCAGGACGCCGCCGCAGTGCCCGACGACCTCGGGGCACCGCGCATCGTTGCCGCCGACCGGGACGTCGGAGCGGTCGAGGCGGCGCGGGATAACGCCGAGCGAGCCGGGGTGGCCGCTCGCATCGACTTCCGGGTAGCGCCGGTGGCTGTCCTCGAGCCTCCACCTGGAGCAGGAGGCGGCGAGCCGGCCGGCTTGGTGGCCACCAACCCGCCGTGGGGCGGCCGGGTCGGCGGTGGTGACCTGCGGAACCTGTATGCCACCCTCGGCCGGGTGGCAGCCGAGCGGTGTCCGGGCTGGGGGATCGGGGTGCTGGTCGCCGACCGTGCCCTGGCCCGTCAGGTCCGTCCCGGGCTCGACGAGCGACTGCACCTGGACCTGGGGGGCCGTCCGGCCCATTGGCTGGTGGGCCGTCTCCCGACCTGACGCACTTGCGAGTCAGGCGGTCCTGACCGGCGGCGGGAGCCGGTAGTCGGCGTCGGCCGTCCGGGGGGGTTCCCGACGAGCCAGCGCAGCGGCCACCGCGTCGACCAGGCGTTCCTCCTTGGCCGCCGCGTGGGCCGGATCGCGCTCGGCGAACTCCGGCATGACCTCCCGGGCGAACAACTCCATGGACTCGCAGATGTGCTCGTGGCGGTTGTGTCCGGCCTGGCTGATGAAGATCACCTGGTCCACCCCGGCCGCCTCGTAGTCCCGGAGTAGGTCCCGGATCTGGTCCGGCGTGCCGATGGCGCCCCGCAGCGAGGCGACTCCATCGTTGGGACCTTCGCCCGCGTCCTTCTTCATTCGGGCCCGCAGGCCTACCCCGACCTGGGCTGCCGTGTCACGGTCGAAGCCGTAGGCGGTGCGGTTGGCCAGGAACTCGGCGTGGATGTCGGTCACCCCCGGCCGGTGGTCTCCGAACAGGTAGAAGTGGCCGAGCGAGTAGCCGAAGAAGTGAGCGCCGTCGAGGCCCCGGTCGATGGCCTCCTGCTCGTCCTCGTGGCACATGAAGGGCAGCGCGCAGGCAATGTTGGCGTTGACGGCGAACCCGGCGGGCACGCAGGCCTCGGACGCGATGGTGTCGTAGTACTCGCCGACCCACTGCTCGGCCTCGCCCGGTTCCATGAATCCGAACGACAGGGCGCCGATGCCCTTCTGAGCGGCCAGGCGGATCGTCTCCCGCTGGGTGCACGCCACCCACAGGGGCGGGTGCGGCTTCTGGAACGGCTTGGGCACCACGTTGCGGGGCGGCATTGACAGCCACGGTCCGTCCCAGCCGGCAAACGGCTCCTCGACCATCATCCGGGTGGCCGCCTCGACGTGGTCCAGCCACTGGTCGCGCTTGGTGGTCCGGTCGACTCCGAAGCCGTCCAGCTCAGCGTTCGACGACGACTCGCCGGTCCCGAAGTCGACCCGACCGTCGGACAACAGGTCCAGGGTGTTGATGCGCTCCACCACCCGCGCCGTGTGGTTGTAGGCGCTGGGGAGCAGCACGATTCCGTGGCCGAGGCGGATCCTCGACGTGCGCTGGCTGGCCGCGGCGAGGAAGACCTCGGGGGCCGAACTGTGGCTGTACTCCTCGAGGAAGTGGTGTTCGACCTCCCACACGTGGTCGAAGCCGAGCCGGTCGGCCAACTCCACCTGGTCGAGGGCGTCCTTGAACAGGCGGTGCTCGTCGCCATCGCCCCACGGACGGGCGATCTGGTGCTCGTAGAACAAGCCGAACTTCATGGCGGCAAGCCTACGGGTGCTTGCCCGACCGGGCCGGGTCGGGAGGGCGGGCCCTAGGGTCGCCCCATGGTGGTTCGGCCGTGGTGAGGGTCGCGGGTAGACGGCGGGTTCCCAAGCCGGTCCTGATACTGGTGGGAGTCCTCGCGGTGGTCATCGCCGGCTGGTGGTTCCTCGTGAGGTCCGACGCGCCACCCGCCCCGGACCTGGCCACGGCAGCCGAGACCGCGGCGGCCGCCCAGACGTCGACCACCATCGCTGCGTCGACCACCATCGCTGCGTCGGCCACCACGGTGCCTGCCACGACCACTGCTGCACCGGCCACGACCGTCGATTTGGCCGACGACCCGTCGGGAACGTGGACCGTGGAAACCGACATCGGGTCGTTCCAGGACTTCACCTCGACTTGGGTCGGCTACCGGATCGACGAGGAACTGGGGAGGGGCATCGGAGCTACGACAGCCGTGGGCCGCACGCCGTGGGTCATCGGGACCTTGGAGGTCAGCAACGGCGTCGCAACATCCGCTGAGGTCACAGCTGATCTCCGTGGCCTGAAGTCCGACCGGATCTACCGGGACGGGAAGGTCTTTGAGGCGCTCCACGTCGACCGGCATCCCGAGGCCGTGTTCGTGATGGCCGATCCGTTTCCCCTGACCGCTGGCGCCAACGAGATGTCCGCCACGGTGCCGGGCACCCTGACCGTCAACGGGGTGTCGGTAGCAGTCGAGGCGACCCTGGAGGCCACCCTGGTGGGCGATGTCTTGACCGTGGTGGGAACCCTGCCGGTGGTGCTGGCCGCCCACGACGTGGTGGCACCTAGTGCATCCATCGTGGTCTCGGTGGCCGACAGCGGCGTGGTGGAATTCCAACTGTTCCTCACCCGTTCAGCGGGAGGCACCGGGTGACTGGAGAGTCCCTCCAAGTCACTAACCCGTTCTCGGCGCTTCGCTACCCGCCCTTTGCGCGCTTCGCCTTGGGAACGACCTTTTGCGGCATCGCACAGTTCTTGGCTGGCCTGGCCACCCCGTTCCTCATCAACCAACTCACCGACTCCAACTCGTGGGTCGGGGCGGCCTCGTTCGCCGCTCTGCTCCCGGCGGTCATCGGCACACCGTTTGCCGGCGCTCTGGCCGACCAGATGGACCGTCGCCTGCTCTTGCTCGCAGGAATCGGATTGCAGAGCCTGGTCATGGTGGCAATCGTGGTGCTGCACGCTTCCGACCGCCTCACCCCTTGGCTCATCCTGGGCCTGAACTTCGTCGGGGGGTCGGCGGCGTCGTTCCTTTGGGCGCCGACCCAGTCATTGGCCGCCGTCCTGGTGCCCAGGGAGTCACTGGCCGCCGCAGTGCGCATGGTGTCCATCACTTTCACCGTGGCTCGGTCGGTGGGCCCGGTGGTGGCCGCCTTGACGCTGGCCTTCGGAGGTCCCGGCCTGGCGTTCTCCGTGGCCCTAGGCATCTATGTGGTTGGTTTCAGCGTGCTGACCACCGTCCGGACAGGGTGGTCGCCAACCGGTGGCGGCGGCTCGCTTCGGTCTCAATTGGGCGACGGGATTGCCTACGTCCGAGCCCGACCTGAGATGCGTCTGGCCTTCCGGTTGGCCTTCACCGTGGCTTCGTTCGGCGCAGTGTTTGCCTTTGCGCTGACCGCCGGGGTGGCCGACGACCTGTACGGCCTAGGTGGCGGCGGACTCGGGGTTCTGGCCACCAGCGCGGGTGTGGGCTCGCTGCTGGCCAGTGCCTACATCAGCGGGCCCGGTTCCCGGGTGGCTCGTTCGATCATGGAGCACCGCAACATCCTCTTCTACGGGTTCGGGCTGGTGGTGGCGGCGTCCACGGGTTGGATGGCAGTCGGGATCGTTGGCTACCTATGCATGGGCGCAGCCCACATGCTCCACGGGACGACGCTCAGTACGGCTCTGCAGGTACGGGTCGACGATGCGTATCGGGGCCGGGTCATGTCGGTTTTCCTAGTGGCCGTCCTGAGTGGGATCCCGCTGGGAGGCCTGGCGTTCGGCATCCTCAGCGACCTGGTGGGCCTGCGCTGGGTGGCCCTCGGCGCAGGCATGGTCCTCCTCGTCGACGCGCTGTCGCTCCGGCGGCGCGGCCTGCTTGCGATGCTGGACGTCGAGGCCCCTTCCGAAGGGGACCGGGCAGAGGTCGTCGACGCCGGTCCGGTTGCCGAGGACGCCGATTCGGGGGATGATCGTGGCGACGGCGGTCGGGGATGATCGCCGTCGGAACGGGGAGGGAGAACATGGCCGACACTTCGTCCGTCCGCCTGCTGGGGGTGATGGACGCCCTCGACGCTCTCGCCCGGGAGGGCACTCCGGCCGAGGCGGCTGCCGAGATGGACCCCGCCGTCCTTCAGGCCTTCTGGCGGGAGTGGCCCCACGTCAGCGTGTGGGCCGGGAACCTGTGGCGGGAGTTGAACCGGGACCTGGAGGCTCCGGCGGAGGCCCGTCAGGACCGGGAGGTCGACGAGGTCGGAGGGAGTGGCTGATGGCCTCCGTCGCCGACGTCATGACCGCCGACGTGGTCACCCTGCCGCCCGATGCCACGGTCAGCGACGCCGCCGGGGTCATGGTGGGTGGCGGCTTCGGCTCCGTGATCGTGCTCCAGGGTCGGATGATCCTCGGGATCCTGACCGAGCGGGATGTACTGCGCGCCGCCGCCTCCGAGGAGGACCTGCGGGCTGTCCCGATCGATCGGTGGATGACTCCCGATCCGGACACCGCCTTGCCCGACCTGGGGACCGAGGACGCGGCGGCCATCATGCTCAGCCGCGGCTTTCGACATCTCCCGGTGGTGGTCGACGGCGACCTGCAGGGCATGGTCAGCCTGCGCGACGTGCTCAGCGCCCGGATCGGCCAGCGCTGACGCACCCATCCTCGGCGAACCGGTGACCGACGACGAAGGCAGCGCTCGCTCAGCGTCGGCCAACCGCCAGGAGAGGGCCCGGCAGACCAACGCCGCGTGGACGGCCCCGCTGGTCTACGGGACAGTCCGCTCGCTCGCCCGCTTCCTGCTCTGGCCCTACTTCAGGACCCGTGCGGTGGGGCGCGGGCACATCCCGGCATCAGGCCAAGTGATCCTGGCTCCCGTCCACCGTTCCAACCTGGACTCGGTGATGCTTTCGCCTCTCACCCGCCGGCGTCTCCGGGCCCTGGCCAAGGAAAGCCTCTTCAAGGTGCCGCCGCTGGGCTGGGTGATCGCCAGCCTCGGGGCCTTCCCCGTGCAACGCGACAGCGCCGATCGGGAGTCGATGCGCGTCGCCCGGGAACTCCTGGCCGACGGAAACCTGCTGTTGGTGTTCCCCGAGGGCACCCGACACGAGGGCGACCAAGTGGCCGAGCTGTACGACGGCACGGCGTGGCTGGCCGCCAAGACCCAGTCCCCGGTCGTGCCGGTGGGCATCAGCGGGACGGGCGACGCCATGCCCACCGGGGCCCGCCTCCCAAGGCCCACGAGGGTGCGGATCGTGGTCGGACCGCCCGTCGACCCACCACCGGCGAAGGGGGCACGGAGCACCCTGAGGGACTGGACGGCAGGGTTCGCAGACGCTTTGCAGGCCGTCCAGGACGAGGCGGTGGAACGAGGCCGCCGCTGACCGAACCGCTCTTCCCAACGTCGGGTCGTCGGCCGTGGGATGGGAGGGTGTTGGCCATGCGTGGCGGGCCGACTGTGGGACGGGGTGCCGCGGCCATTTCGGTGGGGCTGATGGCCTTCGGTCCGAGCATCGTCAAGACCGTCGACATGGCCGAGATGGCCTTCGTGTTCTGGCGACTGACCTTGGCCTCCGCCCTCTATGCCGTGATCCAGGCGGTCGTCGGCAAGCGGATCAGTTGGGCCGACCTCCGAAGGTCCGCACTCGGTGGCGTCGTGTTCGCCGTCAACCTGATCTTCTTCATCCTCTCGATGCGTCGGACCAGCGCCGTGAACGCCGTGGTGATCGCCTCCCTGCAACCGGTGGTGCTGCTGGCGGCCGGGGTCCGCTTGTTCGGCGAGCGTCCGCACCGGTCGGTCTATGGCTGGTCGGTGCTGGCCTTCTGCGGCGTGGTGCTGTCCATGGTCGCCGCTGACGCCAGCGGGGTGGCGACCCGGGGGGGCGACCTGCTGGCACTGGTCACCATGCTCTTGTTCGCCGCCTACTACGTGATCAGCAAGCGGGCACGGGCCGACATGGACTCGTCGACCTACCAGCTTTCGTTGACGCTGGTCGCCACGGCCACCCTGGCGCCTTTCGCCCTGATCTACGAGGGCGGGTTGGCACTGCCCACAGCCGGCGACTGGTGGCTGGTGGCGGCCATGGCGGTCATCCCCGGTACGGGCCACCTGTTGGCCAACTTCGCCCACGGTCACGCCTCGCTCACCATGGTGAGCCTCATCAACCTCGGCTTCACGGCCATTGCGCCGCTCTACGCCTGGTGGCTGGTCGGCGAGCGCATCGGCGCCATGCAGGCGGTCGGCATAGGCCTGGTGTTGGTCGCCCTCGGCTTCGTGGTGACCCGGCCCGTCGAGGTGGTGGGTCGCTGAACGCCCGCTGCTAGGTCCCACCCCGGAGGAACTGCAGCATCCACCGCCCCACGTCCACACGATGTAGCGGGGCGTCCAGCGTGGACAGGGCGTCGGCCAGCACCTGCTCGACTCCACGACCGGTGAGACGCCCCCGGTAGAGGCCGTCGGCGAAGGATGCGTCGAACTCGGGGTGGGCCTGGATGCCCAGCAGGTGGTCCCCGACGGCGAGGGCGGCGACCGGGCAGTGGTCCGACGACCCGAGCACCCGCCCGCCGACCGGCATCTCCACCACCTGATCGTGGTGGCTGTAGAACACCCCGACCTCGTCGCGGGCAGGGTCCATCCAGGCCTCGTGGACGGCCAGGCGAATCGGACGGTTCCCCAAGCCGTAGGCCTCGACCTTCTCCACCCGCCCGCCGAGGGCCTGGGCGATGGCCTGGTGCCCGAAGCACACCCCCACGGTGGGGGCCCGCGCCGCGTCCAGTTCCCGGATCAGGTCGAGGAGTCGGTGGATCCACGGTTCGTCCTCGTAGACCCCGCGGATCGAACCGGTGATCAACCAGGCATCGTGGTCGTCGGGACCATCCGGGAACGTTCCCTCACACACCGGGACGTCCACCAGTGACACGTCGTCGCCGGTGGCCGCGAACAGGTTGGTGAACAGGCGGTGGTAGCCCTCGTAGCGGGGACGGAGGTCCACGAAGATCTCGTCGCACCGCAGCAGGCCGATCCGCATGGCGCGCAACGTATCGGGCGAGACTGCCGAGGTGCGAAGGCGGCCACGATGAGGAGAGGTCTCGCGTTCATCGTGTGCGCCCAGGTCATGTGGGGCCTGTCCCCGGCCTTCTGGCGCCTAGGTTCCGAGGTGCCGGCGCTCGACATGCTCGGACACAGGGTCTTCTGGACCTTTGTCACCGTTTTCGCCATCCACGTCATCCGGCGGTCCTGGCGCGATGTGCGCACCGCGGCCCGCCAGCCCCGGATCCTTGCCCTGGAGGCCCTGGCCGGGATCCTCATTGGCTCGAACTGGCTGGTCTGGGTGTGGGCGGTCACCAACGACCGGGTGGTGGAGGGCAGCCTCGGCTACTACATCACGCCGCTGGTCAGCGTGGTCCTCGGCGTGGCCGTCGTCGGCGAACGCCTCCGACCGGCCCAGTGGACGGCGGTCGGGCTGGGGACGGTCAGCGTGGTCTGGCTGACCGTCGACATGGGCCGACTCCCATGGGTGTCGATATTCCTGGCCGCCACGTTCGGCGTCTACGGCCTCATCAAGAAGAAGGTCGACCGGCAACCACTGGACATGCTGGCCATCGAACTCACGGTGATGCTGCCCGTGGTGCTGGTGTTCCTGGGCGTCCGGCTGTCCAGCGGCCAGGACGCCCTGGCCTCGGCGACCGGGACCGAGGCGGTCGCCCTGGTGTGCAGCGGCCTGTTCACCGCAGCGCCGCTGCTGTGCTTCGGCGCAGCCGTGCAGCGGGTGCCGCTTTCGGTGGTCGGGGTGGTCCAGTACCTGGCGCCGTCGTTGAACTTCCTGCTCGGCGTGGTGGCCTACGACGAGCCGTTCGGCAGCGGGCGTCTGGTCGGCTTCCTTCTGGTGTGGCTGGGCCTGGCGGTCTTCACTGCCGATGGGCTGCGGGTGAACCGTCCGACTCGTTGGCGGCCGCTGGGTCAACGAGGCCAGGTGGCCTAGGCGCGCCGGAGGGCGGGCTCAGGCGGCGGCGCTGAGCGAGGCCAGGACCTCGGCGGCGAAGGCGGGGGCGTCGGCGTCGAGGCGGCGTCGGTTCAGCGACCGGGAGGCCACCACATCGGCGCCGTCGGCCTCCAGAACGGCAGCCAACTTGTCGGCAGCAGAGCCGGGGTTCACGGCGTGGGTCATGAACACCGCCACCCGCTTGTTCCACAGCTTCGGGACCTGCTTGACCTTCCCCAGGTCGCCCGGCCGGTGCCCGAAGAGGATCAGGCCGTCGACCCAGGTGCCGACGAAGACCAGGTCGGCCTCGGCCAGCTCCTTGTAATCGAGGTTGGTGGTCGGCCGTACCGCCACGATGGCCCCGGCCGCCTCGGCAGCCCCGCCGATCAGTTCGGCGGCGCGGCGGGTGTTGCCGGTGCGGCTCTGGTGGATGACGACGACCTTCATGGCCACAGTGTGCCCGACCGGCAGAGGTCGTCCTACACTCCGCGCTGTGCCGACCTACGACTACCGATGCGGCGTCTGTGACGAGGTGTTCGAACTTCGTCGCCCCATGGCCGAGTCGTCGGATCCGGCAACCTGCCCCGCGGGTCACGATGGCGCTCGACGGATGCTGTCGGTGTTCGCTGCCGTGGGTGCCTCGACCGGCTCGGACCCCGCGCCGATGTCCTCCGGCCCGCCCATGGGGTGCGGCGGGGCCTGTGCCTGCCACCCGGGCTGAGCCGCCGAGATCGACGACGGGAGACGGGAAGAGTGGGTCGACGCGACGAGGGCCGACTGGCCGGGAAGGTCGCCTGCATCACCGGGGCCGGATCCGGCCTGGGCCGGGCCATGGCGCTGCGGTTCGCCGAGGAGGGCGCCACGGTCGCCTGCCAGGACCTGCGCTGGGAGGCCGCCGACGAGACGGCGAAGCTCTGCAACGGCGACGGCCACCGGGCCTACGGGGGCGACGTCTCCGACGAGGGCGACATGGTCTCCCTGTTCGCCCAGCTATACGCCGCCTACGGTCGCCTCGACGTCCAGGTCAACAACGCCGGGGTGCACCGCCTGCCTGGTGACGGTTGGGACGAGATGATGGCCGGCGAGGGTTCCCAGATCTCCCTGATGGGCCACGCCGCCTTCACCAAGATGCTGGCGATCCACGTTGGCGGCACCTTCACGTGCACCCGCGAGGCGGTGAAGCTCATGGGCGAGGGCGGGTCGGTCATCACCCTGGCCAGCATCGCCGGCCTGGCCGGTTGGGGGCCGGTCCACTACGCCTCGGCCAAGGGCGCCATCCTCGGCTTCACCCGGTCGGCGGCCCGCGAACTCGGAGCCATGGGCATCCGCATCAACGCCATCGCCCCGGGGGTCATCGAGACTCCGATGACGGCCGGCGTGGACGAGGCGGTTCTGGCGCCGATGATCATGATGACGCCCCTGAAGCGCAAGGGCACCGCCGAGGAGGTCGCCGACACGGCGCTGCATCTGGCCTCCGATGAGAGCTCGTTCACCACCGGCCAGTGGATCTCGCCAAACGGGGGCCTCATCACCATCTGAGCCCCCGCCCGGGCGGCCGACCCGGCGCCCGTCGGTCAGTTCGAGCGGTCCAGATCCAGGAGGTGTCGTTCGGCCTCGTCTGCCGGCATGCCCATCTCGGCCATCCCGGCGGCCAGCACGGCGCGGTAGGTGGCGCTGGGTGGCCCGACCGGTGGGAGTGCCGACGAGCCCAGCGTGCAGGCCGGCTCGCCGTCGATCGGGGCCATTCCGATCAGAAGGTCGATGACCCCGTCCAGAACCCGGACCGCCTCTCCGTCGGAGGGAGGTCGTTCCGGGAGGATCGCGTCCTCAGTGGGGCGGCCGTTCTCCTGAGCGACGAGGTCGGCCATCTGACCCCACGTGATTCGCCACGCCCGGCCCACCACGGGAAGCCTGTCGGGGGGCGACGCCTCGGCCGGGCAGAAGCAGCAGCCTCCGTTCCATCGAACCGAGTGGCCTCCGAATCGCACCGGATGGGGGACCACCACCCGCCGGGCACCCGACGGCGGTGTCGGGTCGATCGCCCCACGGTGCAAACCCCACGGCCGGTCGTCGTCGCAGCCGACCAGGTAGGCGAGGAAGCGGTCTTCCAGCAGGTTCGACCCGTAGGCCACGTACCAGACCGACTTTCCGGTCGGATCGCCCAGATCTTCCATCCTGCTGGCCGTAGCGTCCCTCAGCCGAGGAGGCGCGCCAGGCCGCGGGCCGCCGGATCGTCGTCGGGAGGGACTTCCTCGTGCAGCCGGTTCAGCCAGGTCAGGCTGACGTGGCCGGCCATGACCGCCCCGCCATCCGAGTCCTCTGGCAGGTCTCCGGGATCACCCCAGCGCACCTGGACCTCGTAGCTGCCCACGTGCCCTTCCTTGGGCACCAGCTCGGCGGTGGTCAGACTGCGCGGCGGCGCTGAGCCGGTGACGGTGTGGCGCCAGCCCGCCACTTCGTCGAGTGGCACGTTGGGGACGTTGACGTTGATCACCGACGCCGTCTCGGGCATGTCGTTGACCACCGCGGCGGTCACGGACCGACCCACGCTGGCCGCTGTCGACCAGTGCTGGTTGATGAGCACCTCATCGGCTCCCTGGCCCTCCACGCCCCATCCGGTGACGGCCTGGCTGACCGCGATCCCGGTGATCCCGCCGTTGCGGGCCGTGAGCGCCGCGCCGACCGTGCCTGAGTGGTAGACGGACCGGCCGACGTTCATGCCGGGATTGATGCCGGCCACCACGAGGTCGAAGGGGTCGCCAAACAGGCCGAGCCGTCCGTAGATGACGCACAATCCGGGTGGTCCGCTGACCGACCAGGCGCGATCCACGCCCTCGATGCGGGCATCGTGGACCTCCGGCCGTCGCAGGTGCATGGTCCCCAGCGACGCGCCGGCACCGGAGTACTCGGTGTCGGGGGCGGCCACGGTGACGTCTCCCAGGTCGACGAGGGCCAGGGCCAGTTCGTGGAGGCCGACCGAGTCGATGCCGTCGTCGTTGGTGACCAGGATCCGCACGGCGTCGACCGTAGCCAGCGAGCGCATCGGCGCTCCGACCCGGCAGCCGACGCGGCAACTGTCAGGTCCCGAGTTCGCTACTGAGGCGCTCCCAGATGGCCATGGCTGCGGTGGCCCGGTCCTTGGCCACCTCGTGTTCGGCCACCACTTCGGCAGCCCGTTCGGGGTCCTGGTAGAGGTCGGGATCGGCGAGGCGTTCCTGGATGGCCGCTACCTCGGCCTCGGCTGCCTCCCAGTCCTTCTCGGCTCGCTCCAACTGCCGCCGGCGGGCCAACCTCGGATCGCGAGCACCCCCTCTGCCAGCCTTCCCGTTCGCAGAACGTCGGCCGCCACCGTCTGGCTTTCGGGCCTTCGGGGGGCCGTTGTCCGGTCCGGTGCTCCGTTCGTGGCGCGACGGGGCGACCTGGGCGGCGTCGGCTTCGGGCCTGGTGGGGTACAGGACCCGGTCGGGTACGCCTTCGTGCCAGGTGGCCCGACCGTCCCGGACCTCGACCAGGCAGTCGGCCACCGACCGGATCAGGTGCCGGTCGTGGGTGATGAGCACCACCGTCCCCGGGTAGGCAGTCAGCGCATCCTCTAGAACGTCGCAACTAGGGAGATCCAGGTGGTTGGTTGGCTCGTCCAGCACCAGCAGGTTGACCGGTACGGCCAGCGTCTTGGCCAGGGCCAGGCGGGTCTGCTCGCCACCGGACAGATCGGCCACCCGCCGGTCCACGGCATCACCGCGGAACCCGAACGAGGCCAGGTAGGTCCGGGGATTGCGGCCGTCAGTACCCACGCCCGGCACAGTCTTGAACTCCTCGAGCACGGTGCGGTGCCCGTCGAGGACCTCGGCCTGAAGCTGGTCGAAGTACGACAGGTCGACGTTGGTGCCCCGGGTGACCCGCCCCTCCAGCGCGGCCATCTCTCCGGTCAGCAGGCGGACCAGGGTGGTCTTGCCGGCACCGTTGGGCCCGACGAGGGCCACGGTGCGCCCCCGTTCCACGCCGAATGACACGTCCCGCAGGACGACCTCCGTGCCCGACCCGTCGGTGGCGTCGTAGCCGGCGGTCACGTCGTGCAGCTCGGCGACCAGCCGGGACGACCGGCGGGGCTTCGGAAAGCCGAAGCGGGCCGCCGGGTCGTCGACCTCGTCGACCTCGATGCGGTCCAGCTTCTCCAACGCCTTGACCCGACTCTGAACCTGACGGGCCTTGGTGGCCTTGTACCGGAACCGCTCGATGAACCGCTCAGTCTGGGCTACCTGCCGGGCCTGCTGGGCGGCTGCGGCACGCTGTGCGACCAGGTGCTCCTCGCGGGCCACCACGAAGTCGGCGAACCCGCCTACGTACTCGGTGATCCGGTTCCCGGCAAGCTCCAGGATCCGGTTGGCCACCGCGTCGATGAAGTCCCGGTCGTGGCTCACGAAGAGCAGCCCGCCCGTCCAGCTGGCCAGGTGCTGCTCCAGCCACGCCACGCTGTCCACGTCGAGGTGGTTGGTCGGTTCGTCCATGACCAGCAGGTCGGGGGCCGACAGCAGGAGGCGGGCCAGGGCGACCCGCATCCGCCAACCGCCGGACATCTCGCCCATGGGGCGGTCATGGTCGGCCGGGTCGAATCCCAGGCCCGACAGGATCCGGTGGGCGTCGGCCTCCACGGCATAGCCGCCGATCTGCTCGAAGCGTGCCTGGGCCTCTCCGAACTCGGTCAGCAACCGATCCCGCTCGGGACCCGATGTCTCGCCGATCCGGTTGCCGAGCGCCTCGATGCGGTCCGCCAGTTCGGTGACCGGGCCAGCGCCCAGCATCACCTGTTCGAAAACCGACCGCCCGGTCTCGACGGGGAGTTCCTGGGGGAGGTAGCCGATCCGCAGGTCCTTCGGCCGGTGGACATCGCCGACATCCGGCTCCTGGAGGCCGACGATGGTCTCGAGAAGGGTGGTCTTGCCGGTGCCGTTGCTGCCCACCAGCGCCACCCGTCGTCCGGCACCCAACTGGAGGGCGACGTCGCTGAACAGCGTCCGGGGCCCGAAGGCCCGCGACAGCCCGGATGCGGTCAGCACGGGGTCACCGGCGGTGATGCTGGTTCCGGGACGGGGGGGACAGTCGGGTCAGGCGCCCGTCAGGCGCCCGTCGGGTCCCAGCGGACCACCGCAGCCGCCGACGACATGCCAGCCCCGAATCCCACCATGAGCACCAGGTCGCCGGGGTCCACCCGGCCGTGGTCGAGGGCGTCCACCAGGGCCAGGGGGATCGATGCGGCGGAGGTGTTGCCGGTGCGCTCCAGGACCATGGCCGCCTTCTCCATCGGGATGCCCATGCGCTTCAGTGCCGCGTCGATGATCCGGATGTTGGCCTGGTGGGGGACGACGAGGGCCACGTCGTCCATGGCCACGCCGGCCCGGCCCAGCGCGTTGGTGGCAGCCGCCTCGAGTGCCAGAACGGCCCGGCGGAAGACCTCCTTGCCGTTCATGAAGATCTTCCCACCGTGTTCGCAGGACAGGATCGAAGCGGCCGATCCGTCCGACATGAGATCCCAGCCGAGCAGGGAGGGGGCGTCGGCCGAACGCTGGACGACCACCGCCCCGGCGCCGTCGCCGAACAGCACGCATGTGCCCCGGTCGGTCCAGTCGGTGATGGCGCTCAGCGCATCGCTGCCGATCAGCAGGATGGTGTCGACCCCGCCCTCGGCGAACTGCATGGCCGTCACCAGGCCGTACACGAAGCCCGAGCAGGCGGCGTTGAGGTCGATCGCGCCGCACGACATGCCCAGTTCGTGCTGGACAACCGACGCGGCGGCCGGGAACTGCTGGTCGGCGCTGCAGGTGGCCAGCAGGAGGAGGTCGACGTCGGCGGGATCTATACCGGCCATGGCCAGGGCGTCGCGACCGGCGATGGCAGACATCTCGGTCACCTTGCCGCCCACGTGGCGGGCGCCGATGCCGCTGCGCTCCCGAATCCACTCGTCAGAGGTGTCGACCATCTCGGCAAGGTCGTGGTTGGTGAGCCGGCGTTCGGGAAGGTGGGTCGCCCAACCGGTGATGCGGCCGTGGGCCATGGGGTACTCCGATTCCTGCCGTCGAGGGTCGACCGTCCAGTCGACCAGCCCAAGGGTAGCTAGCACCCACCGGTAGGGTCGCCGGACCATGCATGTGGGGGACGAGGAGGCGGCAGACGACCACCGGGTGGCCGGCAGGCTCGCCCAGGAGGCTGGGGACCTGCTGCTGGCCGTTCGCGACGAGGGGTTGGCCGCCGGTTGGGATCCGTGGCGGCTCCAGGCCGAAGGCGACCGTCAGGCCCACGAACACCTGGCGGGCCGCCTGGCCCGGCTCCGTCCCGACGACGCGGTGCTGTCCGAGGAGGGCGACGACGACGGGTTCCGTCTCGACGCCGAGCGCACCTGGATCGTCGATCCGCTGGCCGGGACCCGGGACTACGGGCGGCCCGGCAGCATCGAGTGGGCCGTCCACGTGGCGTTGGTGGTGGAAGGGTGGCCGGTGGCCGCCGCGGTGGCCCTACCGGCCAGTGGCGCCCTGTTCGGCACGGGGACCTCACCGATCGGTCGGTCCGCCGAGCGTGGCCGGCCGGTGGTTGTCACCAGCCGGTCGCAATGGGGTGAGGCCGAGCAGGTGGCAGGGGCCATCGGTGGGGTGGTGCGGTCGTTCGGGTCGGCCGGCGTGAAGGCCATGGCCGTGGTGTCCGGGCGAGCCGACGTGTACGTGCACCCGTCGGGCCTCTACGAGTGGGACGCCTGTGCCCCGGCCGGCGTGGCCGTGGCGGCCGGCTTCGACGTGGCCGGTGTCGACGGCTCCCGCCTCGAGTTCAACAAGCCGCGGCCGGTGGTGCCGGGCCTGGTGGTCAGCCGTCCCGAGTACACCGAACGGGTCTTCGGTGCCCTCCACTGGTAGCTCGCCGGGGGCGGGCCGTGCGCTGGTCGCCCTGCTCGGGTGGGACCTCAGGCGGCGGGCGAGCCGGCGTCGGAGTCCAGTAGCCGGGGGAACAGGTCGGCCACCGCTGCGGCCAGGTCCCCTTCGTCGCCGTCATTGACCAGCACGTGGTCGGCGACCGCCCGGCGTTCGGCGTCGGTGGCCTGCGAGGCCATCCGGGCCTCGGCGTCGGCCCGGTCCATGCCCCTGCCGGCCAGG
>JAZADN010000022.1:0-10412 GCA_036123585.1 Actinomycetota bacterium | reverse complement strand
TTCACCACGAGGTCCCAGTAAGCGTCCCCCACGGTCGAGCCAGCGTCCATGAGCGCCCGGAGCGGCTCGTCGTAGGCGTCGCTGCTGGTCATGGCCTTCTGAAAGATGGCCGGGTTGGACGTGATTCCCCGCACTCCTCGATCGACCCACGCCGCCAACTCGCCGGAATCGATCCAGTTGCGCTTCAGGTTGTCCAGCCAAGGACTCTGGCCCTGTTCGGCGTACAGGTCGTGGAGACGGGTCATTGTGGCTCCTCGGCGGTCAGGCCAGAAGGTCCTCGACGACTGCGACTACGGCGGCGGGAGTGATACCCAACTCGGCCATGACCCGGCTCCCCGGAGCCGATACGCCGAAGCGGTCTATGCCGACCTGCCGATCCGACCAACGGTCCCAGCCAAAGGTCACACCGGCCTCAACCGACACGGTGGGCACCCCGTCGGGCAGGACCGAGGCGCGGTAGGCGGGCTCCTGTGCGGCGAAGTCCTCTAGGCAGGGCATGGAGACAACCCGGACGGAGCGGCCGTCGGCGGTGAGGGTGGCAGCGGCGTCCATGGCGACCGACACCTCGCTGCCCGTGCCCACCAGCACCACTTCGGGAGCAGCAGCGTCGGCCAGGACGTAGCCGCCACGGGCCACAGCGGCCACGTCGTCGGTGCCGGGTAGGACGGGGACGTCCTGACGGGTGAGTAGCAGGGCGGTAGGACCGTTGCCTGTGATGATGCCGTGCCATGCGGCAGCCGTCTCGTTGGCGTCGGCGGGGCGGACTACGCGCAGGTCGGGAATGGTCCGCAGGGCGGCGGCGTGCTCCACAGGTTGGTGGGTGGGGCCGTCCTCGCCAACGCCCACCGAGTCGTGACTCCAGACGAAGACAACTTTGGCGCCACTGAGGGCGGCGAGGCGCACCGCGCCGCGCATGTAGTCGCTGAACACCAGAAAAGTCCCGTTGACGGGGAGCATCCCACCGTGGAGGGCCAGACCGTTGGAGATGGCGCCCATGGCGTGTTCGCGGACACCGAAGAACAGCTGGCGTCCCTCCGGGCATTCGGCGGACTGGACCCCGCGGTCGGAGATGGTGGTCCCGGTGTTGCCAGTCAGGTCGGCACCGCCACCGATCAGCCCCGGCACTGCGTCGAGCAGGGCTTGCAGGCAGGCCCCGCCGGCCTTCCGGGTCGCTAGGGCCGCGCCCACCTCCCATGAGGGCAGAGCGTCGGCCCAACCATCCACGCCGCTGGCCTCCCACGCCGCGTCCCATGCGGAGCGGTCACCATCCCACGCAGCGAGACGGGCCTCCCAGTCAGCGCGGGCTGCCGAACCGCGTCGACCAGCCGTGCGGTAGAGGTCGAGGATCTCATCGGGCACGTGGAACGCCTCGTCGGGTGGCAAACCCATCCGGCGCTTCGTCTCGGCGATGCCTTCGTCGGTGAGCGAGTAGCCGTGGACTGCGGACGTGTCGACGTCGGGCGAAGGATGACCGATATGGCTGCGGAGCACGACAAGCGATGGGCGGTCCTCGACAGCCATGGCCTCGCGTAGCCCGGCTTCGATGGAATCCAGGTCCTCGGCCGCCTCGCCGAGATCAACAACGTGCCAGCCGTAGGCGCGGAAGCGGGTTGGGGCGTCGTCGGAGAGTGCCAGTTCGGTGGGCCCGTCGATGGTGACGTGATTATCGTCGTATACGGCGACAAGGCGACCAAGGCCTAGGTGGCCGGCCAGCGAGGCTGCCTCATGGCTGATGCCTTCAGCCATATCGCCGTCACCGCAGACCACGAACGTACGGTGGTTGGAGACCTCGGATCCGAACCGGGCCCGTAGGTTGCGTTCAGCTATGGCCATCCCAACAGCGTTGGCGATGCCCTGGCCGAGGGGGCCGGTGGTGACTTCCACACCGGCGGTGTGGCCGGCCTCAGGATGGCCCGGGGTGGCCGAACCCCACTGGCGGAAGTCCTTCAGGTCGTCGAGAGTCAGGCCGTGTCCAGTGAGGTGCAGCATCGAATACAGCAGAATCGAGGCGTGGCCGGCCGAGAGGATAAAGCGGTCACGATCGGGCCAGTCGGGGGCTTCCGCGTCGTAAGTGAGAATGCGAGTCCACAGGACATGGGCTAGCGGCGCCAGAGCCATGGCGGTTCCCTGATGGCCGGAACGGGCGGCATGCGGGGCGTCCATGGATAGGCCCCGGATGACGTCAACGGCCCGCCCCTGGAGACTCTCCGGGTTCCCGTCGGTCAATCCACCCGCCAGAGCGGAATCAGTCATGTTCTCCACCTCGACCAGTGCCGACCAGTTCGCCGTGGGATACCCAGGACAACTCCCGGGTATGGGTCCAGCGGTCTCCCCATACGTCGTCGGGCACCTTATCCGCGGCCCTTCCGGCCTTGGGGCACCGGTCGCCGCCCCTTAGGTGGCGCGACTTCCCAGCAGCAGCGTGGACGCTGTGAAGCCGTGGAGGTGGTGCTGTCCGGCGACCGGGCCGAGCTCTCCGGCGCAGGCCATCCCGGCTACGTCGGTGGTGCCGAGGCTGTCCACCAACCGTTCGGCGTCGTGGCCTGGCATGCCGAAAAGATGGCTGCCCCGCCCGTTGCAGGTGAAGACCAGCGCAGTCTCTGCGTTGAACGGGGCGAGGCGTCGTTCGAGGTCGGCGGTGGCCGCTGCGGCGTCCCGTACCTGGAACTGGACGGTGGTTCCGATTGCCACCTCCGCTCCCACAGCGAGGCTACGCGTTTCGCGTTGGACGCCGAGTATGCCCCTGATCAGAAAGTCCCCCGGGCCGAACGCCTCCCTGTGTTCGTCAAGGACGACCCCCAAATGGAGGCCGCGGCGAAGTCGATTCCGCGTGGCTTCGTCAGCGTCGGCTAGCAAGCGCTCCAAGCGGTCGAGGGCGGGCCGGCCGGCCAGAGAGCGCAGCAACGGCCCCTCGGCGTCGGTGACCACCATGGGATCGCCCACTGGGTGGCAGCCGGTGGCCACCACGGCTGCGGCGTCGAGGTCGTCAGGAAGGGCGACGCCCACCGCCCCGTCGCTGAAATGCTCATCGTCGAGGACAAGGTGGTTCCCACCGGGTCGTCCGGCCGCCGAAGTCAGCCCACCTACGAGGACTTCCTGGGGCCCAAGCCGCCCGACCAGCGCGGCGGCGTCAAAATTAAACGGATCGGCCAGGACAACCACGGGGCCGCTTGTCATGCGTTCCGGAAGACGCGGCTGGACTGGGTGGGGGGCCAGTCGGAATGTCTCTACCGGTCCAGTCCGACCTGCCCACAGCACCAGAGAAGGACCCTCCTCCAATTCCTGTCGGTGGGCCACGGTGGCCACCGCTGTGCCTCCGAGTAGGTGATGGGGGCGGAGAAGTCGGCGCACGGCTCGGGCTATCAGCGGCGTGGAGGCCACATGCGCGCCCGAGGTGAACAGAATGGTGAGGTCGGGTGCCGGCCCCAGTCGGTCCAGGCAATGACCGACCACCTCGGCAACGGCCTCTTGCGCATCGGGATGCTGGCTGAGGGCCACGGCGTACCGGGAGGAGGCCAAGGGACGAGGTTGGTCTGCTCTAGACCGGGTCGGCCGGGGGTGGCAGCAGGGTAAACGGGACCACGGTGACCGGGCCCTGGTCGATGCGGCACTCGGCCTCTACGGTCCCGAACTCGGTGAACTCCAGTTCAGCCCGGACCAGGCGGTAGCCAAACCGTCCCGGCTCGACGCTCAGCGGCTGCACGTTGCGAGCCACCTGCTCGTCGTCGCGTCGGAAGACCACCTCCAGGACACCCTGGCCGGTGTGCTCAGGCGGGCATCGCACGATGACCGCCAGGTGCGGGGCCCAGGTCACCGGTGGCTGGGTGGGGGCGACTGCGCTGAACTGGATCCCCGTGAGGTCGATGTGGGTGGCGCCTCCCGGAGCCGACTTGAGATCAATCCCGTCGAAGAAGAGCGCTGCCAGAATCTGCATGGACGGCAACCTAGGGGATCGTCGAGCGACTGCCGACGCCCCTCGGCATCCGTTCAGACGTCGTAGCGGCCCCTACGATGACACCCCGTGCGACGGCGCCTTCTGCTCCCCTTGTTCCTGTTGACCGTGGCCCTTCTGGCTGGGCTCCAGGCCCAGCGAACCGATCGGGCCAGTGCTGCCTGGGACCTCCGCCCGGGCGCCGAACCGCTGCGGGCTGACACACCGCTGTTCTCGATCCGCCGACTTCCGGAGTTCCTGCAAGCCCCGACCGCCGACCGGCGCCTCCGTGAGGCCGTCTCCGAGTCGATGGCGGACTTTCCAGCAGGCACCTGCCTGTCGGTGGCCGAGCATGGACGTGATCTGGTGGCTGTGGACGCCGAGGCCCCGATGGTTCCGGCCAGTGCCCAGAAGCTGCTGACTGGCCTGGCAGTGCTGCGGAGACTGGGGCCCGACGCCTCATTGGTCACCCGAGTCCTGGCGGACCGGACCCCAGTGGACGGAGTCTTGGACGGGGACCTCTGGCTGGTGGGCGGCGGGGATCCGCTGTTGATGACCACCGAGTACGCGGCGCGCTTCGGCGATCCCGAGCCCTATACCGACCTGTCAGTTCTGGCCAAGGCAGTGGCCGACGCCGGAGTGCGGGTGGTGGAGGGCGCCGTAGTCGGCGACGAATCTCGCTATGACCCGATCCGCTATCTAGGGACGTGGCACAAGCGTTTCAAGCCCGGTTACCAGATCCAGTCCGGGCCACTTAGTGCACTGTCGGTCGACGATGGCTTCGTCGACTGGCATCCGGTGAATACTGCGTCCTCGCTGGCCGTTCCCGCAGACGATCCGGCGGAGCAGGCGGCCCGTATCTTCGATGACCTCCTCGAGGAGCAGGGGATCGTGATCCGTCGAAGGGCCGATTCCGGGACAGTGCCAATAGCTTCGCCGGCTATCACGCTGGTCGAGGTTCCATCGGCGCCCATGTCAGCAATCATCGAACAGATGCTGGTGGAGAGCGACAACACCACAGCCGAACTGCTAATCAAGGAACTTGGGGCGGTTGGTGGCGAGGAAGGGACGACCGTCAGGGGTCTGCGTGTACTTGAGGAGGTGCTCGCTGAGGCAGGTCACCCAATGGGTGGCGTGGTGCCCCAGGACGGTTCGGGCCTCGACGATGACAACCGGGTGACCTGCCGCTTGCTGGCCAGCCTGCTGAACGACCGCGTCCATGGCAGCACTCTCGTGGACGCCTTGCCGGTAGCCGGGTCCCGGGGAACTATGGAGAAACGCTTTGTGGGCACCGCAGGGGAAGGTCGGGTAAGGGCCAAGACAGGGACGCTGAACAATGTGGTCAGCCTGGCCGGCGTAGCGGATACGACCGGTGGCCGGCGCTTGGCCTTCGCCCTCGTCAGTAACGGTGAACTGCCGACGGGGATACGCGACCTCCATGAGGAAGTGGTGCTCTCGATGCTGTCGTACCCGGATGGGCCACCTGCTGAGGTTCTGGGCCCCCGCCCGGCCATCGACCCGTTGGGCGCGACTACCTCAGGTGGGTGACCGTGCAGTCGAACCCGGCGGGCGAGGTTCGACGCCTACCGATGTTCCCGTTGGGCACGGTCCTGCTACCCGGCTCACTCCTTCCACTCCACCTCTTCGAGGACCGATACCTGCGGATGGTCGAGGACCTGCTTGCAGGTGATCGGGAGTTCGGAGTGGTCTTGATCCAGCGGGGGAACGAGGTCGGCGGTGGCGACGAGCGCTACGACGTCGGGACCAGGGCCCGACTGCTTGAGGCAAGAGAGCAGCCCGACGGGATGTGGATGGCGGTCGCGGTGGGCCTCCAACGCATCCGCGTCGAAGCCTGGCTGCCCGACGACCCTTACCCGGTGGCCGATGTGCGGACCTGGCCCGACGAGCGGGATGCCGGTCCGCTCGGCGGCATGGTCGACGACCTGCGCGGTCGACTTGGGCGCCTTCTGGCCGGCCACCGGGAATTGGGGGACCGGCTTCCGACCAACGACCCGGTGGGCGACGGGGACCTGGCCGACGATCCGTCGCTGGCCACCTTCCAACTGGCGGGCCTAGCGCCAGTGGGGGTTCATGACCGACAACGACTCCTGGAGATCAGAGACGCTGCTAGTCGGGGGGCTGAGTTGGGTCATCTCCTGGACGAGGCCCAGGAGATGGTCGACTTACGCTTGGCCGGGGGCTGAGGCGTTCGTCCGGGCGTTGAACAGCCGGGCGAGCTGTGGACGACCGCCGGTAGCCTAGGACGTCGATGGCTCCCGACCGTCCCACCGGTGACCTGCCGGAGTTGCTCAAGCGGTACGTCCGCCAGGAGACTCTCGATCCTCTCCGGGCCCTGTGGCGTTTCGTGGGCTTCGGACTGGCCGGGGCCGTCCTTGTTGCCGGTGGTTGTCTGCTGCTCGCCGTAGGAGCCTTGCGCCTTCTCCAGGAGTGGGAGGCCCTCGACGGGAACTGGACGTGGGTTCCGTACCTAGCCGCCTCTGCCCTGCTGGCTGGCACCGCCGGTTTCGCTGCCTCCCGGATAGGCCGGGAGTCGGGATCATCGGTGGCTGGTGGACCACGCGGCGGCGGGAAGGAGGCTGGGTGAACGCCCGCGGGATCACCAGGGAAGACCTGGAGGAGAAGCTTCGAGCCACCGTTGGTGACCCTGACGGGGTGGTGGCCGCAGCTAGACCACGCCTCGTTGTGGTCGGTATCACCTTGGGGGTGGTCGTGGCGGCTGCCGTCTACATGGCGGGTCGTCGTGCCGGGCGAAGGCTCTCTACGGTCGTCGAAGTCCGCCGAGTCTGATGATCGGCCTCGTCTTGGGACGTTCCTCCGGACTGGTATCCGGGCTGACTGTCCGAGCGCTTCGCCGTGGGCTTTTGGGTGGCCATCCGGGATGGCGCTTGGCGCTCGTAGTGGTAGGTCTCGTCCGCCTTCTCCGGTTCCTCGCGGCGGGCCGGCCTGCCGTACTGCGCGAGGAAATCCGGCCCGGTGAGTCGCTGATGGTTCGACATCTCGCGAACCCCGCCGGGATCGATGTGGGTGGCGGACGATCCAGGGGCGGTGAGTGATGCAGGTGGAGTTGAGGAACCCGACCCGAATCGTTGAGTTCGCCGGTCCGATGTCGGTGGTCGCTCTCCTGAACCGCCTGGAGGTCAGTCGCGAGTCGGTACTTGTGATCAGCGATGGAACCCTTGTGCCCGGAGACGCCATGCTGTCCGACGACGCCCACGTGGAGGTTCGGTCGGTGATCTCTGGCGGCGCCCAGTGAAGTGCCGGGTTTGCCGGGGGCCGGCAATTATCGACGTCCGCCGTCACAACGCAAACTTCTGTTCAGAACACTTCCTGCGCCTGTGTCGCGACCAGGTGACGAAGGCCATTGAGAAACACTCGATGCTGCAACCGGGTGACCGGGTGCTGGTGGCTGTGTCTGGCGGGAAGGATTCGCTGGCCGTCTGGGACATCCTGCTCGAACTCGGCTACGAGGCCGACGGTTTGTACCTGGGGCTCGACATCGACGGCTACAGCGACCGATCCGGCGAATTGGCCCGCCGTTTCGCGGATGCAAGAGGACTGAGTCTCGAGGTGATCGACCTTCCCGGCGAGTACGGATTCGGCGTGCCCGAGGGAGCGCGTGCGGCCCGCCGGGTGCCCTGCAGCGCCTGCGGGCTCTCCAAGCGGCACCTGTTCGACGAGGCGGCACGCCGGGGGGGTTACGACGCGGTGGCCACAGGCCACAACCTCGATGACGAGGCCGCCGTGCTGTTCGGCAACGTGCTGCGGTGGCAGGGGGAGTATCTGGCCCGGCAGCGGCCTGTGTTGAGCGAAGGCAATGGCTTCCCTCGGAAGGTGAAGCCGTTGATTCGCCTCGGCGAGCGCGAGACAGCCGCCTGGTGTGTCCTTCGCGACATCGACTACATGGTGGAGGAGTGCCCAATGGCGGCCGGTAACCGGCATATCGGCTACAAGGAGGCCTTGAACGCCATTGAGGACCGATCCCCGGGCAGCAAGCACGACTTCTACTTTGGCTTCCTGGCCCGGGCCGCGCACCGGTTTGCTGGAGATGCAGAGTCCGAACTGGGGCCACCGGGTACCTGTGCTAGGTGCGGCGCCCCCTCAGGCGGGGAAGTTTGTGCCTTCTGCAACCTCTTGGAACGGGCAGGTGGTCACCTTCCTGAGTCGACCGGTCCTGCACCAGTCACTCTCGGGCCGACCCGGAAGGGCTGGTCCTAATGGGCCACCCGTTCGTCGAGGGCGAACAGGCTCTTCTGGTGGATCGTAAGCAGCGCCGTTATCTCGTGGCGCTCCAGGCGGGCAGCGAGTTCCACTCCCACGCCGGCGTGATCGCCCACGACGACATCCTCGGCGGGGCTGAGGGTGTGATCCTCCGGTCCAGTCGTGGGAGCCTCTTCACCGCCTTTCGACCCACGTTGGCCGAATACGTCCTCAAGATGCCCAGGGGAGCTCAGGTCATTTACCCGAAGGACCTAGGGCCACTGTTGATGCTGGCAGACGTCTTCCCCGGCGTCCGGATCCTCGAGTCGGGGGTGGGTTCCGGCGCGCTGTCAATGACCCTGCTCCGGGCGGGAGCCGAAGTGGTCGGCCACGAGATCCGCGACGACTTCGCCGCTAGAGCAGTGGCCAACGTGGAGACCATGCTGGGTGTCGAGGCCCTGGCCAGATACGACGTGCGGATGCGGAACGCCTACGAAGGGATCGAGGGCGACGACTACGACCGGGTGGTCCTTGACCTCCCTGAGCCTTGGGCGGTGGTGCCCCACGCGGCGGCCTCACTGCGAGGCGGCGGGATCATCGTGGCCTACACGCCGAGCATCGTGCAGGCCACCCGGTTCCGTTCGGCACTCGACGAGCACGGCTTTCGGTTCGCCGAGACCATCGAGGTGTTGAACCGGTCATGGCACGTGGACGGCGATGCGGTGCGGCCCGACCACCGGATGGTCGCCCATACGGCCTTCCTGACCCACGCCCGCTTCCTCGAATTGTGAGGCGGGTTGCGCAGCCCATGGTCCTCCAGCGGACCCTGGTGGGCGCAGTGCTGGGATTCGCCGTCCTACCCGCGTGTGGTGCCGGGCTGTATCCGGCGAGCGATGTGACTTCCTCCGCAAAGGTTTCGGTGGCCGATCCGACCGACGTTGGCCCGCCACCTTCTGACCACGGTCTCGCCGCCGACCTCGTGGAGCGACTCTTAGCCTCGACGGTGCACGTCCGGGGACTTGACTGTCGGACGGCCCAGGAGGGCTCAGGGTTCGTGGTCGAGGGGGGATTGGTAGCTACCGGCGCGCACGTGGTTTCCGGTATCCGGTTGCCCACGATCGTCCTCGGTTCGAGCCCGGACGACCGCGCGGAGGTTGTTAGCCGGGTGGTCGCCTTCGACCAGGTGGCCGACCTTGCCCTTCTCAAGCCGGTCGATGGTGACACCCTTCCGCCGCCCTTGGATTTTGGTCAGCCGGTGGATGGAACCGTCGGAGCTCTCCTGGTCCACGACGGGGAGACGGCGAGGGCCATCCCGGTAGGTATCGAGCGGCGGATTCGAGCCACCGGTAGAGACATTTACGGCGAGCCAGCCGGTGGACGAGATGCCCTGGTCCTGGCTGCATCCGTCGATGTTGGGTATTCCGGAGGGGCGGTGGTGGACGTCCAGGGACTGGCGGTCGGCGTGGCCTTTTCGCGGTCTAGGGGTGGGCGGCCCGTGGCCTATGCCGTGCAGACCGGTGAGTTGGCAGCGCTCCTAGGGCGGGTGGGCATAGTGGCAGAGGGATCCGGTCCCTGTCGGGACGGCTAGTCCGCAGATCTCAGGGCCGGACGCAGGTGGACGTTGTGTCCGAAAACGAAGGGCGGACCAGCAAATTGGCCGTCAGACTGGGGTGTTCTGCTCGGTGCCGGTTCAGTCGACCTCGATGTAGATGCACTCCCCTGGGCACTCTTCGGCCGACTCGATGGTGGCCTCCTCCTGACCGGCGGGCACGGGGGCCACGGCCTCGGCGCCGGCAGGGTCGCTAAGGATCTTGTCGCCGTCCTTTACGTAGGCGAGACCGTCGTCGAGTAGGGCGAATACGTCAGGGGCTATTTCCTCGCAGAGGCCGTCGCCGGTGCAGAGATCCTGGTCGATCCAGACCTTCATCGTCAGGGGGCTTTCCTCTCTGTAGGGACGGTTCGTCCCTGCCGGTTGCTGAGCGGGGCCGGCTCTCCCGGCCTAGTCCACCTATCGGGCACCAGGGCCATCTACTGGACGCAGACGAGTGTACCTAGCCCGCCGTGACTCCCAATGCATCCTGAGATTCGTCACGCGCGCTCAGGAGTGCACACCCATCACTGCGGCTCAGGGTGTCCGAATGCCCGGGACTAGGGTCAGTCGTGTGGAGGAGCGGACACCTGACGAGGACGTGGAGGAGGGGAGCGGGTTCACCTCGGCTATGCCCGATGCGGCGGAGATGGAGCGCGAACTCGAAGAACTGCG
>JAZADN010000021.1:0-6122 GCA_036123585.1 Actinomycetota bacterium | reverse complement strand
GCCGGGACGCCCCCCCCGCGGGGGCGCCCCGCGGCCGAGAGTACCCGGGCTCCGGGCCGGGCGACGCGACGGGTCCGGGGGCCCTAGCGCTGTTGCTGGCGCACCCCGGGACCTTCAAGAGTGCCAGTCTGGTCTGTCTAGCGGGCCGGCGGGGCGTAGATCAGGCCCCCGTCGAGCCATCCGGCGTTGGCGCTGCCCTCGCGGTACAGGCCAACCGGGTTCAGGTTGCGGTCGTAGACCTCGCCGTAGCTACCGACCTGCCTGATCACCTGGTGGAAGGCGTCGGCGGACAGGCCCATTCCGGTCTGCAACTCGCCCTCACCGCCACAGAGGCGTCCGACCTCGGCCTCGGCCGAGGCACACTCGGCGTCGACATTGGCCGACGTGATGCCGTACTCGTCCATGATGATCATGGCGTACACGGTCCAGTTGACCGCATCGGCCCACGCGGAGTCGTTCTGGCCGTAGGTCGGGCCGAGCGGCTCCTTGGAGATCGGCGTGGACGGGAAGATCACCCACTCCTGATCGGCGGGCTGCTGCTTGACCTTGCGTCCAACGAGCGCCGAACCGTCGGTGGTGGTGATGTCACAGCCACCGGCGATGAACGTCTCGTAGACCTCATCGCTGGTCTCGAAGCCGAGCAGCGTGATGTCGGCGCCAGATAGCAGAGCGGCCTCGGCGATGTTCTTCTCGGTGGTCGTACCCACGTTGGTGCACACCACGGCGCCGTCGATGTCGGCGACAGTGCTGGAACCTGAGAAGCCGTCACTCACTCGGGCCATCAACTGCTGGCCGTCGTAGTAGGTGGTCGGACCGAAGTCCATACCCACCGAGCTGTCGCGGCTCTGGGTCCAGGTGGTGTTCCGCATGAGGACGTCGACGTCACCGGTCTGCACGGCCGTGAAGCGCTCCGAGGCGGTCAAGGCCACGAAGTTCACGGCACCGGCATCGCCGATCACCGCGGCAGCGACCGCACGACAGAAGTCGGCGTCGATGCCGGTGACCGAGCCATCGGCCTGGGTCTCTGAGAACGCAACGGCCGAGCCGCTGACACCACAGTTCAGCGTGCCACGGGCCTTGACCGTGTCCAGCAGGCTGCCATCCGCGACGACCTCGACCTGAGCGGTCGTGGTGGCCGGTGCAGCCGTGGTGGCCGGTGCGGCCTCTTCGCTATCGCTGCCACATGCAGCGGCGACGAGGCCGATGCTCAGAGACAGCGCGAGAAACTTGAAGAGCTTGCTCTTCATAAAGTGAACCCCCTCCGGTTCGTTGTATTCCCGGAGGGTGGATCCCACCGACCCCGGGCCGACCCTCGGTGGTCGGCGGAACTTGAGGCTAGGTGTCGGTGGTCACATCAGCAACTTGAAAGCGTGTGCTCGGTGCAATAGCCGCTTACTCGGTGCAATAGCCGTGGGTCGGGCAACTGGTTAGGTGCCGGCCCCGACTTCTTCCAGGGTCCCGGTCTCGACCGAGTACACGTAACCCATTATCCGGTCCCGATGGGGCAAGAACGGGCACTCCCGGAGTCGGCGGATGGACTCCCGGACGCTGCCGGTGGGTTCGGCGAAAGACCCCACGGTCCAGGCTGGTGTCGCGCCGGCGTCGTTCTCCACGTCGGCGAGGAATGCGTCCTCGTCGAGTCCCTCGAGCCCGCAGAGGGTGTGGTGCAACAGCACTACCTCCTTGGTGCCCAGCAGGCGTTGGGACAGGCACAGCGATCGGACCACGTCGTCGGTGACGATGCCGCCGGCGTTGCGGACCACGTGGGCCTCGCCGACTTCAAGGCCGAGAACCCGGGACGGGTCGAATCGGGCGTCCATGCAAGCCACCACGGCAAGCCGGCGTGCCGGAACCGCGCCGGCAGTCTGAAAGCCCGGGTCCGGATCCACCTGCTCCCCAGTTCTCCCGTTGCTCAATTCACCTGTTTCTCCATGCCCTCCCAGTACGGGGCACGGAGCTTGAACTTCTGCAGCTTGCCGGTGGCCGTCCGGGCCAGCTCATCGCGGAACTCGACCGTGGTCGGACACTTGAAGTGGGCCAGGCGCTCCCGACAGTGGTCGATCAGGAGTCGGTCGTTCAGATCAGCGGGGGCGTCGGGTGCCAAGACCACAAGGGCCTTGATCGTCTCACCCCACTTCTCGTCGGGTACACCGATCACGGCCACCTCGGCCACCGCCGGGTGCGAGAACAGAGTGTCCTCGACCTCGATGGACGACACGTTCTCACCGCCGGAGATGATCACGTCCTTCTTCCGATCGGTGATGGTGGCGTAGTTCTCGTCGTCAATGGTCGACCCATCGCCGGGGTGGAACCAGTCGTCGGCCCGCGCCTCGGCCGACGCCTCTGGTTGTTCCCAGTAGCTCTTCAGCACGTGGTTGCTACGGGCCAGCAGTTCTCCTTCTGGCGACGTGGTCAGGGTCACCCCCAGGGCCGGGGCACCGGCCCGCGACAGGCGGGCGGCCCGCTCGGCCGGACTGTCGTCGTCCCATTCGGCCCGAGTCCGGTTCATGGTCAGAAGGGGAGCGGTCTCGGTGAGGCCGTATATCTGGATGAACTCCCAGCCCAGTTCGGTCTCAACTCGCTCGATGGTCCTAGTCGGGGGCGGGGCGCCGGCCACCACGATCCGCATGGTGCCCGTGCCCGGGATCTCGCCATCCCAGTCGGCTGCTGCCTCCAGAATCGAGGCGATGACGGCCGGGGCTCCGCACAGCAAGGTCACACCATGTTCTTCGATGCGGCGCAGGATCTCGGCGCCCTCGACCTTTCGCAGCACGATGTGCTTCCCACCCATGCCGGTCACGGCGTACGGCATGCCCCAGCCGTTGCAGTGGAACATGGGCAGGGTGTGCAGGTAGACGTCCCGGTCGTTCACGCCGGTCTGCCAGCCGAACACTGCGGCGTTCAGCCACAGGTTGCGGTGCGTCATCTCGACGCCCTTGGGTCGGGCCGTGGTGCCGCTCGTGTAGTTGATGGTGGCCGTGGCGTCCTCGTCGGGGATCCACGGTCGGGGTTCGACTCCTTCTAGGAATAGCGAATCCGACTCCTCGCCGGCCAGAAGGCGTGTCCCGACCTTCACATCGCCCAGTTCGGCTTCCAGTTCGGGGTCCATGATGAGCACGTCGGCACCCGAGTGGTCGACGATGTACTGAACCTCGTCGGCGTTGAGGCGGAAGTTGATTGGCACGCCGACCCGCCCGAAGGCGCTGGTCCCGAACAGGAAGACCAGCAGGCGAGCCGCGTTGTGGCTGACCATGGCCACCCTGGCCCCATGGTCGACTTCCATGGTGTCGAGGCCGGCGGCCATGGCCCGCGACAGCTCCGCCACTCGCCGGTAGGTGAGGTCGGGCATCGGCTGGGCCACCTGGTCTGGCTCGTCGACGAAGGCGATCCGGTCGCCGTAGACAAGTTCGGCTCGGCGGAGGTGGTCAGCGATGGTCAGTGGGACCTGCATGGAAATGATCTCCTAGTCGACTCGGCGGATGACACTAGTTCTCGGGTGCACGCCATTCGGCGCCGAATCCGGTGTCGGGACCGCCTACGCTCCGGCCCGTGGAACATGATCCCGTGCTGGACGAGTACCGCTCGAGCATCGACAACATCGACGCAGCGATCATCCACCTGCTTGCCGAGCGCTTCAAGGTCACACGCCGGGTCGGCACCCACAAGGCAGCCGTCGGGATGCCGCCCGCCGATCCGGGCCGAGAAGCGATCCAGGTGCAGCGGATGCGCGATCTGGCCGAGTCGGCAGGCCTCGATCCGGTGTTTAGCGAGAAGTTCCTGCGCTTCGTTATCGACGAGGTGATCCGGCACCATCTGGTGACCGGGGTCGCAGGGGTCGCGGACCAGCCCTCCGACTGATTCCCTGGCTCTACCTCTCAGCCCTCGGCCATCTCCCGGTCCTTGGCCACCTCGTCGAGGTCCGCGTACTCCTCGCCGGTGTCCACCCAGTTCTCGAACTCGATCACGCCAATGTCGGTGAACCGGTCGCGTAGCCAGCCGTCGCCGGCGTCGAGCAGGCCCAACTTCTTGCAGTTGGGCACGATCTTCGAGAACAGCAACTTCTGGAAGAGCCGGAGTTCGTCGGGCATCTCGAGCGTGAACCTGACCATGTCCTTGACTGGAACCCCCATGCGCTCCCACACCTCCTGGCGCATGAACCGGTCCCGCATCCGCAGTGCAGCCTCGAAGGCGAACTCCTGCCGGTCACGAAGCTCAGCCACGGTGAGTTCCTGGTACACCTCCTGGAGGCTGAGCACCCCGAAGGCCACGTGCCGTGCCTCGTCGGACATGACGTAGCGCAGGAGCTTCTTGAGCAGTGGTTCCTCGGTGGTCTGGTGCATGAAGCCGAAGGCGGCGAGCGCCAAACCCTCGACCATGATCTGCATGCCGAGGTAGGTCATGTCCCAGCGGCTGTCTTCGAGGATGTCATCGAGCAACGTGCCGAGGTGGGTGTTGACCGGGTACTTGATTCCGTCCAACTTCTGGTCGAGGTACTGAGCGAACACCTCGACGTGTCGGGCCTCGTCGACCACCTGGGTAGCCGCGTAGTACTTGGCGTCAATCCACGGGACGGTCTCCACGATCTTGGCAGTGCACAGCAGGGCACCCTGTTCGCCATGCATGAACTGGCAGAGGCTCCAGTTCATGGACTCGACGCCGACCTCAGCCCACTCGTCTTCGTTCAGCCTGTGGAGCGGCGACTCGGGGTTGTCGGCGAAGTAGGCGACCTCCTCGGGGTTGGCCGGAGCCAGGACGGCGAAGGGGTCTACCTCGATCGACCAGTCAAGGTCGGTCTGACCGTTCCACTGCGACGTCTTTGCCTTCTCGTAGAGCTTGTCGAGGCTGGCCCGCTCCCCCTTGTCGTAGCGCCAGGTGAAAATGGCGTCAGCGTTGTCCTCGACGGTGCTGATCAGCGAGTTCATGTCGTCGTTGGAACGCGAGAAGTCGGTGATCCGGTCCGGGTCGTTCGCATAGGCCCGGAAGTCGAATTCGGCGTCGGAGATCTTCTCGTCGGGGAGAGTCTCGGGCAGGGGATCGGTGGCGGTCATCGTGCTGGCTCCTGCTAGTGGGTCGTGGAGGTATCTCTGGTCTCGATGGTGGACATTCGAATTCAGTGCTCGAGGTCCTCGATGACCTCGACGCCCTCGAGGTTTTCGGGATCGAAGGAGCCCCGGTCGTCCTGGTCGGGAACGCGTCCCTCCAGGTTGAGTGCCTCGGCGGTGTTCTCCCAGTCCTCGAACTCGATGATGTTCATCTCCTGGAAGCGCTCACGAAGCCACCCGTCGCGATGGTCGAGCAGGCCGAGCTTCTTGCAGTTGGGGACGATCTTCGAGAAGAGGATCCGCTGGAAGCGACGCTGAGCCTCCTGGTCGGGGAGCGCGGCCTGGATCTCTTCGTTGGAGATGCCGAACGACGGCCACAACTCGGCGTTCAGGGTGCGGCGACGCATCTGCTCACAGGCCTCGTACGCGAACTCCTGACGGAGGCGGAACTCGTCGGCCGGTAGGTCGTCGTAGACCTCCCGGAGCGAAAGGATCCCGAAGGCCACGTGGCGGGCCTCGTCGGCCATCACGTAGCGCAGTAGGTTCTTCAACAGCGGCTCTTGGGTGGTGCCCAGCATCATCCCGAATGCAGCTAGGGCGAGACCCTCGATGATCACCTGCATGCCGAGGTAGACGAGGTCCCACCGTTCGTCGGTGAGCACGGCGTCGAGCAGCGCCTTCAGGTTCTGGTTGATCGGGTACGTGGTCGGCATCTTTTCGTCCAGGTACCGGGCGAACGCCTCGACGTGGCGGGCTTCGTCGACCACCTGGGTCGAGCCGTAGTACTTGGCCTCGATCCACGGCACGGCCTCCACCAGGCGGGCCGTGCACAGGAGGGCGCCCTGTTCACCATGGAGGAGCTGGCTGAGGGAGGCACACTGGGAGTGGACGGCGAACTCCACCCACTTGTGGTCGTCCCATCCGGCCACCGGGGAGCCCTTGACGTCGAGCAGGGAGCGGGCCGGGAAGCCGGCCGGGATGCCGGTCACCTCCTCCTGGAGGCGGACCATGCGCTCGGGGTCGACGTCGATTGACCAGTCGAGGTCATCGCTGACGTTCCACTGGGCCCGCTTGGCCTTC
>JAZADN010000020.1:0-17937 GCA_036123585.1 Actinomycetota bacterium | reverse complement strand
CTCCCTGCTCTCCCATGCCCTGGTCGGCCACGCCCGCTTCAACCTTCTCGGCAAATCGGTCGGCTGCGATCCGCAGGGTGTCGATTGTCGATCGGCTGATCATGCCCTCCACCACTACGGCACCGTCCCGGTGGTAGGCGGCGAGTAGGTCCTCAACCGGTGCCGTTGCCGGCAAGCGGGTCAACGCCCCAGATTTCGACACCGGATCAGACCTCCCTACGGCCCATTGCGCCCCGCTTCTCGGAGACACCCTTGGATTGCCCGTGGCTTGCTTGCACACACCTCCGACCGCAGCCCCTCGGACAGGAACCTACTTTCGGCCTCCCTAATACCGCTGCCGTAGGGTCACCGGTCATGGTCGGAGCCCTTCGCCAGTGGTCGGTGGAGGCGTTGAACCTTCCGGAGCACGCCGACAATCCCATTCACACCGATGACGGAGCTCGCGCCGCCGGCTTCGCCGCCGCGTTGGTGGCCGGCACCACCGTGCACGCCTACCTGACCCGACCTGTCGTGGCGGCGTGGGGGCGCAGCTGGCTGGCCGAAGGGGCGTCGACACTCGAACTCCTAGCCCCGGTGGAGGCGGGGGACCGCCTCGACTGCGTGCCGGTGTCCGGTCCCGATGGTTCGGTCGAGGTAAAGGGCGAGGTCCACGGCGACCTAAGGGCTCGACTAGTCGCTCACAGGAGAAGGCCAGAAGGGTTCTCCTACGAGGACCGGGCCGGAGAAGTGCTGCCGGCGTGCCTCGAGGCGCTGGATGGAGCGCACGCCGACTATGCACGGCGCGTGGGTGACGACCTGGGTCTATACGCCCAAGAGGGTCTCGTGCACCCGTGCACTTGGCCGGCGCTCGCCAATGCGGTCTTCGTGCGCCACCTCGTCGACGGTCCGTGGATCCACACCCGGAGCCGGATCGTTCACCATGCCGCTGTGGCCGTCGGTGAGCCGGTGCTGGTGGAGGCGACGGTCGTCGATCGCTTGGAGGGTAGGAGGGGAACCCGGGTCGTGGTCGACGTGGAGGTCTCGCTCGATGGCTTTCCAGTGGCGTCCGTCCGCCACGAAGCGCTGGTCCATCTGCGGCCCTAGTTCAGTTCCTGACCGCGGGTCCGGGGGGGCACCCTCGGGTCAGCCGCTGCCCGAGTCCATGGACATCCCGCTGCCGTCACCCATGTCCATGTCACCCATGTGCATGACAGCGTCGGGGTTGAGGCCGGGGGCGAATCCGGGGTCGACGACGATGAGCAGCGCCCAGATGACGGCCACGACCCCGACGGCCCGGGCGAACCGCTTGCCGTGTCGCCAGTGCTTCTCGACGGCGATGACCAGGGCCAAGCCGACCATGGCGGCCACATTCATCACCCCGAAGGCCACCATCAGCACCATCAGTGCCCAGCAGCAGCCGAGACAGAACAACCCGTGGTGGGCGCCGGCTCGCACGTCTCGCACAGGCCCCGTGAACCCGAGGTAGTGCATTAGGTGGGCCAGTGGGCTGCGGCAGTGGTCGAGGCACCTCTCCTTCAATGGCGTGAGCTGGTAGAGCCCGGCGGCTACGAAGCACGCCACGGCCACCCAGCGGGCCAGTGTGGGACGTTCGGCCGCAGCGTTGCCGAACAAGTCGGCGACCACGAACGCGGCTACTCCGGTCGTGCCCCAGGCCAGCACGTACCCGCTACCGAAGGCGGTAAGGCGCAAGCCTCGGTGGGTGGTGATGGTGCGGCCGTACAGCATCGCCAGCGGCGCCATCGACGACAGCATCATCGCGGCCATCATCAGCGTCCACATCACGAGGAATGAGCCGAACGACATGCCCATCGTGCCGGGCATGCCCCAAAGTCCCATGTCCATCTGGACGGCCCATCCGATGGTCACGACCCAGCAGGCAGCGCCCAACAAGTGGATGGTCTTTGCTGACCTCCCGGAGTTGCCTCCAGGAGAGGAGTTCGCCGGCGCAGCCGGCGTGGGGTTCAGCCCTCCCAAGAGAAGGGGTTGGAGAAGCCGCTGAGGTTCTCGCCGCCAAACGAGATGCCCATGGCCGACACCGACGAGGTCGACACCGGAGCCAAGCCGAGTACGGGACCGGCCGGGTGGGTGTCGATGGCGTGGAGTTCGACCAGGTCGCCCGACCCGTTGACGTGGGGACGTCCGGTGTAGGACGAAGAGTCGCCGATCGACACCGTGTGCTCGCCGTTCTCAGTGGAGATGGATATGGGCATGCGCTCGATGCCCAGGAAGTTCCCCAGCAGGGGGCCGAGAGCCGCGGGCGGTCCGCCCAGTTCACCGCTCACCACGGCACCGAGGGCCTCGACCTGAGCGTCGGAAGCCTCGGAGTCGACGACTAGTCCTACGTTCCAGCCGCCGTCGCTCATCAGTGGAGGTGAGTCGATGATGAGCGCCATTGCGCAGCCGGCCATGTCGGTGCCGTTCACGTCGCCCGACTCGATGCTAAACGCCAGCGCGGCATTGCATCGGTCGGTGGTCGCCGGGTACTCCATGTTCGACCAGGTGCACGGGCATGTCGCCGTGCACGAGCAGTTCTCATAGAAGGTTCCTGAGAGATTCCAGGCCATCGGCGCTTCCTTTCCTCCACCACCCCCGCCATGGGAATGCGTCACAGAGAGGGTCCCACGGGCCGTGGATGGGGTCAAGCGAGCGGCCTACTGGGCCATGTACATGGGACGAAGCGGATGGGAGGCGCGAGCGCGTCCTAGGGTCTTGGTCCATGGCCTGGATCGAGACCATCCGAGAGGACGAGTGGGAGGGACCGCTGGCCGACCTCTACGGTCAGGTGGTCGATGCCGACCACGACCGGGTCGACAACGTCATGCAGATCCACTCGCTGAACCCGGCGGGCATGGCTGGCCACCTCGGCGTGTACCGGTCGGCTATGGCTGGCACGAAGACGCTGCGGAAGGTCGAGCGGGAGCTCATCGCTCTGGTGGTCAGCCGGCACAACGACTGTCACTACTGAACGACCCACCACCGGCGCGGTCTGCGCCGACTCCTCAGCGACGACGACCTGCTGGCCGCCATCGAGGCCGACTGGCGGACCGCCAGCCTGTCCGAGAAGCGAACGGCCATGCTGGCCTACGCCGAGAAGCTCACGGCCGACCCCGGCGCCATGGTCGAAGCCGACGTGGAGGCGCTGCGGTCCGTCGGGTTCAGCGACCGCGACGTGCTCGACATCTGCGAGGTAGTGGCCTACTACGCCTATGCCAACCGCATCGTGGACGGCCTTGGCGTATCACTGGAGTCGTGGATCGCTGAGGACTGAGCTGGTCGGTACTGGGCGTCGGTGCCCCAGGGTTCAGTTGAAGGCGGGAATGACCTCGTCGCAGAACAACTGCATGGACCGCTTCTGCTCCTTGAGCCCCAGGCCGAGGCTGGCGTAGTAGATGAACTCGTCCACGCCGAGGGACTCGTAGCGCTTCAGCTTGGCCACCACCTCGTCCGGGGTGCCGAACATCAGGTTCTCGCTGAGCGAGGTCGGCTCATAGTCCTCCGCGTTGGCCACCTGATCCATGGGAATGGCCCGCGGAAAGCCCTCGTACACGTCGCCCAGATTCTTGAACAGGTTCTCAAACTGGCTGAGCTGACGCTGAGCAGCCTCGACGGGGACCATCCACTCGTCGGACGAGTCGTACACGGCGGTGTGGCGCATCACTGCCCAGGTAGGCACCGGGCGGTCCGGGTGGGCGGCCACCGAGGCGTCGAACTGCTGCTTGTACAGCTCGGCCTCCTCGAACGACCGGGCGATGGGCCACGACATGACGTGACATCCGTTGGCAACCGCGTAGTCGAAGGTGATGGGCGAGCGAGCGGCCACCCAGATCGGCGGGTGTGGCTTCTGGATGGGCTTCGGCACCGACGTCGAGCTGGGAAACGACCAGAACTCTCCGTCGTGGGCGTAGTCGCCGGCCCAGAGCTTCTTCAGGACGGGAATCATCTCCTGCATGTGCCGCCATGCGTCGGACTGCTTCAGGCCGGGGTGCATGCGGTCGAACTCGCGCTGGTAGGCGCCCGACCCGATGCCAAACTCCAGCCGTCCGCCGCTTACCAGGTCCAAGAAGGCCGCCTCGCCGGCCAACTTGATCGGGTGCCAGTAGGCGGCGACCGCCACCGCCGTGCCGAGGCGGATCCGGTCGGTGTGGCTGGCCCACCACGTCAGGATCTGTAGCGGGTTGGGGGCGATGGTCATCTCCAGGGCGTGGTGTTCGGCGGCCCATGCGATGGTGAAGTCGCCCTCCTCGGCCATCTGCACCATCTCGAGGGTGTGACGGGCCACGTCGTCCATTTCGAGCGAGTCGTCAAGCCGCTCGAGGTTGATCGCCAACTGGAACTTCACGGTGGGTCCTCTGGCGTCGGGGTGGGTTCGGCCGGTGTTCGGTCAGGAGGCCGCGGCGACTCGGCTCAGGGGGAGCATGGGGAACCAGTCCTCCCGGAGGCGCTGGCCCTCGACCATGTTGTGGCCGTCGAACGGCGGCGAGGTCCGGCCCGGACGCTGCACGTAACGGGCGTCGTCGCCGACGACCCTTAGGGAGAAGGCACGACGGAGGCCGGTAGAGCCTCGGGCCCCGTGGACGGTGCGGTAGTGGAAGGCCACGACGTCACCCGGCTGGCATGCCCACTCCAGGATCTCGAAGCGGTCCGGTTCGGAGTCTGGATCTGGTGCCGGCTGGAACCCGGCACTGTGCGTGGTCTCGTCGTCGCCGTAGAAGCCGCCGCCGGTCGTCCAGCTGACCGGGTGGACTGCCTCGTCCCAGAGATGAGACCCGCGGAGGAGACGCAGCGTCGATTCCAGCGGGACCGGGTCGAGGGGGATCCACAGGCTGACCGTCTGCGGTCCGTCAACGAAGTAGTAGGGGGCGTCGCAGTGCCACGGTGTGTGGCGGGGGGCTGCCGGTTCCTTGACGAGCACGTGCTCGTGGAACAACTGGATGGTGTCGGAGCGCAACAGCGCTGCGGCCACGTCGGCGACGCCTGAACCGAAGGCGAACCGTTCATACTCGGAGATGCGGGTCCAGTTGCAGTAGTCGTCCCAGAAGCGGCCAGCGTCGGTGGCCGTGCCGTTGTCGTCGAAGAACTCGCTGGGATCGGCTTCATTGCGGGCCACGCCGTCGCGCAGCACATCGACCCAGTCTGCGAAGGCGCCGGGCAGGTGGACGGCGCCATCGGTGGCGAATGCGTCGGCCAGGTCGCCCGCCTGCGACACGGTTGCGGCGGCGACGGGGCCGGGAGAGGAAACCATGGGCGGAGGCTAGGCGCGTGAAGCGCCGGACGTCGCGCCGCCGGGGCGCGATGGTGGGGCGGTGCGCAGGGTGACTTTGAGGGAGTTGGAGCACTTCGTGGCCTTGGCCGAGCACGGCTCGGTCACCGCGGCGGCTGCCGAGGTGGGCCTGTCGCAGCCCGCCCTGTCGGCCTCGCTCAAGGCACTGGAGTCCGCGCTCGGTGCGACGCTCTTCGTCCGCCACCGTGGTCGGGGGTTGGGTCTACTGCCCGAGGGCGAGGCGCTCCTTGTGGAGGCCCGCGAGCTCCTGGCCCGGGCCGACGAGATGGAGGACCGGATGGTCCCTTCCCCGGACGGGTCGGGTGGTCGTCTGGTGCTGGGGTCGCTCATGACGGCTGCACCGATCGTGTTGCCGTCGCTAGTGCGACGCTTTCGCGACCTGCACCCGGGTGTTGCCGTGGAGATCCGCACCGGGGTGCAGGCCGAGCTGCTGGACCATGTGGCGTCCGGTGCGCTCCACGCCGCGCTGACCTACGACATCGGGTTGGGGACCGGGCACGACTTCGTCCGCCTCGCCGATTCGGCACCCCACGTGGTGGTGGCGGCCGACCATCCGCGCGCCGGATCGGACTCGCTGGGGCTGGCCGAGATGGTCAACGAACCGTTCGTGATGCTGGACCTGTCAACCAGCCGCGAGTACTACACATCCCTGTTCTTGGCCGCCGGTGTGCCGATGCGCCCAGCCATGACGGTCAACGACCTGTCGCTGGTCCGCTCGCTGGTCGGCAACGGGTTCGGCTGGTCGGTGGGCAACCACGTACCGGCCCTCGACGTGGCCCAGGACGGGTCGCGGGTGGCCTACGTCCCGTTGGCCACCGACGTGCCCCCGCTCGGCCTCGGCCTCGCCCGACGGGTCGGCGACCGAGGGCCGGCGGTGCTGGACGCCTTCACCGAGTTCGCGCGCACCTCACTCAGTTTCCCCCGCTGAACAGCGAACATTTGGATATCTGATCCAATAGATCAGAAACAAACCTTTGACGGATCCATGGCTGGTGGGCAGCATGGCCGATATGGCCACCGCAGCCGCACCGGTGCTCGACGAGGTCGCCGGGCTCCTCGGCGACCTCGTGGCCCATCCCACCGAGAGCCTCTCACCCAACGTCGACTTGATCGACCGCTACGCCGATCGGGCCGGGCGGGCCGGAGCGGCCTCCGATGTCGTCCCCGGCGCCGAGGGGCGGGCCAACCTGCACCTCCGGTTCGGCCCCGACGCTCCCGGCGGCATCGTCCTGTCTGGCCACACTGACGTCGTCCCCGCCGGCTCCGGGTGGGCCACCGACCCCTACGAGTTGACCGAGGTCGACGGTCGCCTCGTCGGCCGTGGCACCGCTGACATGAAGGGATTCCTGGCCGCCGCCCTCGTCGTGGTCGAGCAGGTTGACCACGCGGCGTTGCGGGCTCCAGTCCACCTAGCGCTCAGTTACGACGAGGAGGTTGGGTGCGCCGGCGTTCCCGGCCTGCTCGACGTCTTGGCCACCGGACAATCGGCAGCTGGCACCTGCCTCCCCGAGGTGGTCGTCGTCGGTGAGCCGACGGGCATGCGCCTGTGCGACGCCCACGCTGGCAAGGTCGCCCACCGGGTCGACCTGGTTGCCGCAGCCGGCCACTCCAGCCGGGCGGGAACCGAGCCCACCGCAGTGCACGAGGCTGCCATCCTGGCCACCCTCGTCCACGGCCTCAACGACCCCGGGCGGGGCATCAGCGCCAACGTGGGCTCGATCCACGGCGGCCTTGCTGTCAACGTGCTGGCCCCCGCCTGCACGCTCGAGTTCGAGGTTCGCCACGGCTCTGACGTCGACCCCGACAAACTGCTGGCCACCGTTCTGGCCGCCGTTGAAGATGCGCACGACCGTCTGATCGCCGTCGGAGGGCACGCCACCACCGAGGCCTTTGTCCGGTACCCGGCGCTAGCCCACGACCCTGGAACCGACGCCGTGGCCGCTCTGACCGGCATCGTGGACACGGGCGCCCCCGGGCCCGTCGCCTTCGGCACCGAGGCCGGCCTTTTCCATGACCGCCTCGGTGTCCCGGCCGTCATCGTCGGACCCGGCGACATCGTCGATGCCCACCGGCCCGACGAGTCTCTCGACCCCGACCAATTGGTCCGGTGCGGCGAAGTGCTGCACCGCGCCATCGACCGCTTCTGCGCCTGAGACGCGTATCCGACCTGATCTTCACCAGAAAGGCGCTCCATGACCACCATGACTGAGAGCTCGACCACCGTCCCTTGGCCCGAGTTGCCGGAGATCGACGAGGTCTTGGCTCGGGTTGATGTCCTCGGCCCCGGCTGGCGTGACCGTGCCCGTGAGCTCGACGAGGCCGTCGAGTTCCCCCACGAGAATTTCGCCGAGGCGAAGGCCGTCGGCCTGCACGCCCTGACGCTGCCCGCCGAGTACGGCGGTGCCGGCTACTGGCTGCCCGGTCGGTTCAGCCCCTGGTACCGGGTGCTGGAGCGGATGGCCCGGTGGGAGACCAACACCGCCCAGCTGCTGCAGGTCCACAACCACGCGGCCGGAATCATCGCTTTCCACTCGTCTCCCACCCAGCGTGACCACTTCCTCCCGCTCATCGCCAACGGAGCCTTCTGCGCCTCGCTCGGCTCGGAGGCCCACTTGTACGAGAACGGCGCCGAGGTCCTCGAGTCGGAGCTCGTCCGGGTGGACGGCGGCTACCGGCTGACGGCCCGCAAGGGCTTTGCCTCGGTCGCCGCCGCTGCGAAGTACCTGATGGTGTGGTGCGCCGTCGAGGGCGACGAACCATACGCACAGCGCATGGTGTTCGCCGTAGTGGACGTCGACTGGGACGGCGTCGAGCTACTCGACGACTGGCAGATGCTGGGCATGCGATCCACCATCTCCTGCGGCGTGAGATTCGACGAAGTGTTCGTGCCCGATAGCCATGTGGTCGGCACGCCCGGCGGTTGGGTCATCGACGACCAGCGCACCTTCAGCTGTGCCTACGCCGCCAACCATCTCGGCTCGGCCCAGGCCGCCTTCGACTTCCTGGTCGACTACATCAGCGATCGACCCGACCTAGCCGACTCGGAGGCCGTGCGAGTCCGCCTCGGCCAGATGGACGCCCAACTGTTCGCCGCCCGGTCCTGCCTCTATGCCACAGCGGACCGCCTCGACCGGGGCGACGACCCCGACGAGTGCGAAGCCGACGCGGTGCGCACCATGCATCTGGCCAAGGACGCCGTGCTGACCATCCCCTACCAAGGCTTCGACCTGGTCGGAGCGCGAGCCTGCCACGAGCGGTACCCGCTGGGCCAGATGATGCGCGACGCACGCACCTTCACGCTCCACTTCCGCGATGACCTGTACGTCGAACGGCTTGCCCAGCTGGCCCTCGGCAACGGCTTTTCGGCCAAGGGCGGCCGCGGCGGCTCCACGCCCTTTGAGGAGGGCGCGGGGGCCACCGCACAGGCCACGGCTGGCGCCTGATCCATGGCTGAGGCCGTGGGTGAGCCCACTCCGAGCATCGTCCCGGTGACCCGGGGCGCCGAGTCGTGCCACCCACTGGCCCGGATCCACGAGATGGATCCCGCTTCCGTGGTCGGCGAGGCAGTCGAGCACGAACACGTCTTCCACGTCGGTGCATCCACCACCGGCGAGATGGTGGCCGGTGTGTGGTCGTGCAGCCCGTGCACCGAACGCATCGACGAGCAGCCGTGCGAAGAGTTCTGCCAGATCCTCGAGGGCACCGTGGTGCTCACCGCCGCCGACGGCACCGCCCACGAGTTCGGTCCCGGCGACGGTTTCGTCATACCGAAGGGCTGGACCGGCACATGGCACATGCCCGTACCCGTCCGCAAGACCTACGTCATCCTCGTTCCGGAAACCGACTCCACTGCTGGCGCGGCATGATCTAACGCCGCTGACCCCCTCGGACCAAACTCCCGAATCGACAGGATCCGCCCCATGGCCCACACCCGCATCCGCCCCTTCAACACGAAGGACACATATCCCGAGCAGAACCTCGACAACGACCTCAGTCAGGGCGTGGTGGCCCGCGGAACCATGGTTTTCCTGCGGGGCCAGGTCTCCCAGGACCTCGACACCCGTGAGTCGCTCCATGTCGGCAACGCCACCCTCCAGACCCGCAAGACGATGGAGAACATCGAGATGCTGCTGTCGGAGGCCGGCTCCGAGATGTCCCACGTCTGTCGGATCGTCGTTTACCTGACCGACATCCGCTACCGCGAGGACGTCTACCGCGAGATGGGAAAGTGGCTGAAGGGCGTGCATCCCTGCTCCACCGGTCTCGTCGTGTCCGCTCTGGCCCGGCCCGACTGGGTGGTGGAGATCGAGGCCACCGCCGTCATCCCCGATTGAGTGCGTCAGGCCGACTCGATTCGACGAACCTCAGGAACCCGCCGACCATGACCTGCGACCCGACACCCGAAGGCGCGGCAGCCCTCGCCGCATTGCGCGCCTCGGCGGACGGACCGCTGTCGGCGGCCCGGACCATGGCACCGGCCATGTACCACGAAGAGTCGATTCTGGCGCTCGAACAGGAACGGATGTTTGGCCGCGACTGGGTCTGTGCCGGTCTTGCCGCCGAGATCCCGTCAGCCGGCGACCGCCTCACCTGGGAGATCGCTGGCCGGCCGGTGTTCAGCGTGCGGGGCGCCGACGGCGAAGTCCGCACCTTCTCCAACGTGTGCCGCCACCGGATGATGGCCCTGGTCGCCGACGACGAGGGCACCGCCGGCGGCGGGGGCCGTCGCATCACCTGCCCTTACCACGCCTGGACCTACGACCTCGAGGGCCGCCTGGTCGGCACGAACCACATGGAGCGCACCGACGACTTCGTCCAGGCCGACGTGTGCCTGCCCGAGGTCCGGACCGAGGTCTGGCACGGCTGGATCTACTGCACGCTCGACGACGACGCCCCACCGGTCGCCCACGTGCTTGATCCCATGGAGGAGTTGGTTGACCGCTACCGGATGGCCGACTACGTGCCCGTCCACCGGGTGGACGGCATCTGGGACAGCAACTGGAAGTTGCTGGTCGAGAACTTCATGGAGGGCTACCACCTGCCCGTCCTCCACCGTGCCTCGCTCGGCACGTGGATGCCCATGGACTCGGTGGTCTTCCCCGACCGACGCCACGACGGGTTCACATACCAGTTGTTCGAGAAGGACGAGAACGCCGTGTACGGGCGTGCGCACCCCGACAACAACCGGCTCGAGGGGTCGTGGCGCTGCACCACGTTCATGCCGACGATCTTCCCGGCACACATGTACATCCTCGCCCCCGATCATCTCTGGTACCTGACGGTGCGGCCTGACGGGACCGAGCGGGCCCTACTCAGGTTCGGGATCGCTCTGGCCCCCGAGGTCCACGCCTCGCTTGACCAACCGGAGCCGTGGATCGCCGAGATGGTCGAGTTCTTCACCAAGGTCTGCGAGGAGGACCGCATCGTGGTGGAGGGAATCCAGGCTGCCACCCGCTCACCGCTGGCCGAGGCCGGTCCGTTGAGTTGGACCGAGCACGAGTTGCACGACCTGGCCGGCTACCTCGCCGCCCGCCTGACCTCCGACACCTGATCGCCACCGACCCGAGGACCACGCCCTGCCATGACCTTTTCGATCACCGGACACTGCGCCCGCACCGACATGTTCGGCGTGGCCATCACCACCTCGTCGATTTGTGTCGGCTCGCGCTGTCCGCACGCCCGTGCCGGTGTGGGCGCGGTTGCCACCCAGAACATCACCGATCCCACCCTGGCCGAACGGGTATTCGAGCGCCTGGCTGCCGGCGACACGGCGCCGCAAGCCGTTGCCAACGTCATGGACGGTCGGTCCAACTCCGAATACCGCCAGTTGGCCGCCGTCGACTCGGCCGGCCGGACTGGGCACTTCACCGGGGCCAACATCCTCGGTGCCAACGCGGTGGTCGAGGGCGATCAGTGCGTGGCCGCCGGGAACCTTCTCAGCACGGTTGACGTGCCGACGGCCATGGTGGCCGGATTCGAGGCCGACCCCGACCTGCACCTGGCTGAGCGCCTGCTCCGCGCCCTTGAGGCCGGACTGGCCGCCGGCGGGGAGGAGGGCCCGGTGCACTCCGCGGCACTAGTCGTCCACCACGAGCAGCCGTTCGCCCTGGTCGACCTGCGCTGCGACTGGGACGACGTCGATCCGGTCGCCGCACTGCGGCGCCTGTGGACCGGCTACGAGCCGCAGATGCGGCCCTACCTGGACCGGGCCATTGACCCGTCAGTAGCCCCTAGCTACGGCGTGGCCGGCGATCTGTGATTCCGCGGGCCACTCCGGGGAGGACGACCCGGTGCTGACACACCCGGTGCGGGAATCGGTGCAGGACCCGATACTGAACGCGGAGCAGGTCGAGGCTTTCCACCGGGATGGCGTCCTCACCGTCCCGGACGCCGTCACGCCCGGGCAGCTGGCTGCGCTGAGGGCCGACATGGACGCCTGGGTGTCCGAGAGCCGCCACCACGACGGACCGTGGGGGACGACCGTTGACGGCCGGCCCCGCTTCGACGTCCAGCCCGGCCACTCGGCCGACCGACCAGCGCTGCGGCGCGTCCAGGCCCCGACCGAGATCTCTGACGCGCACCTGGCCGTCGCCGTGGACAGCCCGATGGTCGACATGGTGGCTGCCCTGATCGGGTCTGACGTCAGGCTCCACCACACCAAGGTCAACTGCAAGCAGCCCGGTTCGGGCACCGAGGTGCGGTGGCACCAGGACTTCCCTTACACGCCCCACACCAACGACTCGGTGGTCACCGCCCTGCTCATGATCGACGAGGTCACCGACGAGAACGGCCCCCTGGAGGTGGCCCCCGGCTCTCACCGCGGTCCGATCCACACGCTGTGGCACGACGGGGCCTTTACCGGCGCGGTGGCCGACGTCGTGGCCGACGACGCTGCCCGTCGTGCGGTGCGCTGCATCGGGTCGGCCGGCTCCGTCTGCCTGATGCACACCCGCCTCCTCCACGCCTCGGCGTCCAACCGTTCGGTGCGCCCGCGAACGCTGTTCATATGCGTGTACTCGGCGGGCGACGCCCACCCGTGCAGCCCGAACCCGGTGCCAACGGTGCATCAGGGGCGGTTCGTCCGGGGTAGCGACCCGGGTCGGGTCCGGGTCGAGTCGTTGGAGGTCGACGCGCCCGAGTACCCGAAGGTGGCGTCTTTCTTCACCCAGCAGGAGGGCTCCACTCCGCGGGAATCGGATGGGTCGGCCCTGTGACAGGGGTGGTGTGGCCAAGTCCCGGGTGGAGCGGTTCGACTTGGCGTTGGTGGGAGGCCCGGTGGTCGACGAGACCTGCGTGCCCGGATTCGCCACCTACATGGTCGTGACCGATGGGCGGCTCTCGGACGGGGAGGCTCGGTGGCCTGAACTGGCGACGAAGCGTCAGGCAGGATGGAGGGTATGACCCGGACCGTCTACCTGAACGGCGCCTTCGTCGACGAGGTCGAGGCAACCGTGCCGATCATGGACAGGGGTCTGTTATTTGCCGACGCTGTCTACGAGGGGATCGGGGTACTGGAGGGGCGCCTGGTCGACGGGTTGAAGCACCTCGACCGGCTCGACTGGTCGCTGGATGCTGTGTCGATCGCCCGCCCGATGGGTCGCGACGAGCTGGTCGGCGTCCTCCACGAACTGATCAGGCGAGACGGGCTGGACGAGGGCTTCCTCTACCTGCACGTCACCCGGGGAGTGGCCGAGCGCAACTACGTGCATGACGGCGACCTTGTCCCCACCCTCTTCGCCTTTACTCAGCAGCAGCACGGGGTGGCGGCCGACGGCGACATGGTGGCTCGGACGATGCGGACCTTCCGCGACCTGCGGTGGGCCCGTCGCGACGTCAAGACGACCAACCTGCTTGGGCAGGTGCTGGCCAAGCAGGCGGCTGCAGACGCCGGCGACGACGAGGCGTTGCTGGTGAAGGGCGAGCCGGGCGACAGGGACGCTGAAGTGACGGAAGGTGGCGCAGTTAGCTTCTTTCCGGTGGTCGGCGATCGGCTGCTGGTGCGCCCGTTGTCGTCCGAGATCCTGCCGGGGGTGACCCGGAGTTCGGTGCTGCCGGTGGCCGCCGCCGAGGGTCTGATCGTCGAGGAGCGGACCTACACACTGGCCGAGGCCATGGCGGCCGACGAGGCGTTCATCACCGGGGCATCCAGCTACGTCGAGCCGGTGGCAGCTATCGACGGAGTGCTGGTTGGGGACGGTGGTGTCGGCCCATGGACCCGGCGGCTGCGTGTTGCCTACCTAGCCGACGTCCGGACCCGCCTGCTTTGACGGTCACCGGCCCGTCGGCCGTCGGATCAGGCGTCGATCAGGGCGGTGCCGTGGCCCAGGTCGTCGGATGACATCCCGTCAGTAGTCCCGCCGGACGGAAGCACCGTGGTACAGCACGTCGGACAGCGCCGTGTTGGCTGCAGCCCGGATCCGGCGGCCCTCGTTGGTCATTACGGCGTCCGGGCGAGGCACCACCTTGAAGGCCGGATCCACCGGCTGGTCTCCCACGGCGATCACGTGGTGCTCGCCGCGCTCCGGCCGAAGTTCCGCGCCCACGTAAGCCTGGAAGGCCACCCCGACCCGCCGGCCTTCGGTCCGATTGGGCCGCGACCCATGGACCAGCCACGGGTGGTGGAGCGAAATCTGCCCGGGTCGCAACTCCACGTCCACGGCGGCGTCGACGTCGACTCCGGACACCTCCTGGCCCCGGGTGAGGATGTTGTCCGGCGCGAAGCGGTCCTCGTGGGGGTGGATGCCCTCACGGTGGCTGCCCGACACCATGGTAACGCAGCCGTTCTCGGTGGTACTTGGGGTCAGGGCCACCCACGCGGTGACCATGTCGTCGGTGTCGACACCCATGTAGGTCGAGTCCTGGTGCCAGCTGACGTACCCAGCACTGCCCGGCTCCTTGATGAACAGGACCGAGTTGAGCAGCGCTCTGGGCCGGTCGACAACCGACGCCACGCAGTCAAGGATCCGCTCGTGCACGGCAAGGTCGGAGAGGAAGGGCAGCACCAGATGGGCGTTGTTGCGGTGTCCGGCATGGAGGTCCTCGGGGAATCGGGCTTCGGCGTCCTCGAGGGCGGCCAGAGCCTCGGCGGCCTCGACCTCGGACAGGATGTCGATCGGCGCCAGCCAGCCGTCGGCGTGGTAGCGCGCGACCTGGGCCTCGGTCAGGGGTGGCACGGCTGCGCACCGTACCGGTCGCCTTCGCTACCGTCGAAGCGATGGACGGTGGAGCGGCGGGCGGCGACGTCGGGTGGACGAGAGTGCTGGCCCGGGGCTTGCTGGCCGCCTGTCCAGCCTGCGGGGGCCGTGACCTGTTCCACCGCCCCGACCGGCGTAGCTGGCTCCGGATCCGACCCGCCTGCGTGACCTGTGGCCTGGTCTTCGAACGAACCCACGGGCACTGGATCGGTGCGGTGGCCGTCAACACCGTGTTGTCTGCCGGGGCGATCCTCATCGCCCTGTTGGCATCTTTCACCGTGGCGTGGCCCAACCCGGCGGTGGTCGAAGTGCTGGTACCCACTGTCGGGACCTCGCTGTTAGCCCCGCTGGTCCTCGCTCCGACTAGCCGCACGCTCTGGACGGCCTTGGTCGTGCTGGTCCTGCCGCCTGAACCCGTTCCACCGGGGGCGGGGCCGACCGCGACCCGAGGCTGATCTAGCCTCCCGCGGGTCACCGCCCGAGGGCCGCCACCGAGAGGAAGAAGGGACCCATGCCCGACGTCGAACTGCCTTTCAGCCGCCACGAGTACGCGGACCGCCTTGCCAAAGTGCGCCGCTCCATGGAGGCACGCGGCATCGAGGTACTGGTGGCCGCCGACCCGTCCAACATGTCGTGGCTGACCGGCTATGACGGATGGTCCTTCTACACCCCGCAGGCCGTCGTCGTCACCCATGACGGCGAGCCGTGGTGGTGGGGCCGCCGCATGGACGCCAACGGCGCGCGGCGCACCGTCTACATGGACGACGCCCGCATCCTCGACTACTCCGACGACCACGTGATGTCGACGGAAAAGCACGCCTTCGGCCAACTGGCCGGCCTGCTCGACGGGATGGGCCACGGCTCGGCCCGGGTTGGAGTGGAGCTCGACAACTACTACTACTCGGCCGCCGCCCACCAGCACCTGTGCTCCGGTCTTCCCGACGCCGACGTTGTCGACGCCACGGCGCTCGTGAACTGGCAGCGGGGCGTCAAGTCCCCTCAAGAGCTGGAGTACATGCGCCGCGGCGCCCGGATAGTGGAGCGCATGCACGCCCGGATTCGCGAGGTCATCGAGCCGGGGATGCGCAAGTGCGACCTGGTGGCCGAGATCTACGCCACCGGGGTGTCGGGCACCGAGGAGTTCGGCGGCGACTACCCGGCGTTCGTGCCCATGCTGCCCACCGGGGAGGACGCCTCGGCACCCCACCTGACGTGGGACGACAAGCCCCTCAAGAGCGGTGAGGGCACCTTCTTCGAGATCGCCGGCGCCCACCGCCGGTACCAGTTGCCGCTGTGTCGGACCACCTTTCTCGGTCGTCCGCCCGACGAAATGCGGCGGGCCGAGTCCGCCGTGCTGGCCGCCCTCGACGCAGGCCTGGACTCGGCGCGGGCCGGCAGTCGGGCGTGTGACATGGCCCGACGCTTCTATGCAGTGATGGAGGACGCTGGGTTCCACAAGGAGGGCCGTTGCGGCTACCCGATCGGGATCAGCTATCCGCCCGACTGGGGGGAGCGGACCATCTCGTTGCGGGACAGCGACGAGTCGGTGTTCGAACCCGGCATGACCTTCCACTTCATGCCCGGGCTGTGGATGGACACGTGGGGCATGGAGATCACCGAAAGCTTCGTAGTGGTCGAGGACGGGCCGGGCGAGCCGCTGGCCGACGTGCCAAGGGCCATGCACGTGAAGGGCTGAGGGTCTCGTGGCCATCGACACACCGCCGATCGAGCTGCCCGCCATCGACGAGGTGTTGGGGATCCTCGATGACCTAGTGGCCTTCGAATCGGTGGCGCTGACTCCCAACATCGACCTGATCGACCACGTGGTTGCCATGCTGCGGCCCTGCAGCTCCGAGATCGCCCTGACCCACGACGAGACCGGCACGAAGGCCAACCTGTTCGCCACCATCGGTCCGGCGGTAGACGGTGGGATCATGCTGGCCGGCCACAGCGACGTTGTCCCCGTCGACGAAGCTGACTGGGCCACGCCGCCTTTCTCAGCCACCCGCGTCGGGAATCGGATCTTCGGTCGGGGCACGGCCGACATGAAGGGGTTCGTGGCCTGCGTGCTGGCCCTCGTCCCCCGCTTCGCGGCACTCGACCTGACGCGGCCGGTGCATGTAGCGCTCACCTTCGACGAAGAGGACGGCTTTCACGGCGCCCCGATCCTCATTGCCTCGCTAGACGGTCATCCCCGACCGTCGGCGGCCATCGTGGGCGAGCCGACGGGCCTGCAGGTCATCGGGGCCCATAAGGGCTGCTACGAATACACGACCTCCGTCACCGGCATGAACGGGCACAGTGCTCGGCCCACCGAGGCGGTCAGCGCCGTGCACCACGCCACCCGCTGGATCAGGGAACTGCTCGATCTGGGTGCCGCACTGGTCGATCGGGCGCCGGCCGACAGTCGGTTCGAACCGCCGCAGACCACCACCAACGTGGGCGTGGTCGGTGGCGGCTTGGCACGGTGCACGGTGGCCGGGGACTGCACCTTCGAATGGGAGATGCGTCCCATCCAGGGCAGCGACGCCGAGTTCGTGAAGGAACGGATGGCCGCTGTCGAGGCGGAGCTGCTAGCCGAGATGCGCACAGTGTTCCCCGATGCCTCGATCGAGACCGACGTGGTCTGCGAGATCGACGGCCTGGAGTGGGTCGAGTCGTCGCCGGCGCTGGACCTCATGCGGACATTGCTGGGTGGCGAACCGGATGTCGGCGTGGTCGCATACGGCACCGAGGCGGGGCTCTACCAGGCGGCCGGTATCCCGTCGGTGGTGTGGGGGCCCGGTGACATCGCGGTGGCCCACCGGCCCGACGAGTTCGTGGAGGTGGCCGATCTGGAGGCATGCCTTGACGTACTGGCTCGCCTCGCCGACCACCTCACCGGCTAAGGCGACGGACCGGCCCCTGGTTGTGACGGACCCCGTTGCTTCCCGGGTGGCGGCGGCCTTCGACGTCGATGGCTTCGCCACGGTTGACCGCCTGGTCGACGACCACGTGGTGGAAGCGCTGCACGACCGGTTTGACCGACTCTTCCGGGGCCGGTTCGAGACCGGCGTGGCTCCTGACGAGGTGAACTGGCAGGAGGGGACCGGCGACCCGACCCTGACCCGGCAACTTTGCAACGCGTGGAAGGCCGACCGGCTGGTTGCTTCGGTGGTGCTGGACTCGGCTCTGGGCGAGGCACTGGCCCATCTGGCTGGCTGGCCGGGGGCCCGGATCATCCAGGACAACGTGCTCTGGAAGCCTCCGGGGGCACGGTCGGTGGGCTTCCACCGCGACAACGCCTACCTGGCTTGGTGCCGGCCACGGGAGATGGCCACCTGCTGGATTGCCCTGGACCCCACCACGTCTGATGGGGGCACCATCGAGTTCGCCCGGGGTTCCCACCGATGGGCTACCGGTGCGGAACCGCCCATGGATTTCCATGCCCCAGATGACCATCGGGCCCCGATGGAAGAGGCC
>JAZADN010000019.1:0-64134 GCA_036123585.1 Actinomycetota bacterium | reverse complement strand
CGGGTCATCGGCTCGAACAACATCGACAGCTGCAATCGAACTTGACACGCTCCCAGCGTTGTCGGTCTGGCAACGGTCTTCGGAGCAGGCGGCGGCACCTCGTCCTATGAGGAGATCGAGGAAGCCGACGTCATCATCATGTGGGGTTCCAACGCCCGCAATGCGCACCCCATCTTCTTCCACCACGCCTTGCGTGGGGTGGCCAACGGTGCGCGCATGTGGGCCGTCGACCCCCGCCGCACCGACACCGCCAAGTTCGCCGACCACTGGCTGGGCCTGAACGTCGGCACCGACATCGCGCTGGCCCACGGCCTAGCCCGTGAGATCATCGTCGCCGACCTGACCGACGACGAGTTCATCGAACACGCCACTAGCGGCTACGAGGAGTTCGTGGCCTTTGTCGAGCCGTGGACCCTCGAGCACACGTCCCAGGTGACCGGGGTGCCAGCCGATGCCATCCGCGACCTGGCTCACAGCTACGCCACGTCCGGAAAGGCGCAGATCTGTTGGACACTCGGTATCACGGAGCACCACACCGGCGTCGACAACGTGCAATCGCTGTGCAACCTGTCGCTCCTCACCGGCCACGTGGGCCGGCGGGGCTCGGGCCTGGTGCCCCTGCGCGGACAGAACAACGTGCAGGGCGGTGGCGACATGGGTGCCCTGCCCAACAAGTTGACCGGCTTCCAGGATGTGGAGGACGGTGAGGCGAGGGCCAAGTTCGAGGCGGCCTGGGACTGCACCATCCCCGCCAGCAACGGCTGGAACCTCACCCAGATGTTCGAGGCCATGGAGCGCGACGAGCTGAAGGCCGTCTACTGCATTGGCGAGAACCCGGTGGATTCCGAGGCGGACGCCAAGCACGCCCGGGCCATGTTGGAACGCCTCGACGTTCTGGTGGTCCAGGACGTCTTCATGACACGGACGGCCGAGATGGCCGACGTGGTCTTTCCGGCCGCCCTTGGCTGGGCCGAGTCCGACGGGACGGCCACCAACAGCGAGCGCCGCGTCCAGCGGATGCGCGCCGCGGTGCCGCCGCCCGGACAGGCCCGTCAGGAGGTGGAGATCATCAACGACCTGGCCGCGGCGATGGGCGACGACGCCTGGGGGAGCCCCACCCCCGAGCAGCTCTGGGAGGAGTTGCGAACCGTGTCGCCCATGCACGGTGGGATGTCGTGGGCGCGTCTCGAGGAGGAGGGTGGTATCCAATGGCCATGCCCCAGCGAGGACCATCCGGGTAGCCCGTTCCTCCACGGTCGGCTCTGGGAACGACCGATCGTCGGGCGTCGTGCACCCTTCTCGTGCGTGGAAGACCGGCCGCCGCTAGACGAGTTGACCGACGAGTTCCCGCTACGGCTCACCACCGTGCGGGCGCTGGACTCTTACAACACCGGGGTGCAGACCGAGCACTTCAACTCACCCATCCGAACCGGGGAAGCCCTGTCCATCTCGGTGGCTGATGCCGAAGCGCTCGGTGTTGTCGATGGCGAAAGAGTCAACGTCTCGTCCCGGCGGGGCTCGATCGAGATGACCATCGAGGTGGAGGCGTACCTGGCCGTCGGCCTGTGCCACACCACCTTCCACTTCCCGGCGACCACCGACATCAACCAGATCACCAGCGACGCCGTCGACCCCAAGTCGGGGACCGCGGAGTTCAAGGCGGCGGCCATCCGGGTCGACAAGTTGGTCGACGGGGACCTGGTGGGGGACCGTGCCTGACCTCTACCTCGGGGCGACCGATGAGGCCACCGGGGCCGAGAAAGCCGCGGTGGCCGAGGCCCTGAACGGCTTCGGGCCGGTGGTGGTTCGCGAGTCGGAGCGGCTCGTCCATGCCGGCCGGGCCCGGACCGCCGAACGACGCCACCTTCTGCTCCCGGCGCTCCACGCCCTGCAGCGGGCCTCGGGATGGATCAGCCCCGGCGGCCTCGACCACGTTTGTGCCGAGCTGGAGGTGCCGCCCGCTGAGGCTTACGGCGTGGCCACCTTCTACCACCTGTTCACCCACGAACCGCCGACCACCCAGGACACGGTGCACGTCTGCGACGACGTGGCTTGCCGCCTATTCGGCGCTGTGGACCTGATCGACGATCTACGGGCTGAGGGCCACCACGTGAAGGCCAGCCCGTGCCTAGGCCAGTGCGAGCGGGGCCCGGCGGTGATGGTGCAGCGGACTGGCCAGCCCGACCTGACGGTGACCGCAATCGACGACGGACCAGTCACCACGTCGGAGGTGGCCGTGGCCATCGACATGGCGCTCTCGACCCCTTCGGTCACGCTGCCCCAAGCCGGCTCCGACGGCCTACGCCTGCTGGCCCGCGTCGGCGTGGTCGACCCAGCGAGCCTCGAGGACTATCGGGCCCACGGCGGCTATCGCGCGCTGGAGACCTCACTGGCCATGGGTGGTGGCCGGGTCATCGCCGAGGTGACTGCCTCGGGCCTGTCGGGTCGCGGCGGCGCAGCGTTCCCCACCGGCGTCAAGTGGCGGGGCGTCGCCGACCAGGAGGGCCGTCCCCGGCACCTGGTCTGCAACGCGGACGAGTCCGAGCCCGGAACCTTCAAGGACCGAGTCGTCATGGAGGGTGATCCGTTCTCCCTTGTGGAGGCCATGACGGTTGCCGGCACGGCCATCGGAGCCGAGCAGGGCTGGCTCTACATACGGGGCGAGTATCCGGTGGCCACCGCCCGCCTGCGCCACGCCATCGACGAGGCGTACGCCGCCGGGCTGCTGGGTGATGACGTGGCAGGTTCCGGGATGCGTTTCGACCTGACGCTACGAAGCGGGGCAGGGGCCTATATCTGTGGAGAGGAGACGGCGCTGTTCAACTCGCTGGAGGGCAAGCGCGGCGAACCCCGCAATAAGCCACCCTTCCCAACCACCCACGGCCTGTTCGGCGAGCCGACGGCCATCAACAACGTAGAGACGCTGGTCAACGTGCTGCCCATCGTGTTGATGGGTGGCGAGGCCTACGCGGCGGAGGGGACCGAGCGCTCCCCGGGCACCAAGTTGTTCTGCCTCAGCGGGCGGGTGAACCGCCCCGGCACCTACGAGGTGGAGTTCGGGGTCACGCTGCGCGACCTGGTGGACCTGGCCGGAGGCCTCGTCGACGGCAGCGAGCTACGGGCAGTGATGTTGGGCGGTGCGGCCGGCACCTTCGTCGGGCCCGAGGCCCTCGACATGCCGCTCACGCTAGAGGACACCCGCGCTGCCGGTGCCTCGCTGGGCTCGGGCGTCGTCATGGTCTTCGACCAGCACGACGACCTGGTTGACACGGTGCGCCGCATCGCCGAGTTCTTCCGCGACGAGTCATGTGGCCAATGCGTGCCGTGCCGGGTCGGCACCGTCCGCCAGGAGGAGGTCCTGGTCCGGCTCGGCCAGGAGTCCACCATCGACGACGAGCGTGATCTGCTCGACGACCTAGCCACGGTGATGCGCGACGCCTCGATCTGTGGTTTGGGTCAGACGGCGTCCGGGGCAATCCGTAGCGCCATCGAGTTGGGTCTCCTCGACGGGATGCACGGTACGGGTGGCGTGCAGAGAGATGGGTCCCTATGAACGAGACGGCGGTCAGCGTGTCGACCATGGTGGAGATCACCCTCGACGGCGAGTCGGTCCGTGTCCCGGAGGGATCGACCATTCTCGACGCCTGCCAACGGGAGGGCATCGACACACCCACGCTGTGCTGGGCCGAGAACCTCACCCCGGTCAACGTGTGCCGAGTGTGTGTGGTCGAGGTCGAGGGCTCCCGGGTACTGGTCCCGTCGTGCTCCCGCCGGGTCGAGGAGGGCATGGTCGTCGCCACTGACACCGAGCGAGTGCGGACCAGTCGGCGCATGGTCTACGAGCTATTGGCCTCGTCAGTTGAGATGGATCGGGCTGACCCGGAGGTGCACGCCTGGATGCACCACTATGGCGCCCGGCCCGAGCGGATGGGCGACCGCGACGAGATCGCCACGCAGGCCCAGCCGGTGAAGGTTCAGGACGACCTCTACGTCCGCGACTACGAGCGCTGCATCCTTTGCTACAAGTGCGTTGAGGCGTGTGGCGACGACGCTCAGCACACCTATGCCATTGCCACCGCCGGACGGGGCTTCGACGCCCACATCTCGACCGAGCACGACGTGTCGCTGCCCGATTCGGCCTGCGTCTACTGCGGCAACTGCATCGGGGTGTGTCCGACCGGGGCGCTGGCCTTCAAGACCGAGCACGACATGCGAGAGGCCGGTACCTGGGACGAGTCTCGGCAGTCGGTGGCCACGACCGTCTGTTCGTTCTGTGGAGTCGGCTGCAACCTTGAACTCCACGTCCAGGACGAGCGGATCGTAAAGGTCACTTCGCCGGCCGACCACTCGGTGACCCATGGCCATCTGTGCATCAAGGGGCGGTTCGGCTGGCAGCACGCCCACGCGTGAGGCGGGGCGCCTGGCCCGATCGATGGGTTAGCTGGTAGCCCTGACCATTACCACCACCCAGCCGCCGATGTCGGCACCGGGCAGGTGGTCGCCGTGCTCCTGGAACGCCATGGTGGCCAAGCCGTCGGCCTCGATGGCCTCCAACTCTGCCGGCACACCACCCTCGTCCCAGAAATGGTCGTTCAGGCCGATGACCACCGTGCCGCCGGGACGCACCACCCGGAGGATCTCGCGCAAAGTGTCGGACCCAACCTGTCCGAAGGAGAAGAGGCCAACGGCCGCCGCGTGGTCGTAGGCGGCGTCTTCGATGTCGAGGCCCTCGTTCAGATCGGCCTCGAAGAGCCGATCGTAGACGCCGGTGGCCGCGGCCCTCTCCAACATGGGTGGCGAGAAGTCGCAGCCGTCCTGGTCGGCGAAGCCGGCATCCCGGAAGGCGAGGCCCGACAGGCCCGTCCCGCAGCCGACGTCGAGGAGGCGGCCGACAGGAGTGCGCCCACCGGCGCGGGCTACCGCGGCCAGGGCAGCGGCACACCGTCCCGGCTGGGCGTACGCGAGCTCCTCGCCGACCTCCCGATCATAGGTGTCGGCCCAGGCCTCGTAGTGGGCCAGTGTCTGCTCACGGGTCTCCAGGGCGTAGGCGGCGCCGATCATGCCTCCCAGATCGGCGGACATATCACCGTCCTCGGTCGCGCCGGTCACACGGCGGAGACTAGGCGACCACCAGCACGGGCTCCTCGGCGCCCGTGGTGCCGGCGCGCCGTTCAGACGCCTACGATCGACTGAACTTCCAAATGCGGAAGGATCTCCTCGGCCGGAGGGGCGACAGACAGAAGTCGAATCCGGTATGGGGCCGTCAGCATCGTCTGGAGGTCCTGCTAGTTTCCGGCTCGGACGGGGCCCGTCCCGCTTGACGAGTCGGCCCTGTTGGGGGACGACCAGTCAGGAGGGGATGGATGTCGGACGCCGAACCGATCATCACACTCGAGAACGTCTACAAGATCTTCGGGCCCAACCCGCGGGGACGGGCTTTCGACCTTTGCTCCTCGGGCGTGGGCAAGGACGAGGTCCAGCGCCAGACCGGCCACGTGGTCGGCATGCGCGACATCTCCTTCGAGGTTCAGAAGGGCGAGATATTCGTGGTCATGGGCCTGTCGGGGTCGGGCAAGTCCACAGCCATCCGGACGGTCAACAAGCTCCACGACGTCACCCACGGACGGGTCATAGTTGAGGACATCAACGTCCAGGACCTGACCGGGGCGGCCCTGCAGTCCTTTCGCCGCGAGAAGTTGTCGATGGTGTTCCAGCACTTCGCGTTGTTCCCCCACCGCAACGTCATCGACAACACCGCCTACGGCCTGAAGGTCCAGGGCGTCGAGAAGAAGGAACGCCACGAGGCGGCCATCGAGGCTCTGGCCATGGTCGGTCTGGAGGCCTACGCGTTCAACTCGACGCGGGAGTTGTCGGGCGGCATGCAGCAGCGCGTCGGCTTGGCCCGGGCGCTTTGCTCCAACCCGGACATCCTGCTCATGGACGAGGCGTTCAGCGCCCTCGATCCGCTCATCCGACGCCAGATGCAGGACGAGTTGATGACGATTCAGTCGCGGCTCCACAAGACGATCCTGTTCATCACCCACGACCTCAACGAGGCCCTGCGCATCGGCAACCGGGTGTGCATCCTGCGCGACGGAAAGGTCATCCAGATCGGCACTCCCGAGGAGATCCTCACCGAGCCAGCCGACGGCTACGTGGCCGAGTTCGTGCAGGACGTCGATCAGGGCCGGGTCATCGAGGTGGACAAGGTCATGAAGACGCCGGTGATCATCGATACCGCAAAGACCCTCACCGAGTGCGTGGACGCTCTCGGTGACCGTCGCGGGGGCTTCGTGTGCGATGCCGACGGTAAGCCCACTGGCCTGCTGGCGGTCACCGACGCCGCCACGGCCCTCGCCCACGGCACCACCGATCTGGCGTCGGTGCTGCGGTCCGACTTCGACACCACCTCACCGACGGCGCGGTTCAACGACAACTACGCGGCCGCAGGTCGGGGCTTTCCTATTGCCGTGTGCGACGACACCGGTCGCCTCGTCGGCGAGTTGGAGCCGCAGGAGATCATGGAGGAGATGGGCCGGGTGGAGCGGTTGGTAGACGGCTTCGAGCGGGAGGTGTTCCTGTGAGCGCTGCGACCTGGATCGCCGCCGCGGAGACCGGCGAGTGGACCGGCCGCGCCGAGGGCGTCGGCCTGGCCGAGACGAAGGTCCTCGACCAGTTCCAGTTGCCAATCGGCTACTGGTTCGACCAGATGGTCGACTGGCTCGACCTCAACGCCCAGTGGTTCCTCGACGCCATCAAGTGGCCGTTCGAATTCCTGCTCGAGAACATGGTCAACGACTTCCTTCTGACCTTGCCGTGGTATCAGGTAGTGATCTTCACCGTTGTCCTCGGCGCTCTCGTCCGGACGCCGAAGATCGGCATCATGGCCGGCGCAGGCCTCGTCATGTGCGGCCTTCTGGGCGCCATGTACTGGATGGAGACCATGCGGACCATCGGCATGGTGCTCGTGGCCGTCGGGTTGTGTGCCCTGATCGGCATTCCACTGGGGGTGTTCTGTGCCCGGGTCGACTCGGCCTGGAACGTGACCAGGCCGGTTTTGGACGCCATGCAGACAGTTCACACCTTCGTCTACATGGTGCCGTTCGTGTTCTTCTTCAGCATCGGAGTCGTCCCGGCGACCATGGTGACGATGATCTACGCCCTGCCGCCGCTGGTGCGCATGGTGAACCTGGGCATTCGGCACGTTCCTGAGGACGTGGTGGAGGCGAGCCGGGCCTACGGCGCCACCGAACTCCGGGTCCTGACTGATGTGCAGCTGCCGCTGGCCAAGCCGTCGATCATGGCCGGCCTGAACCAGACGCTGATGCTGGCCATCGCCATGGTCGGCATCGCCGCAATCATGGGTGCCTCCGGCCTGGGACTCCTGGTCTTCCGGGCTGTCCAGAATCTTGACGTGGGCCTCGGCATCTCGTCCGGTCTTGCCCTGTGGACCGTTGCCGTGGTCCTCGACCGCCTGTCTCAGCCAGAGGAAGGGGGCGAGGGCAACCTCCTAGCCCGCATCCGTGAGGCCATGGCCCAGCGCCGTGACCCCGAGGAGCTCCTCAAGAAGGTGGAGGCCGCCGAGACCGACGAGCAGAAGGCGTTGAAGGTCGAGCACGTCGAGCACGATGTGGCGGCTGGCGGTCGAGAGCGTCTTGGCATGGCCGTCGTCGGCCTGGGTGGCGTCGTGGCCATCCTGTCGACGCTGATTACCTGGGGCAGCAATGCCGGCCTCTTCTCGAGCCATTCGCGGGCTGCGGACATCGAAATGACCGGCCAGTCGTTCAACGGCTACGTGGCCTCGGGCGGTAGTTGGTCGGGCATCGTCATCCTGTTCCTCGGCTTCTTCGCCGTCATGGCCGCCTGTTCCTGCTTGTTCTGGACGGGCGGCATCGGTCGCTTGAAGGGCCCGGGTGGCCTGGCTGCATTGGCCGTCGGCGCCTTCGCTGCCGTCTATGCCTTTCCGATCCTCGGCCAGTTCGACGGCTTTACCACGCTGGCCAATCTGCAGGGCCACGAGGCGCAGGCCGTTTGGGCGGTGGCCATCGAGGCCATCACCATCCCGGCCGTCCTTGGTCTGGTCCTTGGCCTAGCACGGGTGTCCTTGCCGTTTAACTGGCGCTCCGTCGGGATCTGGGCGTTCGCCGCAGGGATTCTCGGTCATTACTTCGAGTCGCCGTTAGGCGTTGACGGCGAGGTCCTCGCGGTCGCGGTAGCTGTGCTGGCTGCCGTGGCGGTCGGCCTTCTGGGCCGGACCTCCATCCTCGATGCCACCCGGGCCACCTGGAACGGCCTCGGAGGTGGCCTGGTCGTCGCCTTGGTGGGCATGACCGTGGCACCGGTGACCAGCCTGCTCGACGTCAAGGATCTTGTGGCCCTAGCCACCGCCACCGTGGTTCTGCGGCTGCTCGGCCAGGTCATGGACCGGAACCGGGCGCTCATCGTGGCCCTGGTGGTCGGCGTGGCTGTCCGCTGGCTGGTGCTGGGCAGCATCGGCAGCGGCGACTCGGCGATCTTCCTCGACACGCAGATTCTGGCTGCCCTGGTCATCGGAGCCGTAATGGCTGTCACCATCCGGTCCGGTTCCCGGTGGTTCGGTGCCGATGCGATGGTCATCGTCTCGAGCTGCATGCTCATGGCCGGGCTCGTGTACCGTCTGGCCTCGCCGCACCGCGACGTGGAGGGCTACGTGCACGGTTCGGGCCCCACAGTGGCCATCGTGGCCAGTGCTGTGATGCTGGTAGGCGCGATTCTGGCCCTGCAGACCGCTCCCTACTCGGCCTTCCGACCGCTGCAACGGCTCGTGGGCTGGGGGAAGATGGGGACCGGCATTTTGGCCGTGGCTCTGGTCGTAGTTGGCGGCTACTCCGGATGGACCTTCGACGAGCGGGTCGCCTCGGAGCTCCCACAGGAGATCGTCGATGAGATGGAGCGCCTCCGCGAGGAGGCCAAGGAGAACCCGGCTCTGGCTGCCACCAATACAAGCAAGGTCACGTCGCTGCGGAACAAGTTCCGCCGCCAGGCCAAGGTCATCACCGACGGATACACCGACCAGGGAGCCGGGCTCGGCAAGCTGGCCCTCGCGGTGTCCGTGCTCGGCGCGGCACTGACCGTGCCCGCCTCTGGCCTGATCGGGCTCGATGAGCAACGGAGATGGAGGTGGAGCGCCGCGGTGGCGGCCGCCGGTGGAGCGTTGGCGCTCATCGGGATCGTCTGGGTGGCCAGCCTTGCCAGGGTGTCCGATCTGAACGTGGTGACAGGGGCGGGAGCGTTCCTGACCATGTTCGCCGGCGCCATCCTGGCGGTGACCTCGAAGAAGATCCTGCTGGAGTTCCGCCGGAACAAAACCTACGACGATCTGGAGTCCGTCGCGGTCTGACGCGATCGTACGTCCCGGCGCCAATTCGCCCGGTCTCCGGCTCCCGCCCTGCGGCGAGGCGCTGGGGGTCGTACCCTGTCCCCATACAGAGACCCTCACCCCGATCGGTTGCCGTCGCCGGACTCAGTCCAGAGGCCGTTGCCGGTTCCTCCTGGAACGGAGACCCGTGACCGCCACCACCGAGCCGTTTGAGTTGGTGACCGCCGTCGAGCCGGAAATATCCCGGCTCATGGCTGAGCATCGGGAGCGCCGCCAGCATTGGTACGCCCATGAGGTGGTGCCTTGGGAGAAGGGCCGGAGTTTCAACGACGAGCCGTGGGACGAGTCCCAGGCCACCCTGTCGCCGGAGGTCCGCACCGCCCTGCAGCTGAACCTGCTGACCGAGGACAACTTGCCCTACTACCACGCCAAGATCTCCGGCTCGTTCCCCGAGCGCTCACCGATGGCGGAGTGGTCCCGGCTGTGGACCGCGGAGGAGGGCCAACACTCCATCGCCATCCGCGACTACCTCCTGGCCACCCGCAACTGCGACCCGTCCAACCTGGAGGATGAGCGGGTGGCAACGGTGAGCAAGGGCTGGCGGTACGACTCTCCGTGCCCGGTCGAGGTGTTCGCCTACACGTCGGTCCAGGAACTGGCGACGAGGATTAGCCACCGCAACGCTGGGGTGAAGGCCGACTGCGAGATCGCCCACGAGATCATGAGCCGGGTGGCGGCCGACGAGAACCACCACTTCCTGTTCTACCGGGGCGTCACTACCGCCATGCTGCGCGAGGCGCCGGGCCTGGTGTTGGACGCCGTCCACCGAGTCCTGGCCGACTTCAAGATGCCGGGCACCGGGATCCCGAACTTCAACCGGCGGGCGGTGGCGATCGCCCGGGCCGGGATCTACAACCTCCGGATCCATGCCGAGCAGGTGGTGCGTCCGTTGCTGCGCCACTGGAGGGTCGAGGCGCTGGACGGGTTGGATGCCCGGGCATCCGAGCTGCAGGAGAGGATTCTGGCTATCCCGGATGCCTTGGTTGCTCAGGCCGAGGCCTTCGAGACCCGTATGGCCAGACGCGGCGCTCTGGACGGCGCCTGAGTCGACCCGTCCGTCCCAGTTCCCGTAACCGGGCTAGTCCCCGGCTGCCGCCCCCCGGATCCTGTCCCGGAGATCGGCCAGGTTCCGCTGGACGCCTGGTGCCTTCTGGGCCAGCGACCCGAGGTCGACGGCGGAGCGGATGGCCGTACGGGCGCCCATGGCGTCCATCGCCCGGTACACCCAGCGCTTGTTGAGCTGCAGCAACTCGTGGGGGATGCCCGCCATGCGCTCGGCCACGGCCAGTACCGCCTCGTCCAGTTCCTCGGCCGGGAACGTCCGGTTGGCGTAGCCCGCCCGGACCGCCTCGTCGGCGGTCACCGCGTCTCCGGTCAGGACCATCTCCATGGCGTTGCGGAGGCCGACCAGCCACGGGTGGACGGCGAAGTCGGGGGTCCCGGCCACTCGGAGGACCGGATGCGAGATGGTGGCGTCATCAGCCAGGTAGACGAGGTCGCAGGCTGCGGCCAGCTCCGAGCCGCCGGCCATGGCATAGCCGTGGACCTGGGCAATGACTGGCTTGGCCAGGTCCCACAGCGATAGCCAGCCCTCGGTCGCCTGGCGAGGCCACGAACCCTCACCGGCCGGCGTATAGGAGGGGCGGTCGGCTGACAGATCCGAATCGAGGTCGTAGCCCGACGAGAAGCACGGCCCGGCTCCCCGCAGCACGGTCACGTGGACTGCATCATCGACGTCGGCGTCCCGTAGCGCATCGAACAGGGCGGTCCGCAACTCGTTGTCTAGGGCGTTGCGCTTCTCCGGCCGGTTCAGAGTGAGACGGCGGACTCCGGGTCGGGGATTGTCGACCCGCAAGATCGGTGGGTGCCTCTCGACAGGAGTCTCAGTCACGCCTGAATCGTAGGTGGCCGGTGTATGGGTGCGAGCATGAGACGGTGACATCGTCTGGCCCCGTTCCCTCAATGGAGGGCATTGCCAACTTCCGCGGAATCGGGGGGCTGTCGACCACTGAAGGTCGGACTACGGCGGGCGGGCTGCTTTGGCGTTCCGGGCACTTGGGTAGGGCCACCGAGACCGACCTGGCCCGGTTGGAGGCGCTCGCCGTGAGGACCGTGGTCGACCTGCGGACCGACGACGACATTGCTGCTGACGGACCGGACAAGGTGCCCGACGGGGTCCTCGAGGTGCTCGTTCCCATCCCTGACGACGCCGGAATGGGCGCCGCCATCCGGGGCCTCATCATGCGGGGCGACGAGGACGAGATGCGGTCCGTCTGGTCGGACGGTCGGTCGATGGAGATCGCCGTGGGGGGTGCGGCGATGATGGTCACAGATCCCGGCCGGGTGGCCGCCTTCGCCGAGGTGTTTTCCGTGGTGGCCGACCCCGGACGGTGGCCACTGATCTGGCACTGCTCGGCCGGCAAGGACCGGGCCGGTTGGGTGGGGACCGCGCTGCTGCTGCTGCTCGGGGTGGAACGGGACGCCGTGGTGGCCCACTATCTGGAGAGCAACCGGGGGGCGGAACATCGGGTGGCCGGCTTGGTGGCGGCCGGATGGGCCACGCCGGGCGCCGTCGAACTCATGCGGCCCTTCCTGGAGGTCAGCGCCGAAGCGGTCACCGCGCAGATAGCCGCCGTGGACGACCACTGGGGCGGGGCCGAGGCGATGTTCCGGGATGGCTTTGGTATCGGTGAGGCACGGATCGCCGAACTGCGGGAACGCCTCCTGGACTGAGTCGACCCCCGGGAGGCTGCGGAGGCCAGGAGCCTGAGCGCCCGGGAGGCTCGGCTCAGCGTGCCCGGGGGAGGCCTAGGTGCCGCTCGGCGACATTGTTGCGGTTGATCTCGGTGGTCCCGCCGTAGATGGTGGTCACCGGCGAGTGCCGCCCGTCGTAGTCGATCCAGCCATCGGCCGCTGCACCCTCCACGCCGAACGACAGCAGACCCGCGGCGCCGGCCATCTGCTGGAACCAGCCCACTGCCTGTTGGTAGCGCTCGGTCGAGTAGAGCTTGGCCATCGAGCCCTCCGGGCCTGGCAGGCCCCCGGTGGCGGCGATCCACGCTGCCCGCAGGGTGAGGAGCTGCGACACCTGGTTGGCTATGGCTGTTCGAGCGAGCCGCTCCTGGAGCAGGGGATCGTCGGCCATGGTGCCGCCATCGGCCGACGGGGTCTCGTCGGCCCAGGCCCGCACGTGGCGCAGTAGGGGAACGGCCGGATTGGTGCCACCCATGACGCCCCGTTCGAAGGCCAAGGCGACGCTCATGACGGCCCAGCCGCCGTCGACCTCGCCGAGGCGCCACTGGTCGCCGACCCGGACGCCATCGTAGAACGTGGCGTTGGTCCGCTCCGAGGCCATGGTCGGCACTGGCTGGACTTCGATTCCCGGGGTTTCCATTGGAACCAAGAACATGGTCAGTCCCTTGTGCTTGGGCACGTCCGAGTTGGTCCGGGTCAGCAGGATCACCCATTCGGCCTCGTGAGCCATGGTGGTCCACATCTTCTGGCCGTCGACGACCCACTCGTCGCCATCGCGGACTGCCTTGGTGGTGATGGCGGCCACGTCCGAGCCGTGGTCGGGCTCGCTGTAGCCGAGGCAGCAGTTGGACCGGCCGGACAGCAGCCGGGGCAGGACCGTCTCGCGGTGGAAGTCGGAGCCCACGGAGTTGAGCACGCCGGCCACCAGCATGGTGACGGCCAGCCCGTCGTAGGGGGCACCAGCCTTCTCCAACTCGTTGAAGAGCACGTAGAGCTCGATGGGGTCGCGGTCGCCGTAGCCGGGTACAGCGCCGGCCAGTAGGCCTGCGTCGGCCATGGCCCCGTTGAAGTTCTTGTCGTTGAACGTGCCGGTGGCGTGCATCCGCTCCACCACGTCGGCGGTGAGGTGCTGGTCGAGAAAGCTCCGCACCTCACCGCGGAAGGCCTCGGCCCGGTCGCCCAGATCGAAGTCCATTAGCCCTGCCCCCGACCCGGTCCGGTCGCCGCGTCCATCAGGCGGCCCCGGCTTTGGGAGCGGGAAACATCCGCGCTAGGCGGCGGCACTCGGCGGCCGGGTCGCCCAGCACGTAGGCCAGCGCCCGGGCCCGTCGGTAGTACAGCTGGACGTCGTACTCCTCGCTGAAGCCGTAGCCGCCGTGGACATGGAGGCTGCGGTCGGTGGCGATGGTGGCCGCCTCACCCGCTGCCACCAGTGCCATGGCGGCCAGCGCCGGGAAGTCGGTGACCACGTTGGCGTCGACGTCGATGACCCCGGCGGCGCTGCTGTCGCCGGCCCATGCGGCCTTGGACGACAGGAGGTGGGCACCGTCGATCAGGCCGGGAAGGTCGGCCAGGAGGTGCTGGACGGCCTGGAAGCTGCCAACCGGGCGGCCGAACTGCTCTCGCTCCATGACGTAGGCCACGCCGAGGTCGGTGGCCGCCCGGGCAATGCCAACCAGTGTGGCTGCAGTGAGGGTGCGCCACTCGTCGACGGCCCGGGCATGGGCTGCCACAGCGTCAGGCCCTTGAGCTAGAACCTCCGCGCCGACCAGGTCACGGTGGGCCAGTGGGAGGCATCCGTGGTTGGCCAAGTGCCCAACCGACGGATCGGCGACGGGGCCGTCGAGCACGAGGCGGTCACCGTCAAGGGCCACGATCCGGTGCGCAGCAGCGCCGGCCGGCACCGTGCGGGCCGCGCCGTCGACCGCTGGAAGCAGTCCTAGGCCCACAACGGTGGTGCCGGTCAGGATCCCCTCGTCGAGCGGACCGGCCTCGGCGACGCCGGCAAGGAGTCGGGCCGTCACGGCGTGGTCTACGAACGGGACCGGTGCGATGCGGGCCCCGGCCTCTGCGGCCACCACTGCGAGGTCTGCCAGCGAGGCATTGCCACCTCCGGCCGTCGCGGGCACGCCCATGCCGGGTGCGCCGGTCTCCAGCAGGCGCTTCCAGGCGGCGGCGTCCATGCCGACCGGCTCGGCGGCTCGGGCGCGTTCAGGTCCGGTCTCGCCGTCGAAGAAGGCGGCGAAGACCTCTCGAATCGTCTCCTGATCCTCCGTCAGGTTCAGGTCCACGGCCGGACCCTACCGAGGGGTGGGCCCGCCACCCCGGTCCTGTCGACAGGTGACAGCCGGACGAGGCCTACCGACGACTCCCGGCCTAGCGTCGGCGGCCATGAACGATGAACAGTCAGGGGTCCAGGAGCCGCGACAGCACGACGGGGCCGACGGCCTGCACGTCGAGCGGGACGGCGGCGTCGTCACCGTCACCATCGATCGGCCGGAGGTCATGAACGCCATGACCGGGAAGATGTTCACAGAGTTCGGGCGGATCTTCCGAGACCTGAACACGGATGACACTGTTCGTTGCGTGGTCGTCACGGGAGCAGGCGGGAATTTCTGCTCGGGAGCCGACGTGGGAGGCCAGTCCCTACGGGCCACCGGGGCTGACACTGCTACGCCCGCCCTGCGGAACCTGAGAATGATCAAGGCGTCGGCACAGGCCCTGCACGAGTGCCAGCACCCGGTGGTGGCCAAAGTCCGGGGCATCGCCGTGGGGGCCGGCCTTAACCTGGCTCTGGGCTGTGACCTCGTCTACGCCTCGGACAACGCTCGGTTCTCCGAGATCTTCGCACGGCGGGGCATCAGCCTCGACTTCGGTGGCTCGTGGGTACTACCCCGCCGAATCGGACTGCACCGAGCCAAGGAACTGGCCCTGCTGGCCGAGGTCATCGACGCTGCGGAGGCGGACCGGATCGGCCTAGTGAACCGGATCATTCCCGATGACGAACTGGACGTCCACGTGGACGATGTGGTGGCTCGCATCGTCGCCGGCCCGCCGTTGGCGTTGTCAATGAGCAAAGCCCTGCTGAACCACGGGGTGGAGACATCGATGTCCCAGGCACTAGAGGCCGAGGCGGCGTCGCAAGCGGCGAACTTCGGGACCGAGGACTCTCGAGAGGCAGGCCGGGCCTGGATCGAGAAGCGCTCTCCCGAGTTCAAGGGGCGCTGAGGCAGCCTCCCGTGGGGTCCCAGCAGGATCGACCCGAGCTCTCAGGCCCCCGCCGGGTGCACGGCCTGGGTCTGGGTGGTGATGGCGGCCCGCTTGCCGTCGGCCCGTAGCACTTCGGTCTGGACCACGATGGTTGTGCGGCCCACGTGGACCGGGGTCGACACGATGGTGGCAACGCCCTCCATGATCGGTCGTAGGAAGTTCGTCTTGGACTCGATGGTCGACGTGCCCTCCCCGTCGGCCAGGTTCTGGGCTGCGCACAGGGCGCCGGTCGAGTCGGCCACGGCCATGACATAGCCGCCGTGCAGGCCGCCGAATACCGTGGTGCGCTCCACGGTCCACTCCACGTTGGCCTCCACCCGGTCTGGCGAGGCGCTGACCACCGTCAGGCCCAGCACGTCGCAGAACGGCATGATCCGCCGGACCAAGGACGTCAACTCCGCAGCCCCGTCCCGGGAGCCCCGTTCCTCCGACGTACCGCTGGTCATGGGTGGACGGGTAGGTCGTTCACCCGAGGGGCTCGAAGCGGTCGAGGTCGAGAGTCCACGGGCTCAGGTTCTCATACCCGTCCTCGGTGACCAGCACCTGGTCCTCCAGCTTTACGCCCTGGCCGCCGGATCGTGCCCCGACGTAGGCCTCCACGGTGACCACCATGCCGGGCTCCAGTACTCCGTCATAGCCCGACGCCTCCCACGCGCTGGGGAACACGATGGACGGGTACTCGTCGCACTGTCCGACCCCGTGGAACAGACACGAGTAGTGGCGGTACTCGTCTTCCGGCGGGAACCAGGCCCGGTGGGTCAACTCGTGGAAGGTGGCGCCGGGTCGCACGAGCTCGATGTTTCGGGTCAGTTGCTCGACGGCCAGCTCGTGGGCGTGGCGGGCTTCCAGGGAGGGCGGGGCGTCGCCGCACACCCAGGTGCGGGAGATGTCGGTCATCATTCCGTAGGCGCCGACCAGGTCGGTGTCAAAGGCCACCAGGTCTCCGTTGGTGATCTGGTAGCTGCTGCACTCCTGGAACCACGGGTTGGTGCGGGGACCGGCAGAGAGCAGCCGGCACTCCATCCATTCACCGTGGCGGGCCAGCATCTCGGCCCACAGGACACCCCAGACCTGGTTCTCGGTCATGCCGGGCTGCATGGCCTCGTGCATGAGGCGGCACGAGTTGAACGTTCCCTGGACCGAGCAGCGCATGGCCTTCAACTCGTCGAGGCCCTTGATCTTGCGGGCCTCCTCCATGACCCGTGTGCCCTCGACGAGCTCCAGGCCCTCGTCAAGCAGAGACCTGATGCCCAGCGTGGTCGATGAGTCGACGGCGATGCGCCGTGTACCGCTCCCGTGTGCCCGCGCCAGGGCGGCTATCTCCTGGGCGAAACCCTTTGCCTGCGCCTCCATCCGGTCGCCAGTGAGGAAGTAGGTGAAGCCGACCGCAGTCCGGACCTCGGTGACGAACGGGTTGTGGGCGGACAGGAACTCGCAGTTCGGGTAGTCGAACAAGACCAGCGTCCCATCGGCGCCCACGAAGACGTAGCGGGCTTGGTTGTGGAGTAGCCAGACCTGCATGTTCGGGGCGTACGTCACGTACATGACGTTCATGGGGTCAAACAGAAGGATTCCGTCGAGGTCGCGGTCCTCGAGCTGCTTGACGGTCCGGTCCAGGCGATACCTCATCATGGCCGTCTCATCGGGCAGGTCGAGGCCGGCTGCCGCCCACTCGGATAGGGCCGGCTCGCCGGGCCCCATGGCCATCCGGTGGCCAATGGTGGCCGCGCGGAGGACGAGCGGGTCGCCCGGGTCGTCACGGACCGGTTCGTGTCCCGACATGGTTCCTCGATCCATCCTCTCGCCCCTCGTTGTTCGCTTCTGGTCGTCGGGCAGGTCAGCCTCGCATCCGCGACCCCGTGGGATCGAACAGCGGCTCATCGCGACGGGTGGCAGCTCGTCTCACCCCGAGCACCTCGAGTTCGAAGCCGTTGACCGGCGTGGCCGGATCGGCCAGCGCGGCGGGCACGTAGCCCAGCGCGCACGATGCCTGCGACCAGTGGGCGTAGCCGCCCGACGTGGCCCAGCCCACCACTTCTCCACCGTGCCAGATGGGCTCGTCCCCCAGCACGTCGGTGCCGACGTCACGTCCGGCAGGTACACCGCCGTCGTCGAGTGTGAACAGGCACAGTCGGCGCTCAGGCCCCGAAGCCCGTTCGGCCGTTACGGCGTCGCGGCCTATGAAGTCCCGGGCGGAGCCGTCAGCGGCCTTCAGGGCTACGAAGGTGTCCATACCCGCCTCGCTCGGGGTGTAGATGGGCCGGTACTCGGTTGCCCAGGCGCCGAAGCCCTTGTCGAAGCGCATCGAGTCGAGTGCCCGGAGGCCAAAGGGTCGAAGCCCGTGGGGTGCGCCGGCCTCCGCCAGCAGGTCGAAGAGGCGCTGTTGGAGCGATGCCGCGACCCACATCTCGTAGCCCAGGTCACCGGTGAAGGTGATGCGACCCACCAGCGCAGGGACCATGCCTAGGTCCATGTGGCGTACGTCGCGGAACCGGAACGCTTTGTCCGTGGCGTCGTCGGCCCTTTCCCCGAGGACGGTGGCCAGCACGTCGCGGGCCGCCGGGCCGGCCAGCGACAGGCCGGCAATCTCGTGGCCCAGCGGTCGGTAGCCGACCCGTTCCTCGCCGGAGCCGGCGGTGCCCTCCGTGCCCGGATCCTCGCCGGTTGCCTCGGCGACCTGCTGGAGAAACCACCGCTGGTGGTACCCCTCGGCGACCCCGGAGCCCAGCACCAGGAAGGTCTCGGTCCCGTCGAACGGGTCGGCGGTGCATGCCACCGTGAAATCGCCGATGATCCGCCCGCCGTGGTCGAGCATGGGAGCCAGCGCCATACGGCCTGGTGGCGGGATGCGGTTGGCCAGCACCCGGTCGAGCAGGGCCCGAGCGCCCGGTCCGGTGAACTCGTGTTTGGCGAACCCAGTGGTCTCCAGCAGTCCCACGCCGGTGCGAACCGCGTGGACCTCCTCGGCCACCATGTCGAAGGCGTTGGATCGGTGGAAGGTCACGTCCTCCACCGGATCCTCGCCGGGCCGCTGGAACCACAGGGCGGTCTCCAACCCGTAGGACGAGCCCCACACGGCGTTGCGGTCTGACAGGCGGCCGTAGATGGGCGAGGCGTGCAGCGGGCGGCCCGCGGGCAGTTCCTCGTTGGGGAAGGTGATGGAGAACCGGCGGCTGTAGTTCTCCATGACCTTGGCCTTTGTGTACGACGGAGTGGTCCAGTCGCCATAGCGGGCCACGTCCATTCCCCACACGTCGAAGCCCGGGTCGCCGGTGGTCATCCAGTTGGCCATGGCTAGGCCGACGCCGCCACCCTGGCTGAGTCCAGCCATCACCCCACAGGCCACCCAGTGGCCCCGCTGACCGCGGATGGGGCCGATCAGCGGGTTGCCGTCCGACGCGAAGGTGAACGGGCCGTTGATGACCTGGCGGATTCCGGCCTCCGCGTAGATGGGGAAGTGTTCGAAGCCGACGGCCAGCGACGGGGCGATCCGATCCAGGTCGGGGGCCAGGAGCTCAGAGCCGAAGTCCCACGAGGTCTCCTTCACCGACCACGGTACGCAGGCCTTCTCGTAGGTGCCCAGCAACAGGCCACCGGCTTCGGCCCGGGTATAGATCTCGCCTCCGAAGTCGATGGCACCGATGCCGTATCCGCCAGTGGCGTCCAGCCACGGTTTGATCTCCGGCAGTTCTTCGGTAAGCAGGTACATGTGCTCCATGGCCAGGATGGGTAGTTCGAGCCCGCACATCCGCCCCACTTCGCGGGCCCACAGGCCACCGCAGTTGACGAAGTGCTCGCAGGTGACGGTGCCTCTTTCGGTGACGACATCCCATTGGCCGTCCGGGCGTTGGACCACGTCGTGGGCCCACGTGTTGCGGTGGACCTGGGCGCCAGCCATTCGGGCCGCGGTGGCGTACGCGTGGGTGACGCCGGACGGGTCGACGTGGCCGCCCACTGGGTCCCACAGGGCACCCACGAAGTTCTCTTCGACGATGAAGGGAATCTTCTCGGCTGCTTCGGCCACGGAAATCAAGTCGGTCTGCATGCCGAGGTAGCGGCCGCGGGCGTGTGCCATGCGTAGCCAGTCCATGCGGTCCTCGGAGTCGGCCAGCATGACCTCGCCGGTCAGGTGAAGACCGCACGACACGCCCGACTCGCGTTCAAGGTCCTCGTAGAGCTGGACGGTGTACCGCTGCAGCGCGGCCACGTTGGGGTCGCCGTTGATGGTGTGCATGCCGCCCGCGGCGTGCCAGGTCGATCCGGCGGTCAGCTCGCGGCGCTCTAGCAGGACGACGTCGGTCCAGCCGGCCTTCGTGAGGTGGTAGAGCACGCTGGCGCCCACCACCCCGCCGCCGATGACGACGACCTGTGCGTTCTCGGGAAGGTCGGGCATCTTGTCTGGTTTCCCCCCTCGGATGGCCTACTGGTCGCGGCCTCTCGGGTGTCGGTCAGTAGTCCGTCTCGACGCCGCCCTCGGCGACTCGGCGCTGCACGAACTCGTCGAGGGCGGCACGCCGGTCGGGGTCCATGGGCGGCTCGGCGTGAGCGTCGATCAGGGTGTGGGCCAGAGACTCGGCCCGTTGGTGCGACTCAAGGCGTCCACCCTCGTCCCAGGTCTCAAAGTTGGCCCACGACGACACCATGGGCTGGAAGTGCTCGGTCGTGTAGCGGTCCTGAGTGTGCTGGGTGCCGAAGAAGTGTCCGGCCGGCCCGACCTCGGCGATGGCCTCCACGGCCAGCGAGGCATCGTCGATGGTGATCGGCTTGAGCATGGCGGTGACCATGTTCAGGAGGTCGGCGTCGATCACCATCTTCTCGAACGAGGTGAGGAGGCCCCCCTCCAGCCAGCCGGCGCCGTGGAGCAGCAGGTTCACGCCACCCATCACAGCGCCCCATACGGCGATGGCGCTCTCGGTGGCTGATTGGGAGTCGACGCTGTTCGACGCGTTCACGTTGGACGACCGGTACGGCACCTGGTAGCGGCGGGCCAGCTGGCCGCCGATGAGGCAGGCCTGCCAGTACTCGGGGGTGCCGAAGGCCGGTGACCCGGACCGCATGTCGACGTTGGAGGTGAAGCCGCCGTAGATCACCGGGGCGCCGGGCCGGACCACCTGGGTGTAGGCGATGCCGGCCAGGGCCTCGGCGTTTTGGAGTACGAGCGCACCAGCCACGGTCACCGGGGCCATGGCACCGGCCAGGGTGAAAGGGGTGATGACGATGCACTGGTTGCGGGCTGACATCTCCTGGATGCCGTGCAACATCACCGTGTCGTAGCGCAGTGGAGTGCTGGCGTTGATGACCGAGTAGAGCGACGGTTCGTCATCGATAGTGGCCCTGTCGACGCCGCGAGCGAGGCGGGTCATCTCGATCGCGTCCAGGTTGCGCTGGCGGCTGAGGCTGTAGACAAAGGGCACCTTGTCCGACAGCGTCAGCATGTCGTGGGTGGCGTATAGGTGGCGGACCGATGGATGGAGGTCCATGGGCTCGACGGGGTAGCCGGCCACGGTGTGGACAGCGTTGAGGACCTGGCCGAGCTTGAGGAGGTCGCGGTAGTCGTCGCGGTTGCCATTGCGGCGATCGCGACCCAGGCCTGTCACGAACGGGGGGCTGGCCACGCTGGTGTAGGTGATCACGTCGCCACCTAGATGGAGGTTGCGGGCCGGGTTGGGGGCGTGGAGGGTGAACTCGGCCGGGGCGGTGGCCGCCAGCGACATGACGAGTTCGGGGTCGAATCGGACCCGGTGGTCATCCACGTCGCAGCCGGCGTTGGCCAGTTGGCGTCGTGCCGTCTCGTCGAGGAAGTCGATGCCGGTCTCGGAAAGCACCCGGAGCGACGCGAGGTGGATGGCTTCCAGTTCGTCTTCGGATACGGCACGCATGGGTTCGAAGCGCAGACGCGGCTGCTGCCACGGGGGCTGTTCGGCAACGACATCTCGGATCTTCGAGCGACCGCTACGGCGGCCCCGACGTGCCTCGCTCACCAGGGGGTCTCCCCCGGATGCTCGTTCCGTGGTGCGAGCCCCTCGGAGAAGCCCATGGGAGTCTCCTCGGGGGTCAGGTGGAGCTCATCGCCGGTGTACGGGTGGGCCCGGGCCACCTTCTCGTCAAGCACGACGCCAAGGCCGGGTTCGGTCGACGGGACGACCATGCCGTCCTCCCATCGGATGGGTGTCTGCAGCAGGTCGGCGTGGAAGCCGTCCCACCGGTCGATCGACTCGAGGATGAGGAAGTTGGGGCTGCAGGCGGCCAGGGCGATGTTGGCTGCGGCGACCACCGGCCCGCAGTAGCAGTGCGGGGCGAGCAGTGCCTGATGGACCTCGGCGACCGCCGCGATCTTTTTCCCCTGAAGGATTCCGCCGCTGCGCCCCAGGTCGGGCTGGAGGATTGACGCCGCCCCGGCGCGGAGTATCGCGGCGAACTCCGTGACCGTGGTGAGACGTTCACCGGTGGCTATTGGGATGGTGGTGCCGGCGGCCACCCGGGCCATGCCCTCGAGGTCGTCGGTGGGGACGGGTTCCTCGAACCACAGGGGGTCGTATTTCTCGATTCGTCGGGCCAGGCGTAGGGCTCCCGATGGGGTGAACTGGCCGTGGGTGCCGAACAGTAGGTCGGCTCGGTTGCCGACCGCCTCGCGGACGGCCCGCACGTAGCGTTCCGACAGGTCGAGGCGTTCCAGCGAGGGTTGTCTGCCGTCGTAGACGGTGTAGGGACCAGCCGGGTCGAATTTGACCGCGGTGAAACCCATCTCGACGGCCCGCACGGCCGCCTCGGCGGCCATGTCGGGGTCGGTGTACAGGTTGGGCGCAGGCTGCTCGACGGAATCGGGGTCACCGGAGAGCGGCGTGTCGTAGGCGTCGCCTCCGTCCGGGTACAGGTAGGTGTAGGAGCGCAGGCCTTCGTGGACCCGACCGCCCAACAGGTCGTACACGGGGCGGTCGGTGGCCTTGCCGACGATGTCCCAGCAGGCCATTTCCAAGGCGCTCATGACCCCGCACAGGGTGGGATCGGGGCGCAGTGCGTAGCCGCTGCCATAGGACCGACGCCAGAACGACTCCACATCGAACGGCCGGTGGCCCACCAAGTGGCGTTCGGCGACGTCGACGATCATGTCGGCCACCAAGTGGGGGCTGACGGTGGCTACGTAGGCCTCGCCGATGCCGTCGATCCCGTCGTCGGTGGTCAGTTTGACGAAGATGAAGTACCGGCCGCCGTGGCGGGGCGGCGGGTTTCCCACCACGAAGGTCTCGACGTCCTGGATCAGCATGAAAGTGGGCTCAGCATGGTTCCGTGTCCTGTGGGGTGGTGGTCGTACCGTCCGATTCGGTGGGGACTGGTCCGCTGTTTGGGAGCACGACGGTGCGGAGCACGTCACCGCGCCACACCTCGTCGAAGGCTTCGGCGATGTCGTCCAGAGTGTGGGTGCTGGACACCATGCCGTGAAGGTCGAGCCGGCCGGCCCGGTGGTGCTCAACGAGAGCAGGCACGTCATCGGCGACTCGGATCGTGCCCATCTTCGAGCCGAGAATCGACTTGTTGGCGGCAGCCAGCCAGCTGGGGGCGACCTCCATGGTGACGTCATCGCCGGGCATGCCGACGATGACCAGGTTGCCCATGGGGGCCAGCAGGTCGACGGTGCCGTCAAGGGCGGATGGGGCGCCGGTGGTGACCAGGATTTGATCGGCGAGACGCCCATCGGTGGCCGTCGTGATGGCGCCGGCAAGGTCTTCAGTGACCGGGTCCACGGCGAGGGTGGCACCGAAGTCGAGTGCAGCGCTTCGCTTGTCGCCCGACGGGTCGACGGCGATTATCGGCTCCGCCCCGGCGATGCGGGCCGCCTGGATGGCGCCGGTTCCCACGCCGCCGCAACCGATGACCACCACGGCGTCGCCGGCGGCCACCCGGGCCGTATTGGTCACCGCTCCGGCGCCGGCTAGGACGCCACAGCCCAGTAGCGATGCGGCCAGCGGGTCGACGTCGTCGGGGAGTCTGACGACCTGGGAGCGGTGGACGACCACCTGTTCGGCGAAGGCGCCCACGTTCAGACCCTGGGCGACGGGATTCCCGTCGGTGTCGCTGAGCGGGCTTCGGTGGTTCAGTGCGAGGTTTCCGGTGCAGGCCACGTCGTGGCCCCGCCGACATGCCCGACACTTCCCGCAGGTCCGGACCAAGGTCACCACCACCGGGTCGCCCACACGGATGTCCCCGCCAGCCGGTGTCCCGGATCCACAGTCGTCGGCTTCGGAGTTGGAGCCTCCTCCGCGAGTCGAGCCCAACTCGACGACACGGCCGGATGCCTCGTGGCCGAGCACTAGCGGGAACTCGGTGGCCCAAGTTCCGTCCAGATAACTGAGGTCGGAGTGGCACACCGCGCAGGCCGTCACCTCGACACGGACCTCCTCGGCACCGGGCGCGGCGAGGTGCAGGTCTTCAATGCTCGGTGGGAGGCCGACACCTCGGCTCACCGCCGCACGAATGGTCGCCCCCCGGCCCGTCGGCACGGCGCGCAAACTACACCCCGGTGGCGCCGTCTCAACAGTCGTTCAGTCGCGGAGAAGTTCGACGGTACGGCGAAGATGACCGACCGAGCGGGGGGCCACGTTGAGCATCGTTATCGGGCTGTCTTCGAAGGCGGCGAGTCGGTCCCGGATGCGGGCCTGAGTGCCGATGAGCGAGATCTCGTCGGCGAACTCGTCGGGGACTGCGGCAACGGCTTCGTCGCGTCGACCCTCCAAGAAGAGGTCCTGGACGTGCAGCGCCTCAGCCTCGAAGCCCATCCGAGCCATCAACTTCGTGTGGTAGTTCTGGCCCTTGGCACCCATGCCGCCCACATAGAAGCCCAGCATTGCCTTGATGGGCTCGAGGGCGGCCGCCAAGGCCTCTGGCCCGTCGTCGTCGGTTTCGGTGACGGCCACGTTGAGGGCCACCTCAAAGTGGTCGGGAGCGTGTGCCAACTGGTCGGCGTAGACCTCCTGACGGTACGGCGAGTAGTAGAGCGGCAGCCAGCCGTCGGCGATCTCGGCCGTCTGGGCCACGTTCCTCGGCCCCTCGGCGCCGATGAAGATAGGCAGGTCCTCACGTAGAGGGTGGACCATCACCTTGAGCGGCTTGCCGAGGCCGGTGGAGCCTTCGCCGACGTAGGGGTGTTGGTAGAACTGGCCGTCGAAGGCGAGATGGTCGGTCCGGCGAAAGGCCCTGCGCAGCACCTCGACGTACTCGCGGGTGCGGGCCAGCGGACGGTTCGACGGCTGGCCGTACCAGCCTTCGACGACCTGCGGTCCGGACACCCCGAGCCCGAGAATCAGCCGGCCGTTCGACAGGTGGTCGAGGGTGACGGCGTGCATGGCGGTGGCTGTCGGGGTACGGGCCGACATCTGGACGATGCCGGTGCCGAGGCGGATCCGTTGGGTCTGGGCGGCCAGCCAGGCCAGCGGGGTAAAGGCGTCGCTACCCCACGACTCTGCGGTCCACACGGCGTCGTAGCCGAGGCGCTCCGCTTCCTGAACGAGGGGGGCGAGGGCGGTGGGGGGCGTGGCACCCCAGTATCCGAGACTGAGGCCGAGTTCCATACCCGGATCGTTCCAGCGGCCACGCCCCGGCGCCAAGGCGTGCCCCGGCGTCGCCCTAGTGTCCGGGCGGTGGCGAGTGCATCCGTCGAGACCTTCCCCCGGCAGTACGCCCGGACCCGGCGCTTCGCATGCGGAGCCCCCCGGGATGTCCGGGTGTCGAATGACGGGGCCCGGGTGCTGTTTCTGCGGTCGTCGGCCGGGGATGATCCGGTGCACGCCCTCTGGTGCCTGGACGTGGCGGCCGGGACGGAACAGGTGGTGGCCGACCCACGTGACCCGGCGCTGGCCCCCGCCGATGGTCCCGCGGTAGCGGTCCCGCCAGAGGAGTTGGCCCGACGGGAACGGGTTCGAGAGTCAGGTTCGGGGATCGTGGCCTATGACGCGTCGGCCGACCTGTCCCGGGCCTGCTTCGTGCTAGATGGGCGCGTGTACCTGGTCGAGGTGGTGGATCCTGAGAGGGCGTCGCCCGAGTGGGCCCGTGTCGTCGAGCTTCCCTCGACCGGCGACGCCTTCGATCCACGGCTGAGTCCCGACGGCGCGTCGGTGGCCTACGTGTCGGGGTCCACCCTGCGGATCACCGGGGCGGGGGGCGACCGCCGGGTCATCGGAGGAACGGCTAGGTCGTCGCCGGATGCCGCGTCGAGGAGCGATGTGTCCTGGGGGTCGGCCGAGTTCATTGCCGCCGAGGAGATGGGTCGGAGCCGCGGGCACTGGTGGTCGCCGGACGGCCGACGTCTGCTGGTCACCCGGGTCGACGTGGCGCCAGTGAACGAGTGGTGGATCTCCTCTCCGGTGGACCCGTCGACGCCGCCCCGAGCCGTGCGCTACCCGGCCGCCGGGACGACCAACGCCGAAGTGGGCCTGTTCCTAGTCGACCCATCCGCCACCGACCCGGAGGCGATGACGGTGATCGTGGACTGGCGGCGAGACGACGGCTTCGAGTACCTGGCGCACGTGGCTTGGGCAGAGCCGTCCACCGGTCTCTCGCCGACGGGCACACGAGGTGGGCATGCCGTTTCGCTGCGGCCGCTACTGGCCGTCCAGTCGCGGGACCAGCGAACTCTGGTCGTGCTCGAGGTGGACCCTGCCGACGGTTCGACTATCGAGGTCCACCGCATCACCGATCCCGACTGGGTCGACCTAGTCCCCGGTACGCCCCTCCGATGGACGGCGGCAGATGGGGAGACTGCGCTTGCCACCGTCGAAGCGCACGGTGGAACGAACCGGCTATGCCGCGACGGGGTCCCGGTGTCTCCCACTGGCTTCCAGATCCGTTCGGTCATCGGTCCCGACGGGGACGGGAACCTTATGGTGCGGGCCTCCGACGACCCCCTCACCGTCGACGTGGTGAGGGTTGCGCCCGATGGTTCGGTCACCCCTGTCACCTCGGGCAACGGAGTCCACGGGGCCGTAGAAGGTGGTGGTGTCATGGCCGTGGCGTCAACCAGCCTGGATGGCTCGGCGATCCGGGTGCTCCCCGCCGGACACGTGCTCGATGACCGGTCCGAGGAGCCGCTGGTCTGCGCCTCTCCGGAGTTCCACGTGGTCGGGGACCGGGAGTTGCGCGCCGCAGTCCTGGTGTCCGCCGACCACGACGGGTCACCGCTCCCGGTGCTCCTCGATCCCTACGGCGGACCTCACGCCCAGCGCGTCCAGCGGGCCCGAGGGCAGTATCTGACCTCCCAGTGGTTCGCGGACCGGGGCTTCGCCGTGGTGGTGGTCGACGGCCGGGGGACCCCGGGCCGGGGACCGGACTGGGATCGGGCGGTGAAGGGCGACCTGGCCGGACCGGTACTCGACGACCAGGTCGACGCCCTCCACGCCCTGGCCGTCGTCGACCCCCGGCTGGACCTGTCGCGGGTGGCCGTCCGCGGCTGGTCGTTCGGTGGCTACCTGGCCGCACTGGCCGTCTTGCGGCGTCCTGACGTGTTTCACGCCGCGGTGGCCGGCGCACCGGTTACCGACTGGCGGCTCTACGACACCCACTACACCGAGCGCTACCTCGGCTCCCCCGACGACGAGGCCGGGGCATACCTCCGAAGCGGACTGTGCGATCCATCGGGCTGGACATACCAGGACGACACCGGTCATCTGCACCGTCCGCTGCTGCTGATCCACGGCTTGGCCGACGACAACGTGGCGGCGGCTCACACCCTCGCCCTGTCGCGGGCGCTGCTGGAGGCCGGGCGGCCGCACCGGGTCCTGCCGCTATCCGGGGTGACCCATATGACGCCCCAGGAGGTGGTGGCCGAGAATCTTCTCCACCTCCAACTCGATTTCCTGGCCGAGGCACTCTGTCTGGAACTGGCGCCCGAGTGAAACGGTTCTGTGGGGCGGGTCGGGAGGTCCCCGGAGGCGTCAGGCGGGGAGAGCTGACACCGACGCGCAGGGGTGGGTACCCCGGTCGTGCCCTATCGCCAGTGGCAGTTGGACCAGAAGGGGGTCGGTCACCGAGTCGGGCTCACTGGGCCGTCCAGCCGCCGTCGACGTAAAGGACGGTCCCTGTCAAGTACGACCCGGCGTCCGACACAAGTAGCAGGAGGGCGCCGTCTAGCTCGTGGACATGGCCACCTCGACCCATCGGGGTCCCCGACTCCACGTAGGCCCGGCCGGCCTCGGTGTGGAACATGGAGGCCGTGTTCATCTCGGTTTCGAACCAAGCCGGGGCGATGGCGTTCACCCGGATGCCCTTTCGGGCCCACTGGACGGCCAGTTCCCGGGTCAGGTTGTGTAGGCCGCCCTTGGCCGCGGCGTAGCCGGGGATGCGGAGACGCCCGCCGGAACCCGCGCCCATGACCGAGCCGAGGTTGACCACCACGCCGGGATGGTCGTGTTCGATCCACCAACGGGCGGCCCGGCGAGCCAGTTCGTAGGGCGCGACAAGGTCGACGGCTAGTTCGGCGCGGAAGCCGTCGAGGTCGTCGTCGACGGCCGGCACCACGCGGGAGATACCGGCGTTGTTGACCAGAGCGTCGATGCGGCCGTGGTGGTCGAGGACGGCGTCGACTAGAGCCTGCGGGCCGCCGTTGGAGGCCACGTCCACCGTGACGGCCAGGGCGCCGGGCAGTTCGGCGGCCAACGCCTCTATGCGTTCGGTGCGGCGGGCGGCCAAGACCACTCGGGCGCCTACGCCGGACAGGACCCGGGCGAACCGCTCTCCGAGGCCGGAACTGGCCCCGGTGACCACCACCACCCGTCCGTCCAGGCGGAAGCGTTCCAGTGCGGCATCGGGGGAGTTAGCGTCGAGCGTGCCGGAGGCCGGCTTCCCGTCGGAGGACGGTGTCACGCCCCCGACCTTATGGCCGACCGCCATTCACGATCCGACCGGACGATATTTCGACAACTCGGTCGGCCAGATCGGCTACCTCGGTGGGGTCGTGGGTGACCAGGAGGGTGGCGGGACGCCCTCGGCCTCCGGCGGGGCTCGGGTCGGCCAGCAGGCCGTGGATCCGACTGCGCGACTCGGCGTCGAGCGCCGTCGATGGTTCGTCAAGCAGTAGGACAAGGGGGTCGGCGGCCATCGCCCGGGCGACGGCAACCCGCTGGGCTTGACCGCCGGAGCATTCGGATGGCCGTCGGTCGGCCAGCCGATCCAGACCGAGGCGTGCCAGCAGGTTGTCGACCACCTCGGGGGTGGCTCGGGGGCTGAAGCCGACGTTGCCGGCCACTGTGAGGTGCCCGAACAGGAGGCGTTCCTGAGGGACCAAGCCCACCCGGCGCGCCTCGGGAGGTACGAAGTTCTGCTGCGTCCCATCGTCCACCGCCTGACCGTCCAACTCGAGGCACCCCGACTCCAGTCCAGCCAGACCGGCGACCAGGAGGAGCAGGGTGGTCTTGCCGGCGCCGTTGGGGCCGACGACGGCCACCAGTTCGCCGGGCGCCAACTCCAGGGGGGTGTCGGATGGGACCTCAAGTCGCAGGTCTCCCACGCTGGCCCGGCCGTGTAACCGGAGGACGGGTCGGGTGCCGGTGGGAGGTGCGGGTGGTGCCGGGGGCTGGGTCATCGTGTGGGCAGCCAGCGGTCACGGGTGGGGACCAGCACGGCCAGGGACACGGCCAGCAGGAGGAGGCTAAGGGCCAGAGCTGCCTGAGGGTCGGACTCCAGTGCCTGGAAGGTGGCCAGTGGAAGGGTACGGGTCCGCCCGGGAAGGTTTCCGGCGAAGGTGATGGTGGCTCCGAACTCGCCGAGGGCTCGGGCCCAAGCCAAGGCCAGGCCTGCACCCATTGCCGGCAGAAGTCGAGGGAGGGTGACCCGTCGGAGAACCGCCACCGGGCCGGCGCCGAGGGTGGCGGCCATCTGCTCGTGATCGTCACCCATGGTGTGCAGTGCGCCCTCCACAGTGACCACGTAGAAGGGGAGGGCCACGAACGAGGCGGCGACCACCGCGCCGGTGGTGGTGAAGGGGAGCGTCAGATTGAACCACCGTTCCAGCCACAGGCCGACCAGGCCACGACGTCCAAGCGCGAACAGAAGGGCCGTGCCGCCCACCACCGGGGGCAACACCATGGGAAGCAGGACCAGGGTGCGGACCAGACGTCGGACGGGAAGTCTCCCGAGGTTCAAATCGGCTCGGGCCAGTGCCCAGGCCAGCGGCGTGCCGAGAAGGAGAACCACGACGGCAGCAACCACGCTGACTGTGAGTGAGACTCGTAGGGCGTCCAGGACGTCGCGTTCGCCCAACAGGCGTCCGAGGCCGGTCCAGGGGGCTCGCTGGAGCAGGCCGACCAGCGGCAGGGCCAGGAAGGCCACGGCCACAGAGGCCACGGCCATTACCGAGCGGGGGGCGCGAGGCGGCCTGCTCACGGCGTGTTCCCACCCGGCTCGCCGACGGTGAATCCGTGGGCCACGAGGATGGCTCTGGCATCGTCGGCAGTGGCGAAGTCCACGAACGCCCTCCCCTCAGGGGAGAGTGCCGCTGCGGCATAGGTGACGCACGGGCAGGCAGGTTCCTGCGACCAGGCCGGCACTAGGTCGGGGTGGGCCACCACGTCGGTGGCGTAGACGACGCCCAGATCGGCCTCGTCGAGGAGGAGGCGAGCCACCGTCGCCCGGGCGCTCGGTTCCAGTGAGTCGATCGGTAGGTCGCCAAACCGATCGACTGTGGTTGCCCCACAGGGGACCTCCGGTGCGCAGGCCACCAGGACGACCGATAGGTCGTGCAGGTCTGATGGTTGCCGGGCCGGCCCGTCGGCATGCCGGGCCACGACCAGGTAGTTCCCCGCCAGGTCACGGCGGGTAGCGCCATCGAGGTGGCCGAGGTCATCTAGGTCCTCCAGCAGTCCTGCGTCGGCAGACAGGAAGGCGTCGGCGGGGGCGCCGTCGCGGACCTGGGCGGCAAGGTGGTTGGATCCACCCGGAACGACCTCCACGGGGATGCCCGTCTCGATGGTCCAGCGTCCGGCCAGATCCCCGACGGCGTCAACCAGTGACGAGGCGGTGAACACGCGCAGTGGCGTTCGTCCGTCCTCCGCTGAGATGGCGGTCAGCCACACGACCATGCCCGTGGTGGCTGCGGCGAGGATGAGCACGAGTCCAGGGCGCATGGGACGGGCCGGGTTGAAGAGCCGGGCTCAGCGCGGTCGCTCGACGACGACGTTGGTGGCCTTGACGGCAGCCACGGCTAGCACGCCCGGCTCAAGGCCCAGATCGTCGACAGCCTCGACTGAGAGCAGCGACACGATCCGGTGGGGCCCTGCCTGTATCTCCACCTGGGCCATGACGCCGTCACGGACCACCCGGGTGACCAGTCCGGTGAACCGGTTCCGGGCCGACAGTGCCGCCCCTGACCCTGACCTGCCGCCCGAGGACTCGGTCGGCGATCCCATCTCTGCCAGCTCCTGGGCTAGACGAGCCAGTGCAGTGCCGGCGACGGTGCGGTGTCCACCGCCGGTGCGCTCAGTGGCCAGGCGTCCGGCGTCGGCCCAGCGACGGACCGTGTCGGTACTGACTCCCAGCAATTGCGCTGCTTCTCCTATTCGAAACTGGCTCATGCCAGTAAAACTAGAGGAAAAAGCAGTAGACAAGGTATTGGGCGTGGCTCGGGCGGGTATGCCTAGGATCCGGCACATGAGCATTCCTGTGTCTTTGGCCGACGTCCCCGATCGCCTCGTCGAGTACGGCATCAGCCCGTTCCTCGTCACCACGTCGGCCGACGGTGCGGCCAAGGTGGTCCACGTGTCGGTCCTCTGGGACCAGGAGGCGTCGGCATTCCATTGCGCGCCCGGTCGAGGCACGCTGCAGAACCTGGCCGGTCACGGGGGAGGTGCCGACGGGGGCTCCGCCACGTTGGTCTTCCCAGGGCCCGACGCGGGCACCCACAGCTGGCTGGTCGACGCCACCGGCACGGTCACTCAGGATGCCGACGGGTGGGTGGTTCTTTCCTACGACTCCGGTGTGCTCCACCGTCCCGCCCCGGACACTCCCGGCCTCGACGCTTCCTGCTGAGGAGAGTCACTCCCCGGCAGTTCCCCTTCGGGGGCCGGCTACTACTAGTTGGCAGCCCTAATGCCTAGAAGCCCCTATTCCTCAGCAACGAGGTGACCGGGTTCGACTTCGACGTGGGTGACCACCTCGGGGCCCTCGCCGGCGGGCCACACCGGGCTCGGAATCTCGCCGGTCAGGAGCGGACGCTCGGTGCGCTGACGCGGGTCGGCGATGGGTACGGCGCTTAGGAGCCGCTTGGTGTAGGAGTGCCTTGGGTCGCGGAACACCTGCTCGCGTGAGCCGAGCTCCACCACCTGGCCGAGGTACATGACAGCCACCCGGTGGGCGATGCGCTCCACCACGGCCAGATCGTGGCTGATGAACAGGTACGACAGCCCGAGTTCTTGCTGGAGCTCCAGCATCAGGTTCATCACCTGAGCCTGAACCGACACGTCGAGAGCCGAGACGGCCTCGTCCGCGATCACCAACTCTGGGTTGAGTGCCAGCGCCCGAGCTATGCACACCCGTTGGCGTTGCCCCCCCGAGAACTGGTGTGGGTAGTTCTTCATCATGATGCGCTGGAGGCCGACCAATTCGAACAACTTTCCTACCCGGTCCTCCGCCTCCGCTCCCTTGCAGATGCCGTGGACCGAAAGGGGCTCGGCCACTGACTTGCCCACCCGGACCCGGGGATCGAGGCTGGCGAACGGGTCCTGGAAGATGATCTGCATCGTCTGTCGATGCTCACGCAGACCCTTGGGGCTGAGGTGGGTGATGTCCTGCCCCTTCAGGAGGACCTGGCCAGAGTCGGGTTCGTGGAGCCTGATGATCAGGTTGGCCAGCGTCGACTTGCCGCAGCCGCTCTCGCCCACCACGGCCATCGTCTCGCCGGCGTGGACGTCCAGCGACGCTTCGACCACCGCGTGAACCTGGGCCCCGTGGTCGGCAGGGAACTGCTTGGAGACCCGGTCGATCCTGACCAGGGGCATGGGGCTCTTGGACCCGGACGCGGGGAAGCCAGCCGCGGGTGCGTCGAGGGTGTGGGATGGTCTCGTCACTTGAGACTCCCGGCGAGGTGGAACGGTTCAGGTTCGGCCTTGCCGGTCATCGAGCCCAACTGGGGCACGGCACTGAGCAGGCCCTGGGTGTAAGGCTCGCGCGGCTCGTGGAAGATGGTGTCCACATCGCCGGTCTCGACGACCTTGGAGCGGTTCATGACCACGACATGGTCTGCAACCTCCGCAACGACGCCCATGTCGTGGGTAATGAGCATCACGGCCGTACCGGTATCGACCTGGAGTTGCTTGATGAGACCGAGGATCTGGGCCTGGATGGTCACGTCGAGGGCCGTGGTGGGCTCGTCCGCGATGAGCAGGCGGGGATCGCACGCTAGGGCAATGGCGATCATGATGCGTTGGCGCATCCCGCCGGACATCTCGTGCGGGTACTGGCCGATGCGCTTGTCGGCCTCGGGGATGCGTACCAGGTCGAACATCTCTCGGGCTCTGGCCATCGACGCCTTCTTGTCGACGCCGTGGTGAATCCGGACCGCCTCAGCGACCTGGTCACCTACCGGGTAGACGGGGTTCAGACTGGTCAGGGGCTCCTGGAAGATCATGGAGATCTCGTTGCCTCGAATGTGACGCATCGTCTCCTCGTCTTGGCGGAGCAGGTCAAGACGGGAACCGTCGTCGCGTTCGAATTCGATGCTGCCCGAGGTGACCTTGGCTCGGGTGCCCAACTCGACGAGGCGCATGATGGACAGGGCGGTGACCGACTTGCCCGAGCCGGACTCGCCGACCACGGCCAAGGTTTTGCCAGTTTCGATGGCGAAGGATGCCGAGTCGACGGCAGTGAAGTCGTCGAACTTGACCGTCATGTCGGTGACGGTGAGGAGAGCCATAAGTCCTACCGCCCCCGCAACTTCGGATTGAAGGCATCCTGAAGGCCGTCGCCCATCATGGAGATGCTGAGCACGGTGAGGAAGATGGCGATGCCGGGGAAGGTCACCGTCCACCAGGCCTCCAGGATGAAGCCCTGGTTCTTGCCGATCATTGAGCCCCAACTCACGACCCGGTTGTCGCCGAGGCCAAGGAAGCTGATGCCCGCCTCGAAGAGGATGGCGATGCCCACGGTGAGGGCGGTCGCCACAATGAGCGGAGGCATTGCGTTCGGGAGGATGGTGCGCAGCATGATTCGCAAGTCGCCTGCGCCGATAGTTCGGGCGGCCTTGACGTACTCCAACTCGCGGATCTTGAGGAATTCGGCCCGGGTCAGGCGTGCGGCAGCCGGCCACGACACGAGTCCGATGGCCAGCGCCACGGTCCGTGACGAAGGACCCATGAGGGTCAGCAGCACCATGGCGAAGAGCAGCGCGGGCAGCACCTGGAAGATCTCGGTGAGTCGCATGAAAAGGGCGTCCACCCAGCGGCCGTAGAAGCCGGCGAGACTGCCGATCACGAGGCCGATGGTGATCGACATGGCGGCGGCTACCGCGCCCACCACCAGAGTTGTCCGGCCACCGCTGATCACGCCGGCCAGCACGTCGCGACCCAGGTAGTCGGAGCCAAGGAGTGGTGCGCTGCCCTCACTCGGTCCGGAGAAGGGACGCGCCACCATGGCGTCGGAGTCCACACCGTAGAGGGCTGGTCCGAACAGGCTCATCAGCACGATGCCGGTGAACAGGCAGAGGCCAAACACAGCGGCCTTGTTGCGGACGAACATGCCGATGGCACCACGGCCGCTGGCCTCTACGGCCTCGAGGGCCACACCAGACTCGGTCATCGGTCGTATCTGTCGCCCGTCACCGGGAGCCCACCCGGATTCTCGGGTCGATGAGTCGGTAGACGAGGTCGGTGAGCAGGTTGGCCACGATGACCAGCGCCGCTGAGGCTATGAGCAGTCCGAGAAGCATCGGGGTATCACGACGCAGGATGGACTCGAAGGCGAGGCGTCCGAGGCCGGGCCAGGTGAACACCGTCTCGACGAGGACGGCACCAGAGAATAGGGCGCCGAACTGCAGTCCGGCGATGGTGACGACCGGGATGAGCGCGTTGCGAAGGGCATGGCGGTAGACGACCGTGCGCTCGTCGACTCCCTTGGCTCGGGCTGTGCGGATGTAGTCGGACTCCAGCACTTCGAGCATCGAGGCCCTGGCAAGCCGCGAGTAGTAGGCGAGGTAGATGATGCCAAGGGTGAAGGCGGGAAGCACCAGGTGGTACAGCACATCGACAATGTGGGCGATGGTGCCGCCCTCGAAGCGAGGATCCTCCATCCCCCCGATGGGGAAGAGGTTGAGCTTGGCCACGAAGACGACCAGCACCATGATGGCCGTCCAGAAGACGGGAAGGGCATAGCCGACGAGGCTCATGAAGGTCACGCCGTGCGACGCCATGCTCTCGGGCCGGCGTGCGGTAAACACGCCGAGTAGCACTCCGACGGTCATCGCGAAGGCCAGGGCGGTTCCGGCCAGTAGGACTGTGGCGAAGAGCTTCTCAGTGATCAGGTCGAGGACCGGACGCTCCCAGTAGTAGGAGTGACCCAGGTCGAGCTGCAGGACGTTCCAGACGTATTGCCACAACTGGACCAGCAGCGGCTGGTCGAGGCCAAAACGTGCCCGGACCTCAGCCAGAAACTCCGGCGAGCCGCTGCCCTGCTCGCCGGCCAGAACGAGGGCGACGTCGCCCGGGGCGATCTGGACCAGGATGAAGTTCAGGACGATGACTGCCATGAGCAGCCCAAACGCCTGGATCAACCTGAGCCCGATGCCCCGGGCGAGCGTCAACACCTCTCTATGTCTCTAGCGGGCTAACCGATCGCTATCGGTCGAGCCAGACGCCGTAGAAGTTCGACAGCGCCTCCCACGGGCCTGTGGGCAGGTTCATCACGTCGGTCTGCCAAGCCGCGAAGATCGGCAGAGCGTTGATGTAGTAGAAGGGCAGTTCCTCGGCGGTGATCTCCTGGAACTCCCCGTACAGCGCCTTCCGCTCGCCAAAGTCTTGGGACACCGCTGCTGCCGCGAGAAGTTCGTCAACCCTCTCGTTGCAGTAGGCGGAGTTGTTGACGAACACTCCGGGCTTGATGTTCGAGCACAGGTAGGCACGGTCCACGCCGATCACCGGGTCTCCCCAGTTGAAGTAGGCGTTCATGGTCAGTTGCCAGGCCTCGGGTCCTCCGAAGAAGATCCCGGCCCATGCCGGCAGCGAATCGGAGTCCCGCACGGTGACGGTGACTCCGACCTGCTCGAGGGCACGGGCGATGTACTCGGCCACGTTGCGCTGCTGTTCTGCCGGGCCAGGGATGTAGTCGATGGTCAACTCGAGACCGTCGGCATACCCCGCCTCGGCCAGCAAGGCGCGGGCCTTGTCCAGATCGACGTCGTAGCGCTCGACGTCGGCGTTGTAGAACGGGCTGGACGGGTGGATGCCTCCCAACTGCTCAAGAGTCTGGCCCTGGTGCAGTTCGTTGATGATGAAGTCACGGTCGATCGTGTAGGCGATCGCCTGACGAACCCGCAGGTCCGACATGACCGGGTTGGCCATGTTGAACTGGAGCTCGTTGGTCGAACCGACGCCTCGGGCGTAGTTCGGGTTGAACACCAGATCGTCGTTCTCCGACCAACGCTTGGCGTTGACGATGCTCGCCGATGCTGCGTGGTCGTAGTCGCCGGACTCCAGGCCCAGGGCGATCGCGTTCTCATCCTTGTTGATGATGTACACGATCTTGTCCAGGTAAGGACGTCCCGGGATGAAGAAGTCCTCGAACCTCTCGAGCACGATCTTCTCCGACAGCACAGTCTCGGGCGCCATGACGAACGCACCGGAACCGATGACGTTCTCCTTGATGCCAGGGTGCTCCTTCATCTGGTTGATCTCGACCGTGCCGTCACCGAGGATGTGGGCGGGCATGATCGGGAGCATCACGTCCGACAGCGCAATCCACAGCGCAGGGTGCGGGTTAGCGAGATGCAGGACGGCGGTGTGGTCGTCCGGCGTGTCCACGCTGGTGACTGGTCCGAGCATGTTCACGAACGGGTGGTTGTTTTTCACCACGTCGATCGAGAATGCCACGTCCTCCGAGGTAATCGGATGGCCGTCGTGGAACACAGCGTTGTCCACCAGATGCAGTGTGACGGTCATCTGGTCGTCGGAAACCTCCCAGCTATGGGCCAGGTAGGGCTGTGGCTCCCAGTTCTCGTCCAGCTGCGTCACCGCTGCATAGATCTTGGAACTGATGTTGGCAATACCGATGCCCGACTGGACGCCGTGGTTCACGTGCGCACCGGTCTGGCTCGACGAGAACACCATCGTGCCACCGCGCTGCGGGATCACCGGCGCAACCAGCGAACCGGAGCCCGCGGCGGAGCCAGCTGGGGCGTACTCGAACACCACGTTGGCGTTGGAGGCGTCCAGGTCCGTGGAGTCGGCGTGGCCGATGACGGTGATCTTCTGTGAGCCACAGTCGCCAAAGGCGTCGCACGACATCAGACCGATGATGCCCGCGTAGTCGGAAACTGAGCCCAGGAACTCGCGCACCCCGGCCCGGTCGATGACCAGCGTGCCACCGTCGTCGTAGCTGGCCGCAGCGATGGCGTCCAGCAGCAACGTCGTGGCGTCATAACTGTGCGCCCAGAACGGCGCCGCCGGATCCTCACCCCACTCATCGGAGTAGGCGGCCAGGAACCCGTCGGCCGTCTGACCGGTTGACTGGTTCGTGTTGGTGCCGTACCGGATGTCCGGACCCGAGAAGTACATACCTTCGGTTTCCGGGATGGCCATGAAGTTGCTGTTCAGCAGGCCGTCGGCCGCCATCAGGGTGATGGCCTCGATGCCCGGAACGTCGCGGATCTGCTGGACGATGAAGTCGCCCTCAGGCTGGAAGATCGGGAAGAACAGAAGTTCCGGCGAACCAGCAGCGACCTCGGTCAACACCGGAACCATGTCCGTGTCGCCCTTGTTCACTGCTGTAAACCCGGTCATCGTGCCGCCCGCCGCCTCGAAGGCATCGGCGAATGCCTGTGCCAGGCCGTTCGTGTACGGATCGCCGTCGTGGATGGCAGCCGCCGTGCTCACTCCGAGCACGTCAAATGCGAACAGTGCCGCTGCGGCGCCCTGGTAAAGATCGTTGTGGGCGGTGCGGTAGTAGCCGGGGTAGTTGTTCTCGCCAGCCGTGCCCGCCAGATCGCTCGTGAGCGACGGCGAGGTGTTCGACCCCGAGATCATGACCATGTTGGCCTCGCTGACCAGCGGAGCGGCGGAGGCCGCGGCGCCTGAGCAGGACGTACCGATCACGCCGACCACCTGCTCGTCGGCCACGATCGTCTGGGCGGCCGCCTGGCCACCGTCGGCCGAGCAGAGGTCGTCCAGGCCGGTGCCCATGGACACGTCGTGGCCACCGATCTGGCCGTAGTCGGCGATCGCCAACTCCACGCCACGCTGGTTCGGGATGCCGAGGAAGGCCACGTCACCGGAGATCGCGTTCAGCGACCGGATCTGGATGTCCTCTCCCGGACCGACCCTTACCTCGCCGAGGCTGCCGTCGCCCAGGTGGTCGGATGCCGTGCCGACCTCCTCGGGCTCCGGAGCGGCGGTGGTCGCCGGAGCGGCGGTGGTCGCCGGAGCGGCGGTGGTCGCCGGAGCGGCGGTCGTCGCTGCGGCCGAGTCACCCCCTGACGAACTGGCAGACGAGGAATCGTCCCCGTCGGACCCGCAGGCGCTGGCGATCAGGGTGAACGCGAGGCCCAGGGCCATAAGTACACGTCGGTGTCGACGCATGGTCCCCTCCATGGTTTGGGAATCGAAAACGGCTCTCACTCCCGCCGGGAGGCGGGTTTGGCGCCGGTCACTGACTTTCGAGTACGGTACGGTACTGTATTCTCTCTCTAAGGACAAGGCCTCTGCCAGCCGGAGAATCCGGCGAAGTCCGTGCCATGTCGGTGGATTGGGAACGCAGCGGCCGTAACCGCGTTGGGACGGTACGACAGCTTCGGTGGGAGAAGCAACTGTGGGCGATGACGATTCCGTGAAGACGGTCGGTGCGGCTGCACCGACGACCGGTGGGGAGGCCGATCGTTCACGGGATGGTGCGGATGATCCGGGGGGCGCCCAGATCCTCGACGCCGCGGTCCGAATGCTGGCCGACGGGGGGCTCTCGGGCTTCACCACGGACCGCCTGGCCGCTGAGGCTCGGGTGTCGAAGACGTCGATCTACCGGCGTTGGCCGGACAAGATGGCCATCTTCCTGGCTGTCATGGGCCATTGGGGACGCCGTGCTCAAGTTTCCGACGTCGGACACCTCGGGCGCGAGCTCGAGAGCTGGTACGCCGATCGGCAAGCTCTCTACAACACGCCTGGATGGCGGGCGGTGGCGGCCAGCGTTATGGAACTCGCCACCCACGACACGGAGATTGGCGAGGCCATGGCCGACGACCGTCGAGCCACGTGGAACACCCTGCGAGGGATCCTCCAGCGGGGGATCGACAGGGGCGACCTATCTCCCGACCTCGACGTAGACCTGTTGGAGCAGTTCATGGTCGGCCCCATCTACTACAGGGGGATCCTCGAGGGGCAGGAGATCACCGACGAGGCGGTCGAAGGGTTCCTCAGCCTGGCCGTGCGGGCCCTCGGCTATATGTCTCCCGATGGCATGGCTCCCGGCGGGTGGGACCCGAGACCGGGGGCAGTGGTGTGAGCGACGCCTTGATCACCGTCTACACCGCGCGACGCATCCACACCATGGACCCGTCGCTGCCCGAGGCCACCGCACTGGCCGTGCGCGGGGAACGCATCGTCGAGGTGGGCACGCTCGAGTCACTGCGGCCGTGGCTGGACAGCCACGAGCACGTCGTCGACAAGCGCTTTGCCGATGCCGTGCTGCTCCCCGGCCTAGTCGACCCGCACGTGCACCCGTCGATGATGGCCATGCTCATGGCCATGGTGTGGATCACGCCAGAGCCTTGGGATCTACCAGGGCGCCATGTGCCGGCCACCGTGGGCCGGGACGCCTACCTTGCTCGTCTGGCCGAGGTGGAGGCCGGGCACCCGTCCGGTCAGCCACTGGTCAGTTTCGGTTGGCACCGCCAGTTCCACGGTGAGGTCGTACGGTCCGATCTGGACGCCATTTCCACGACCCGGCCCATCGTTGTCTGGGGCCGTTCGTTCCACGAGGTCCGGTGCAACGCCCCGGCGCTGGAGATGGTCGAGGCGACCGAAGGCGCGGCGTGGGACCCCCACGTCGACCTAGAGACGGGACGGATGTGGGAGTCGGGCATGGCTTGGGCCCTGCAACGTCTCCGTCCGATGCTGCTAGTCGAGGGACGCTACGAGGTCCTCATGGCGGAGTTGGCCGAACTCGTCCACAGGGGTGGGGTGACGACTATTGCCGATGCCGGCTTCGGCGGGATGGCCGGGCCGGAGCGCGAGTTGGAGGTGCTAGATCAGGTTCACGAGGGCGACCACGTGCCCTTCCGCCAGTACCTCATCCCGCAGATGGGGGCCTTCCAGCGAGAGTACGGCGCCGAGGCCGCTGACCGGATCGCCTCTCTCCCCGAGCGGGCCACCGACCGGATCCGCTTCCTGGCCTCGGACAAGTTCTTCGCCGACGGGGCGTTCATCGCCCAGCTCATGCAGCTCGGCGATCCTGGGTACATCGACGGCCACGAGGGCGCGTGGATGTCGGACCCAGAACGGATTGTCCACTATCTGCGCCCGACCTGGGAGGCCGGACGACAGGTCAACGTGCACGTCAACGGCGACCGGGGCATGGATGCCACGTTGGACGCCATTGCAGGGCTGCTCGCCGAGACGCCCCGGTTCGACCACCGCACCGTGCTCCACCACTTCGGGGTGTCGACCCAGGCGCAGTCCCGTCGGGCCGCCGCGCTGGGCTGTTCCGTGCAGGCCAACGGCTACTACCTTCGGTTCTTCGGCGACCAGTTCGTGGCCGAGGGGCTGGGCACCGAGCGGGCCTCGCAGATGACCCGGGTCGGGTCGGCCCGCCGCAATGGCATGAGCGTGGCGGTGCACTCCGACCTGCCCATGGGGCCGTTGAAACCGATGCTGGCGGCCTCGATCATGGCGACGCGCATCTCGGGTTCAGGAGCGGTACTGGGCGAGCATGAGCGACTCAGCCCCTACGATGCCCTGGCCGCGGTGACCATCGAACCGGCGTGGCAGCTGTTCCTGGATCACGAGATCGGGTCTCTGGCTGCTGGGAAGCTGGCCGACGTGACCGTCCTCGACGATGACCCGTTCACCATGGACCCGGAGGGCTGGGCCGACATCGGCATCCGGGCCACGATGATGTCCGGGACGGTATACCCACTTCCCTCATGACGGGTGTTCCTGCCGCTCCGGAGGGTCCATCGGGTCCGGCGCTGGTCGTCGGAGCGAGTTCGCTGCCCCGGATCCCGATGGTGGTGCTGGGCGGCTGGCTGGGATCCGGGAAGACGACGCTGCTGAACCGCCTGCTTCGGTGCGCGGACGCTGGCGAGCGCATCGCCGTGCTGGTCAACGACGTGGGCGAGGTGAACCTCGACGTTGACCTGGTGGCGTCTCGCGACGGCGACATCGTGGAACTGACCAACGGCTGCATCTGCTGCTCCATCGGGGAGTCGCTGTCGGTGACCCTTCGGGACCTAGTGCTGAACGACCGGCCACCTGATCGGGTAGTGATCGAGGCCAGCGGGATCGCGGAACCGGACCGAGTGGCGGCATACGGCGACCGGCGACGGCTCCGGCCGGACGGCGTCGTGGTCGTCGTTGATGCCACCGACCTGGTGGCTCGGGCCGCCGACCAGCACCACGGTCCGTTGGTCCGCCGACAGGTCGAGGCCGCTGACCTGCTGTTGGTGACCAAGGCCGACCTGGCCGCCGACGGCGGGACGGCTGCCCGGGCGTGGTGCGCCGAGGTGGCCTCCGGGACGCCTGTGCTCACCGCGGCGTCCGCGGGAACTCGGGGGTCTACCGCTGCGGACCCGACTACTGGGTCCGACCGGTGGGTTGCCCAGATCCTGGGTGGCCTGGCGCCAGGCAGGTTCGACGACCTCGGGTCCGACGACCTCGGGTCCGACGAGCCAAATCGCGCGGAACTGCTTCCCGCCCTCGACCTGACGGTAGAGACCCGGGCGGTGCAGCTCGGGGATCGGGTCGACGTGGACCGGCTGGCCCATGACCTCGGATTGCTCCGGGAACGGGTGGGAGCGGGCCTGCTGCGGGCTAAGGCAGTGGTGACCGGAACCGACGGAGCGCCGACGGCCATCCACCTAGCCTCCGGGAGGGTGTCAGTCGAGCCGGCGCCAGGTCGGGCCGCTGGGACTCTGGTGCTGATCGCCACCCCGGGGACCCTGGACGGGCTGTCGGAGGCAGTGATGGGTGAGGTGCACGTTCCGTGAACGACTCGACCTACGCCTATTCGGTCGTCGACCCGGCGACCGGTCGACTGAGTGGTGTGGCCGACGAAGCCCTCCCCGAGCCGGTGACTGTCGCCGAGGCCGGGTTGAACGTGGGAGACCCGGTGCCCGAACACCTTCGGGTGCACCACGGGAACTGGTTGGCCTGGCCGCACCGCCGTTGGGCGTTCACCCACATGGACGAGCTCCGGGCGTCTGCACGGATAGCGGTCTGTGGCCCCATTGGCGACCCTTTCCCAGATGCCCACCCCCCACGTGTCGGTGGAGGGGAAGGCGCCGCCCGGAAGCCCGGTCCGGTGGGCCTCGAGGCGCTGGACGGGCTGGTAGTCGACGACGGGTCCGGCGGCACTTGGGAGCTGCACGAGATGCTCCACCGCACGTACGCCGACGCCCTGCTAGTTGTCCGCCGAGGCGAGGTGATGGCCGAGTGGTACGGGGATGGCATGGACCGTTGGACCCGCCACGTGATGTTCTCCATGACCAAGACGGTCACCGGGGTCCTAGCCCTCCTGGCCGTTCACGATGGGGCGATGGGTCTCGACGACCTGCTGGTCGACCACGTGTCCGAACTGGCCGATTCGGCGTACGCGCCGGTGACGGTGCGTCAGGCATTGGATATGACAGACGGGATCCGGTTCGACGAGGACTACGCGTCGAGCCACTCCGACATCAACCGCTACGGGATCGCCATGTCGTTCACCCCGGTGCCGGCCGGGTGGGATGGTCCGGTCGGCGTCCATGAGGGGATCCTTGCCCTGACTCACCGGGTTCTTCCGCCCGGCGAGGCGTTTGCCTACAAGTCGGTGACTACCGACGTTCTGGCCTGGGCCACGGCCAGGGCCACCGGGCAGCGGTGGGCAGACGGGGTGTCAGACCGGATCTGGACGCCCATGGGCGCCGAGGTCGACGCCTCGGTGATGCTCGACGAGCGGGGAATCGCCGTGTCCAGCGGCGGGATGTCCTGCACGTTGCGAGACGTGGCCCGCTTCGTCCGGATGTTGGGCCGGTCGGGTCGGGTGGGCTCCGGATCCGAGGAACGCCAGGCGATTCCGGCCCCGGTGGCCGACGATGTGGCGATTGGGGGCGACCCAGCGGGAGACATTGCAGACCTATACCCGACCCGAGCCGGTTGGACCTACCACCGGCAGTGCTGGAACGCCCGCCATGTGTTGGGCGGGCTGGTCCAGATGGGCATCGGGGGACAGCGAGCGTTCTGCCATCCGGAGGAGGATCTCGTGGTGGCGACCTTCGGCAGCCACCCAGTGGCGGGAAACGTCCTCACCGACCCCATCTTCACCTCGCTGGTCCGCCGCCTGCTTGAGCGTCTCTAGGACGGCAGACCCGCTGGTTCTCCCAGCTCGGCCCTCAGGTCTGGTACTCGAACTCGCCTCCCACGACGGTGGCCTGCACGTTGATGTCGCGGATGGCCATCGGATCGACGGTGAAGGGGTCGTCGTCGAGTACCACCAGGTCAGCCAGCTTGCCCACCTCGAGTGTGCCCCGGTCGTGCTCCTGACGGTTCACGAACGCCGCCGCCGACGTGTAGCCAGCCACCGCGTCCTCTACCCGGGCCCGTTGCTCGGGTCCCAGTAGTTCGCCGTCACGGGTCACCCGGTTGACCGCCGTCCAGATGGTGAACAGCGGGTCCAACGGGGTGACCGGCATGTCGCAGTGCAGGGCGTGGACGATGCCATGGGCCCGCAGGCTGGCCAACGGGTCGATACGGGCGCCCCGCTCGGGTCCGAGGAACCGGTCGCGGTGCCGGTCGCCCCAGTACCAGACATGGTTGACGAACACCGATGCCAGGACACCGAGCCGGGCCATGCGTTCCAGCTGGTCCTCGCGGACAACTTGGCAGTGTTCGATGCGGTGCCGGTGGTCGGCCCTGGGATGGGCAGTGAGTGCTGCCTCGAATGCGTCCAGCGTGTTATCGATGGCTGCGTCGCCGTTGGCGTGGACGGCCACCTGCCAGCCTCTGGCGTGGCTGTCGGTGATCATCTCGGTCATCTCGTCCGGCGGGATGAAGGGATACCCGTTCACGTCGGGGCGGTCGTGGTACCCCTTGCACAGGCAGGCGGTGTAGCCCTGGATGGAGCCATCGGAGAAGAACTTCATAGCCCCGACTGAAAGCCGGTCGTCGCCCATGCCGGTCCGGGTCGGGAAGCCGTCGGCCAGCCGCCACACCGGGAACAGGCGGGTTCGGACCCGGATCGTGCCGTCGTCGATGGCGTCCTGATAGGTGGCGACCATGGATTCGGTGCCTACGCCGGCGTCGGTCATGGTGGTGGCGCCGACGGACAGGCAGTGGTCGTTGATGACCTTCGCTCCGGCCCGGAGGGTCGCCGAGTCGGCGAGGGGGAGTGCCGAGCCGACAGCGAAGTTGGCCGACTCCTCCATGCACCCGGTGATACGGCCGGCCTCGTCTCGTTGAAAGTGACCACCGACAGGGTCTTCGACCTCGTTGGTGACGCCGGCTAACTCGAGGGTGCGGGAGTTCGCATAACCGAGGTGGCCGGAGACGTGTCGGAGGTAGACAGGGTGGTCGATCGAGGCCCGGTCGAGGTCGTGTCGGGTCAGGTGCCGGTCCTCGGCCATGAGGGAGTCGTCGTAGCCAAAGGCCTGGATGGGCTGCCCTGCTGGGGTGATGGCGGCTCGCTCGGCGAGGGCAACGACTACGTCCTCGATGCTGCGGCAGTCCGGGTAGCCGATCTGCGGAGCCGCCTTCTGGACACCGGCCCCGAGGGGATGCATGTGGGTCTCGATGAACCCGGGCAGCACCGTGGCGCCACCCAAGTCGACGACCTCGGTGTCGGGACCGACGAGGGCATCGACGTCGTCAGGGTCGCCCACGGCGACGATCCGACCCCGCCACGAGGCCAATGCCCCGGCTGTGGGTGTGTGGGCCGCAGGGCCGGCGGGGGCCATCGTGCGGATGTGCGCGTTGGTGAACAGCCGGTTGGCGATGGGCACGGAGGGGTCTCCTGTGTGGTGCGGTACCCGCGGAGAGCGGGCTACCTCTCCTTGGTGGGCCTCTTCTTCGAGGCCAGCCGCTCCATGTAGGAGGCACGCGAGGCTTTCCCCTCGGGGTCGCGCAACGCGGCGGTGAGACCGTCGGCGTCGGACCACGATCGGCCGGTGCCGACCATCTGGTCGGTCACCGCGTTGACGTGGCGTTTGGTGGCCAGCACGGCGGCCCTGGGACGGGACGCCACCGATTCGGCCAGTTCGTCGACTGCCGCGTCTAGGTCCGCCGCCGGCACGACCCGGTTGAGGAAGCCGGCGGCTAGCGCCTCGCCGGCACCGAACGGCCGGCACGTCATGACCAGTTCCTTGGTGAGCGCCGGTCCAATCTCCCGGACGAGCCGGGGGATGCCGCCCCAAGCCAGGGGGATGCCCAGGTCGACCTCGGGGATGGAAAAGGAGACGTCTTCGGCAGCCACCCGCAGATCGCAGGCCGCGGCGACCACAAGGCCGCCGCCGACCACGTGGCCGTGGAGGGCGGCGACGAGAACCGGTGAGGTGCGCTCGAGCGCCTCGGCCAGTAGGCGGCCGGTGTCGGCTGGGACGCGTCCGCCGGCCGGCGACGGTCCTTCGTCTCCGAAGACGGACAGGTCAAAGCCGGCGCTGAAGGCTCGGCCCTCGCCGCGGACCACGACGACCCGGAGGTCGGGCTGGTGGTCGAACCAGGCGGCGGCGTCGGCCACCTCGGCCATGAGTTGGTTGGACAGGGCGTTGAGGCGGTCGGGCCGGTTCAGGGTAAGGGCGGCGCGGCGGCCGTCGCAGGCGACGGTGATTGTCTTGAACTGCGGGACCTCGGCCATGGGCCGATCCTGCCCGACGGCAGATCCGGTGGCCCACCCGGCGAGGCCCTTCATTAGCGCTATTCGGAAGGGGGCTCGAGTTCGACGTCGGCCGACAGGGCATCGCCCTCGACCAGTTCGATGCTCGTGGCCCGGGCCGCAGCAGCCACGTCGTCGGAGACGAGGTGCAGTAGGGCGATCCGTTCGGCCGTGTCGGTGACCGTGCACGACACCACAGGAGTGGCCAACGAGCGCTTGGCGTCGGTCTTGTGGCGGCGGATCTCGGCCAGGGCGTCGGCGGCCACGCCGGACACCGCTGGGTCGACCGGATCCTCGCCCTTGGAGGCCGCGGTGGCCCGCAACTCCTCGGCGGTGGGCCACGGCTGGCGGTGGACTGAGCCGCCTCGCCACCACGACCAGACCTCCTCGGTCACGAATGGGAGGAATGGAGCGAACAGGCGCAGCAGGGTCGAGATAGCCAGGCGCAATGCGTGGCGGGCCGACTCGGCGTCGGCTGGCGAGCCCTCGTAGGCCCGACTCTTGACCAACTCGACATGGTCATCGGTGAACGCCCAGAACCAGGTCTCGGTTCGCTCGAGCGCCCGCGCGTAGTCGAACTCCTCAAATGCCTTGGTGGCCTCGTGGACAAGGTCGGCGAGGTGCAGGAGCATCGCACGGTCCAACGGTTCGGTGACGGCCGCCGGGTCGATTTCGAGTGGGGCGTCGCCGTCGGCGCCGAAGCCGAGGGCAAACCGGCTGGCGTTGAGGATCTTGATGCCCAGACGCCGACCGATCTTCATCTGACCGTCATCAAAGGCAGTGTCGGTACCGGGGCGGCCGTTGGCGGCCCAGTAGCGCACCGCGTCGGATCCGTGCTGGTCGAGCAGGTCGACCGGGGTGACGACGTTGCCCTTGGACTTCGACATCTTCTTGCGGTCCGGATCGAGAATCCATCCCGACAGGGCGCAGTGGCCCCATGGGGCGGTGTCGGCCTCAAAGTGGGAGCGCACCGCGGTCGAGAACAACCAGGTTCGGATGATGTCGTGGGCCTGTGGCCGCATATCCATGGGGTAGGTGCGGGCGTAGAGGTCGTCGTCCTCCTCCCAGCCGCAGGCAATCTGTGGGGTGAGCGACGAGGTAGCCCACGTGTCCATTACATCGGTGTCGCCGACAAAGCCACCGGGGCGGCCACGTTGCGACTCGGCGTAACCGGGGGCGGCGTCCGACGATGGGTCGACGGGCAAGTCGGCCTCGTCGGGGACGATGGGGTGGTCGTGGTCGGGCTCACCTTCGGTGTCCAGCGGGTACCAGAGCGGCAGGGGCACGCCAAAGAATCGCTGACGGCTGATGAGCCAGTCGCCGTTCAGGCCGTCAATCCAGTTGGTGTAGCGGGTCTGCATGTAGGCGGGGTGCCAAGCCATCTCGTCACCCCTGGCGATCAGTGCGGCCCTCAGGTCCGCGTCGCGGCCTCCGTTGCGGATGTACCACTGACGGCTGGTGACGATTTCGAGCGGCTTGTCGCCCTTTTCGAAGAACTTGACCGGGTGGGTGATGGGCGTCGGTTCGCCAACCAGTTCCCCGGTCTCGCGGAGGATCTCCACTATCTCGACTTGGGCGGAGAACATCGTCTTGCCCGCCAGACGTGCGTACGCGGCGAGACCGGCATCGGATGCGATGCCTTGCGGCGGCTCAGGGTTGATACGGCCGTCCCGGTTGACGATGGCCCGGACGTCGAGGTCGAGCTCGCGCCACCAGGTCACGTCGGTGGTGTCGCCGAACGTGCAGATCATGGCGATGCCGGTGCCCTTTTCTGGGTCTGCTAGCTCGTGGGCCAGTATCGGGACCTTGACGCCGAACACCGGTGTGGTGACGTTGCCGCCGAACAGCGGCTGGTAGCGCCCGTCGTCGGGGTGGGCGACGAGGGCAACGCAGGCGGCGAGCAGCTCAGGGCGAGTGGTGGCGATTTGGAGGTCGCCGGAGCCGTCGGGGCCGGTGGTGCCCTCGGGTAGGTGGAAGGCGAGCTTGTGGTAGGCGCCGGGGCGCTCCCGGTCCTCCAATTCGGCTTGGGCGACGGCGGTGCGGTGGGTGACGTCCCATAGCGACGGTGCCTCGACCTGGTAGGCCTCGCCTCGGGTCAGGTTGCGGAGGAATGCCCGCTGGGAGGTGCGCTGGCAGCGCTCGTCGATGGTGGCGTAGTGCTGTGACCAGTCGACCGAAAGGCCGAGCCGTCGGAACAGAGCCTCAAAGGCCTTCTCGTCCTCGGCGGTCAGCACGTGGCAGAGGTCGATGAAGTTGCGGCGACTGATGTCGATGTCGCCCCGCTTCTTGATGGCTTTCGGATCACCGGAGTCGGCCGGCGCGCTGAAGTCGGGGTCGTAAGGCAGAGATGGCTCGCAGCGGACCCCGAAGTAGTTCTGCACCCGGCGTTCGGTGGGCAGGCCGTTGTCGTCCCAACCCATCGGGTAGAAGACCTCGCGGCCGGCCATGCGCTGGTAGCGGGCGATGGTGTCGGTGTGGGTGTAGGAGAAGACGTGGCCGACGTGCAACGATCCGCTGACCGTTGGCGGCGGGGTGTCGATGGAGAAGACGTCTTCTCGGTCAACGGTCCGGTCGAAGCGGTAGGTGCCGCGGTCCTCCCAGGCGACGTCCCACTTGTCCTCGAGGCCCTCGAGGCCGGGGCGTTCCGGGATGGTGGGAGGGGGCGCGGCGGCCGAGGCGTCGGGGTGCGTCATGACGGCGACGAGGCTACCGGCGGGCCTCCGGGGCCCCGCTAGCGTGCCCGCGGTGACGAGCCACCCCGACGGCGCCGCTTTCTCCACACAGAGGCGCGCGCCCCGAGGTTTCTGGGTGTTGTGGTCGACGGTGGCGTTGGACATGGTCGGCTTCGGGATCGTCCTGCCGGTGCTGCCTCTGTACGCCAAGGACTTTGGGGCTTCGCCAGCCATCGCTGCCGCGCTGCTGGCCGCCTTCTCAGCGGCGCAGGTGGTGGCCGCCCCTTTGTGGGGTCGACTGTCGGACCGGTTCGGCCGACGGCCGGTGTTGGTCACCGCGCTGGTGGGTTCGGCCATCGGGAGCCTGGTGACGGGCCTGGCCGGGGCGTTGTGGGTGCTGTTCGCCGGGCGACTGTTGGACGGGTTCTCGGGGTCGTCGTACGCGGTGGGCCAGGCGGCGGTGTCGGACCTGGCCGGCCCGGAGGACCGGCCGCGATTGCTGGGCTTGTTGGCGGCGGCATTCGGGGTGGGGTTCGTGGCCGGGCCGCTGATCGGGTCGTTCGCCGCGCTGGGAAGCCGGGAGCTGCCGTTCTTCGTGGCCGCGGCGTTGGCGGCAGCCAACGCCTGCGTGGCTCAGGTGCGCCTGTCCGGTGGCCGTCCAGCGGCGGCGCCCGGTCTCGGCGGTGGCGGTTCGGTTGGCCTGCGGTCCCGGTGGAGTTCGGCGGTCCCGGTGGCCCGGCGGCTGGCCATGCTCTCGCTGGTGTCGATGGTGGGGTTTGCCGGATTCGAGGCGACATTCGCCCTGCTGATTGAGCGTCGGTTCGACGCTGTGGGCGACCCGACGGTGTACGGCCTTTTTGCCTCGATCGGCCTGTTCATGGTGGTTGTGCAGACGAAGGTGGTTGCACCGGCCGATGCCCGTCTGGGGTCGCGTCGTGCGTTGCGTGCGTCGTTGGCCTTTGTGGCTGCCGGGATGGTTGTGCTATCGGTTGACGGTGGCTGGACGGGCCTGACGGTGGCCCTGGTGCTACTGGTGCTGGGCCAGGGGGTGTTCGGCCCGACGTTGTCGAACGCCACGGTCGAGGCGGTGGGCGCGGTCGGTCGAGGTGCGGCGCTCGGCCTGCAGCAGGGGGCTGGCGCGTTGGGTCGGATCGTGGGTCCGCTGCTCGCTGGGTTGATGTTCGACCGGGTGGGGGCGGGTGCTCCGTATCTGGTCGCGGCCGGTCTGGCCGTGGTTGCGCTGGCCGTGGTGCCCGGCCCGGACGGGAGGCCTGACGAGGGTCCCCACGATGAACTGGCAGACGAAGTTACCAGTCGGTAACGTCATTGGTGTTGGACCATAGACCGTCCACCAGCGAGTCTCGGATAGCAGAGCCGCCGGCCACGGACCACCACGCAGGGGAGACGCTGCCATGAACGAGTTCAGCCTCGACCTGACCGAGGAGCAGGAGCAACTCCGCGACTGGATCCACCAGTTCGCCGTGGACGTAGTGCGCCCAGCAGCCGAGGAGTGGGACGAGCGGGAGGAGTTCCCGTGGCCCGTCGTCCGTGAGGCGGCGAAGATCGGCCTTTACGGCTGGGACTTCCTCGCTCAGGGGATGCTCGGCGACAAGACCGGCCTGACCATGCCGGTGGCCATCGAAGAACTGTTCTGGGGCGACGCTGGCATCGGCATGGCCATCATGGGCAGTGGGCTCGCCGCGGCGGGGATCGCCGCCTCAGGCACCCAGGAGCAGATCATGGAGTGGGTGCCCCAGTGCTACGGCACGCCCGACGACGTGCGGCTCGGTGCATTCTGCGCCAGCGAGGCCGATGCCGGCTCGGACGTCGGCGGCTACCGGGCCCGGGCCGTCTACGACGAGGCCACCGACGAGTGGGTGTTGAACGGTGCCAAGGCATGGATCACCAACGGAGGCATTGCCGACGTACACGTGGTCGTCGCCGTGGTCGACCCCGAGCTGGGATCCAAGGGCCACGCCTCGTTCGTCGTTCCACCTGGGACTGCCGGCCTGGCCCAGGGCCAGAAGTACAAGAAGCACGGCATCCGGGCCAGCCATACCGCCGAAGTGCTGCTCGACGACGTGCGGGTGCCTGGTCGGTGCCTGCTTGGCGGCAAGGAGAAGCTCGACGAACGTCTCGCACGGGTACGCCGAGGAGAGAAAGGCAACGCCCAGGCCGCCATGCAGACCTTCGAGGCCACGCGGCCGGCAGTGGGAGCCCAGGCGCTCGGTGTGGCCCGGGCCGCCTACGAGTACGCGCTGGACTACGCCAAGGATCGGCACGCTTTCGGTCGGCCCATCATTGCCAACCAGGGCATTGCCTTTTTGCTGGCCGACATGGCCACTGAGATCGACGCCAGCCGGATGATGGTGTGGCGGGCCGCCTGGTTGGGCAAGCAGAAGGCGTTCGTGAACGCCGAAGGGTCGATGGCAAAGTTGAAGGCGGCCCGGACGGCGACGTGGGTGACCGAGCGGGCGATCCAGATCCTGGGCGGGGCTGGCTACACCCGTGAGGTGCCGGTCGAGCGGTGGCACCGGGATGCGAAGATCCACGACATCTTTGAGGGTACGGAGCAGATCCAACAACTGGTGATCAGCCGAGCCATCTCCGGCATGCGCATTGAGTAGGTCGGATCAGGATCCGGACCTCGGGGACGTGGGCCCCTAGGACTTTCTGGTTGCCATGTCTCTCAGTCCCGGCGTCCTAACGGGTGGCCCCGAGGTGTCACAGTTGTCTCATACAGGGGGCTGGAGGATGTGATGACCCGATCCGATCCCGGAGTACCGAATCCACCGCCGATCTCTCGGCGGTTCGGCGAGGCCATGGAGTTTGCCCGGTCGAAACACAACGGACAGACCCGCAAGGGCACCGACATCCCCTACCTCGGCCACCTCCTAGCCGTGGCGGCCCTGGCCATTGAGGACGCTGCCTCCGATTCCGCCCTCTTCGAGCGCACCGAGGAGGTCGCTATCGCAGCGGTCCTCCACGACATCGTCGAGGACACCTTCGATCGGGGCGAAGAGCGGGTCACCGTCGAGGAGTTGCGGGGACGCTTCGGCGACGAGGTGGCCCGGATAGTTGAGGGATGTAGCGACACCTCCGAGCCCGGACCCGACGGACAGAAGGAGGCTTGGGGTATTCGCAAGGAGCGCTACCTAGCCCACTTGGCCGTGGCCGATGCGGCCACGCTCTGTGTGTCGCTGGCCGACAAGCGGCATAACGCCCGGTGCATCGTCGACGATCTCCACGCCGCCGACGATCCGGCCACCGTCTGGAGCCGGTTCAACGCCGAGCCCGAACAGCAGGCCTGGTACTACGACTCGGTGGCCATCGCTTTCGAGCGGCACAGGCCGGGTCGTCGCGCCGACGAACTCCGGCGGACCGTCGAGGAACTCCGCAGGTACGTGGTCGACGCCTGAGCCCACTGGGCCCCGGCATCAGGCCGGGACCGGCCACCCCACCGGAAACCGGTCGTCGTCGGCCGGGTACCTGCCTGGCACGGCGATCGTGTCGGCCTGTGTGACCGTCGGGTCACAGCCCGGATGTGGATGCCAGACAGCGTCGTCGCCCAGCCACCGAGTCGACAGGGCCACCCGTCGCCCTACCCCTTCGTTTCCGCGGGCCCCGTGAACCATCCATGCCGAGAACACGATGGCGTCACCCGGTTCGACGTCGAAGCCCACAATGTCGAAGGCGCCCCGATCTGCCTCAACGTCGGGGACCTCCTCGCCTTCGAAGTCATTAGTCCATCCCGGTTCGCTATCGAAGGATCTCGGAGCGAAGTACCGGTCCCACCGGTGCGACCCGCGGACGAACTCGAGCGAGCTATCGGCGACCGTCGACGATGTACAGGCCACCCACACCGAGCAGATTGACCGACCCAGGAATGGCCAGTAGGGAATGTCTTGATGCCATGGCGTGGGCGATTCCGTACCTGGCTCCTTGACCAGCAGGTGATCGAAGTAGAGGCGTACCGACGAGGAACCGAGGCAGGCGGCGGCCAACTCGGCCACGCCCGACTCGAAGGCGAATTGGCGCACCACCGGGTCGTTCCGCCACAGGTAGCGAGACGTGAAAAGCCGACCGGCCACGTTCTCGGCGCCAGTGTCTGTCACCCACGGCCCTGGTTGGGCCAACTGCTGGTCAGCGAGGGTCAGGATCTCGTCCACGAACGCCGCATCGACGGCGCCGGGGACATGGACCACCCCGTCGGTCTCGAACGTCGCTACCTGGTCGGCGGTGGGGAAGCCTGGTGAGCGTTTGGACATGACCGGATCGAACCTAGTCTTTGGCCCGTGTCCGACGACCTGACGCCGCCCCCGGAGTCAGCCCACCTCGTCGCCGCCCGCTGGTGGACGCGGGCGTGGGCAGCCCTGATCGATTTCGGCCTTTTCATCGCCGCCTTGGTGGTGCCGGCCATTTCCGTAGGCATCGGCCTCGCCCTTTGTTGGGACGAGGCCGCCGAAGAGTTGGTGGCCGATGGAGCCGGGATCTTGCTCATCGTGGTCGGCGGCTTGCTCGGCCTCGGGGCTTTCGTCTGGGGTGGCTGGCTGTTCGGCTACCGCCAAGGTGTCCTAGGCACCACGCCCGGGAAGCGCCGTCTGAAGATCCGCCTCGTCGACGCGGACTCAGGCGAGCCGCCCGGTGGGGCGAGGGGCGTCGGTCGTTGGCTCGTCCCCGCTCTGCTCGGCGGCATCCAAGGGGTTGGCAACGTCTTGCAGATCGTGGATCTGCTGTGGCCGATCTGGGACAACCGCAACCAGCGACTGATCGACAAGGTAATGCGTACCCGGGTCGTCGTCGGCCTGCCCGAGGCTGAATCTGAGCGAGGACCAGCGCCGCCGCTCGGCCCCATTAGCTGACCCGCACCCGCTGGGAAGTGCGGCACGGTACGCGCCTACGGTCCGGCCATGGCGCGCCTACGACAGGTCCGACGGCCGGATCTCCACCCCGGTGCACAGCCGGTGTTCCAGATGCTGTTCGGTGACCGTGACCCGGTTGATGAGCCCGGCACCCCGACCGGCTCGCCCGGAGACTGGTGGTCCACCTTCGCCTTGGTGCCCGACGTTTTCGACCACGCCGTGGGCGGTATTGCCCTCTACCGCAGCCCCAAGCGGTTCCTCGACCCTGGGTTGCGCGAATTGGGCCAGACCCGGGTCGGCTGGTGCGTCGGCAGTCGGTTCGTCTACTCGCAGCACCGGAAGGCCTGTCGGACCGTAGGCCTTATCGACGAGAAGATCGACGCCATCGAGGCGTGGGAGACCGCCGACTGCTTCGACGAAGTGGAGCGGGCCGTGTTGGCCTATACCGATGCCCTGGCCATCCAGCACGGGCGGGTGCCCGACGGGGTTTTCTCGGCGCTAGAGGACCACCTGTCCCACGAGGAGATCCTCGAACTCACCTACATCGTGTGCACCTACGCCATGCACGGGGTCATGAGCCGGGCCCTTCAACTCGAGTTCGACGCTGACCCACCGGTGCTCGTCGAACAGCCCGGAGATGAGGAGAGCCTCAGCGACGACTACACCCGCCGGGAGTTTCGTCGGGCGTTGCGGCTGGCCGAGGCCGAGCCTGACGATCGCTGACCCGGACCTTCGGGGACTCGGTCGACCGTTCCCGGCGGCCGACGGGCGATGAACTTGGTCAGCCGTTGACCGAGAACGAGGAGTTCGGGTTGACCTCGCGGTTGCGTCGATAAAAGCCCATGTTCATCTCGAGGCCGGTGTACACGCCAGTCACCTTCACCGGTTCGGCGTCGTGGTCGTGGCCAGCCTCGACCGCCTCGATCAACTCGGCCATGCAGTAGCCGGCCACCGGGGCGTTCTTGAACTGGTTGCCACTGGAGCCAATGGCCACGTAGAAGCCGTCCAGGTCGGTCCGGTCGTAGATCGGGATCCAGTCGTCGGACACGTCGTACAGGTCGACGATGCCCTTTTTGTCCGACGGAACGCCGAGCGACGGGACGCGACGTGCCAGACGCAGCACCTGGGCGTTCCACTGATCGTCGGATACCACGTCGTCGTAGTCGTCTGGATCATCGACCCATACCTGAGGGTCGCAGGCTGGATCCTCGGAGCCGATCAGGATGTTGTTGCCCGACTCGGGGCGTACGTAGATGGCCAGGTCGGAGTCCGACGAGTGCAGGCCGTCCTTCTCAAAGTCGAGGCCGGCGGGGGACGGCACGTGGTGGACCTCGTGGCGCAGGGCCTTGGTCTTGATGTTCATCGACTCGTAGACGCCGGCCATCTTGTTGATGACGAACGAGTGTGGGCCAGCCACGTTGACCACCACCGGGGCGTCGATCTCGGTACCGTCGGCGAGCGTCACGCCGGCCACCCGGTCGTTGGCCTGACGGATGTCGACCACTTCGACGTTGAACCGGAATTCGCCGCCCTTGGCCTCAGCGGCTCGCTGCAGGTTGTGGCTGGCTAGCTGCGGGTCGGACACATAGCCGGAATCCGGCGTGTACAGGGCGCCGATCAGTTCGCCCTCGGGCTCATCCCAAAAGCGGTCGTCCTCGGGGCGACACGGCTCACCGTGGGTGCCGTGCTCGTAGAAGGGGTAGCGCTCGCGGAGTTCGTCGTTGGAGAGGATCTCGTAGGGCACGCCTACCTGATCGAACAGAGGGAGGACCTTCTCGTGGTGGCCGCCCTCAAGCATGAACAGCACGGTGCCGCTCTGCATGTAGAGGGCGTGGCCGCGCTCGTCCTCGCTTTCGAGGTAGTCCGACCAGCCCTTCCAGTAGGAGAAGCCCTCGTAGGCCATGGCAACCCCATCAAAAGTGGAGTAGTGGGCGCGGACGATTGCGCACGAGTTGCTGGTCGAGCCGTACCCAGCGGCAGGGAGCTTGTCGACGTTGAGGGTCTTCCACCCCTTCTTTGCCAGCTCGAAGGCGATGGCCGCGCCGATTACCCCGGCGCCGACGATTATGGCGTCGTAGGACGCACGGCTCTGTTCGTTCATTGCTCTTGCTCCAGATTTGTTCTTGTGACGTTGTTCGGTGGGCGGACGCTAGACGGACGTGCTGGCTAGTGGAAGGGAGTTCAGTCCATCAACGCGTCGCTTCGGGTCCGAGCCCGTTCCGCCTCTTCGTGGATTGGGAGAGCCCTGCCGAACAGTTGCTTTGTGCGCTCGAGGCGACCAATAACTCCGGGCCTCTCGGTATAGGCGAACACGGCAGTGTTTCGAGCCGGGGAGCACAGGCCTACCCGGGTCACACGGTGCAACGAGAATCTTCCAAGGAAGATCTGTAGGTCTCCTGGACGTAGCCGCAGAGTTCGAACCGTCGTCAGGTCCTCGTCCTGGCAGGCCTTGACCTCGTCAAAGTTCTCACTATCGGCCGAGCGGATGTTGGGCGAATACTGGAACAAACCTCCCTCGGAAGCCTTGTCGATGAGAATGGTGACGGCGAAGTCGTTGGTGTCGTAGTGCCAAGCGAACTGCTGGCCAGGGTCCAGAACGTTGATGGTCAGTCCAGCGAGCGGATCGGCGTAGCAGTGGATCTCGGGGAGTTCGAGGCAGTCGGCGATAAAGGCGAGGAGTGGTGGCCACTGGTAGACGGCGTCGATCGCACTTTTGGCGTCGAAGGCATCCCGGGGAATGAAGCCACCTGAGCGCTCAATAAACGTGTTGGTGGGATGGTCGGTCGGGAGCTCGGGATCGCCCTCCGAAAAGTACGGGTTGATGGAGATCTTCGACTCGTGGAGAAATGGTCTGATACCGAGAATCTCGGCGCTCATGATGGGTAATGCAGCGCTGTCCAGAAACTTTGGGATCACGGCGCAGCCGTCGTCGGCGAGTTTCGCTCTGGCGTCGGCAACCATGGAGGAGTACTCGGGGGAGTTCGGCCGGTTGATGGGATACCGGTCGAGGTCGATCAACTCCGTGATTGGGATCGGGCAAGGGTGGAGTGGTTCGCCGTTGCGGCTCATGGGTGGATGCCTACTGCTCCCATGGGGGCGTCCAGTTGCCTTCCATTCGAAACGATATGCCGGTGTCGTCTTCGATGTGTTTCGCCACGTGCAACTCCCCGACGTCAGAGCCATAGCGTTCCGAGGCCCTCGCGAAAGTGGCCTTCGCTGCCTCGGTCATCGGCAGGTCGGTTCCCAGCTTGGCCGAAAGTTCCCCGATTAGGGCCAGGTCCTTGTTGCACAGGTCAAGACTGAACGACGGGTCGTAGTGCCCGGCAAAGATCGATGGAGCATCGTGGCGGGCCACGAACGAGTCACCCACGCTGTCAGTGATGGCGTCCCAAAGGACGGATAGTTCGACACCGTTGCTCAGACCCAGGGCGAAGCCTTCGCCGATAGCTGCGGCTGCGATGAACCACAGTTGGTTCGTCACCAGTTTCACCACGTTGCCGGTACCAAGCGGGCCACAGACGATGACCCGGCCGAGGTGCTCGAGAATCGCGCTGGCTCTGGCCACGGTGTCTTCTTCGCCGCCGACGAACAAGGTGAGCCGGCCGTTGCGAGCGCCGTCAACGGCACCGGTCGCTGGCGCATCGACGACGGTGACCCCGTTGGGGGCTTCGGTCGCCAGGCGTTGGACCAGGTCACGGCGGTTGGTTGTCAGGTCCACCCAGCATGAGCCGTGGCGGAGGGCAGCAAGCGCCCCAGCACCTTCCATGACGGCTTCTACGTGGTCGGGCCGAGGGAGCGAGGTGAGCAGCACGTCGGCGGTCGACGCCACCTCGGCGGCCGACTTTGCCGGAGCGGCACCTGCGGCGGTGATCTCGCTGAGGGGTTGAGTGGCGATGTCGAAGGCCGTGACCTCGTATCCGGCGTCCAGCAGGCGCAGACACATGGGCTTTCCCATGTTGCCGAGACCAACGAAGCCGATCCTCTCGGATCCAACGTCTTGCTGGGCGGTGCTAGCCGGCATGGATCCTCCCGTCGCCGTCGACGGCAAAGAATGGGTGGGCGATGGTCGGTGTCGCCTCTGGTTGGCCTGAGCGTAGAAGAGGGGGATTGTCGGCGGCGCAGCCGCCCAGTTCCAACGTGTGGGTTCGACGCCCGACTTCTTCCCGGCTTCCGCCGGACCTAGCTGTTACCGCTAGGAGGTCTCGCCGGTGATGACAGCACCCCAGGGTTGGCCCGCAGACGTCACGGTCCGGCTTCAGCAAGATGAGACGCGGCTGGCAAAGCCCGTTTGATGTCTGCCGGATCGGCCCCCAATACGAAATGCGGTTGAACAATCTGTGCCGCAGCTGGTTGCCGGACTGGTGCCACGACGGCGCCGTTTCCCGCCGAGGCCATTGGTGGGTAGTTAAGAGATGGCGCTGGCGACCCGGTTGGCGATGAGGGCAGCGATCTCAAGGGAGGCAGTGGCGGCAGGAGAGGGCGCATTCAATACATGGAGGGATCGGTCGCCGTCTATCAGGGCAAAGTCGTCGAGGAGAGCGCCCTGTCGGTCCACAGCTTGGGCCCGGACGCCAGCTGGTGCACGGCGCATGTCTGCGGGGTCTAGGTCTGGCACGAGGCGTTGGGCGGTGGCCACGAAGCGGCGGCGGCTAAGGGATCTGAGCAACTCGTCAAAACCGAATCGCCCGTACCTAGCCAAGAGGCGGACCGTGCCGGGCCAGACGGCGGTGGCAGCAAGGTCTCGTGCCGAAATATCGGACCAGCGGTAACCCTCGCGGGCTAACGCCAGTACGGCGTTCGGTCCGGCGTGTACGTGGTTGTCGAGACCCCGGGTGAGGTGAACGCCTAGGAACGGGAACCGTGGGTCGGGGACCGGGTACACCAGCCCTCGGACCAGATCGGCTGACGCGCCGACCACGTCGAGGTACTCGCCGCGGAAGGGAAGGATGCGAGTATCCGGCCGCTCGCCGGCTGCCCGGGCGACCCGGTCGGCGTGCAACCCAGCGCAGCCGACGAGGAAGCGGGCCGCCACGGGCTGGACTTCGGAGCCGTCGTCCATCTCAATCGTCCAGCCGTCCGACGACGGGGTGGCGCGTCCAACCCGGACACCAGTCCGGACCTCGCCGCCGGCATTGCCCACCTGGTTGGCCAGGGTCCGGGCCACGCCGGCGAAGTCGGCCCGCCCAGTAGAGGGAACATGGAGTGCGGCCATGCAGGCTACGTGGGGCTCGCGCTCCCGGGCCTCCTCGGTGCCCAACTCGGTGACGGCAACGCCGTTGGCCCGGGATCGCTCGGCTAGAGCCTGCAGGCGGGGGATCTCGACCGAAGTGGTGGCTACCACCAACTTCCCGCAGCGGTCGTGGGCGATCCCGTGCTGGGCGCAGAAGTCGACCATCCGGTCGCCGCCCCTTACCGCAAGGGCGGCCTTCAGCGAGCCGGGGGTGTAGTAGAGGCCGGCATGGACAACCCCGCTGTTGCGACCCGTCTGGTGGGTGGCCACTGCCTCCTCCTTTTCGAGCACGAGGACCGAGCTGCCGGGCAGGCGGGCCTGAAGGGCGTCGGCGCAGGCCAGGCCGAGAATTCCGCCGCCGACCACCGCGATGTCGACCTGATTGCGAGGCATAGCCGTGACGCTACCGGGGCTGAAAAAGCGGAAGGCCCGGCGCAGGGTCACCGATTCGCGGGTGGGTCTACGCAGCGGGCAGTTCCAACGGTTAGTTCCACACAGGGACGAGCCGGCTAGGGCCTAGCGGCAGGCTCAGCGGGCGGCGAGCGCCTCCAGCGGATCGACGTGCTCGAGGCCGAAGGTTGTCGCCACGGCACGGTCCGTGATCGTCCCGGCACAGACGTTGAGGCCGTTTCGCAGGTGCGGGTCGTCGACCAGCGCCTGCTCGGCGCCCTTGTCGGCCAAAGCCAAGGCAAATGGCAGGGTGGCATTAGACAGGGCCTGGGTCGAGGTTCGGGACACGGCACCCGGCATGTTGGCCACGCAATAGTGGACGATGCCGTCGACCACGAATGTCGGGTCGGTGTGGGTGGTGGGCTTCGTGGTCTCGAAGCAACCTCCCTGGTCGACGGCCACGTCAACGACGACCGAGCCCGGCCGCATACGGCCGAGCATGGTCCGGGTCACGAGGTGCGGGGCCTTGGCACCCTTGACCAGCACCGCGCCGATCACCATGTCCGCATCGAACACGGAGGCTTCAAGTTCGGCCCTGGTGGAGTACACAGTCTTGATTCGTCCACCGAAACGCTTGGACAGGGAGTCAAGCACGGTCGGGTTGCGATCCAGCACGGTGACTTCGGCGCCCAAGCCGACAGCCATTTCGGTGGCGTTCTCGCCGACTACGCCGCCGCCGATCACGACAACCTTGGCCGGTCGCACCCCGGGGACACCGCCCAGCAACAGGCCGGCACCACCCTGGGTGGCCTCCAGCGCGTGGGCGCCGGCCTGGATCGACATGCGGCCGGCGATGGCCGACATGGGGGCCAGCAGGGGCAGGCGGCCGTCATCGTCTGTGACCGTTTCGTAGGCGATGCAGGTGGCCCCGCTGGCCATAAGTTCGTCGGTCTGCGGGCGGTCCGCGGCCAGATGGAGGTAGGTGAACAGGGTGTGGTGGGGATTCAGGAGCGCCCGTTCGGGGGCGAGGGGTTCCTTGACCTTCACGATCATCTCGGCATCGCTGAACACCTCGATGGCAGTGCCGACGATGACGGCGCCGACCTCCCTGTAATCGACGTCGCTGAATCCAGCACCCTCGCCGGCGCCGGCCTCGACGACCACGTGATGGCCGCGGTTGACAAGCTCGCCGGTGGCGGCGGGGGTGAGGCCGACACGGCGCTCGGCGGTCTTGGTTTCCGCAGGGACTCCGATGTCCATGGCAGCACTCCTGTTCGCGTCGGTCGGGGGGTCATCGCCCAGTGGTGAAAATGTACGGAGACTCTGTCGGCACGCGATTGCGGAATTGAGCACAGAAAGCTACTGGTACACAATAAAATTGCGTTGGTCTAGGATCTGAAGTGTGAAAACAGCACAGAATGACCTTGACAACGTGGATCGTGCCATCCTCTGTTTGCTCCAGGAGGACGGGCGGATGGCCAACGTGGACCTGGCCGAGGCAGTCCACCTCTCGCCGTCGGCCTGCCTGCGGCGAGTCCGGCGTCTGGAGGAGGGCGGGTCCATCGACCGGTACGTGGCCCTTGTCAACCCCTCGGCGGTCGGACTGGGCACCGACGTGTTCGTGGAGATCACCCTGAGCGGACAGGACGAGGGGACGCTGGAGGAATTCGAGCGAGCAGTAAGTGAGCGGCCGGAGATCATGAGCTGCCATCTGATGGCTGGCGACTTTGACTACCTGGTGCACGTAGTAGTGCGAGACGTAGCCGACTATGAGGTGCTGCACCGCACCCATCTGGCTCAACTTCCGGGGGTGGCGCGGATGGTGTCGAGTTTCGCCCTACGTCCGATCTGCGACCGGACCGCCGTGCCGCTCTAGGAATCCCTGCGGCGGGCATCGCCAGGGCCGGTCCCAATCTGCTGGATGCCGTCGATGAGCAGTTCCACGAGGAAGGTGAAGTCGGCGTCGTGGTCGCCGCGACCCATGCTGTCTGCGTTCTCCAGCCGGCTGAAGCCGTCCATCGCCGAGCGCAGCGACCGCCCGGCCTGCACGGCACGATCCTCGTCGAGGCCAAAGCCGCGGATGACGGCCTGGACCGCTCCCAGAGCCAGACGGGCCCCGGCGCGCCGCTCGGCGTCCCCGGGGGCGATGGGTAGCAGCGTCATCTCGTAGCGGCCGGGGAAGCCGGTGGCCCAGGTCCGGTAGGCAACGGCGAACGAGCGCACCGCGTCGGCCCCGCTTCGGCCCAGGACCGAGTCGCGCAACACCTCGCCGAACTCGACGGTGGCCGCATGGGCCAGGTCGCGCGTCAGGCCACTCAGGCCCTTGACGTGGGCATAAAGCGACGGTGGACGGACCCCGAGGCGTTCGGCGACTCCCGCCAGGCTCAGGCCGACGACTCCCTCGGCGTCGAGCACCGCCATGCCGGTGGCCACCACGTCGGCGTGGGTGAGGCCCCGCTTGCGGGTGTCGCGGGGAGCGTGACTGACCCGCTTGTCGGCCTCAGCCGCTGGAATCGTCCTCATCGTGGGGATTCTAGTAGGCAAATCATAGACATATCTCTAAGATGCTTAGTCATGAGCGGGTCGACGTCGGTCTCAGGCGTTCCACCAGCAGGATCAGTCCATGATGAACGCGAGATCGACGCCGTCGTCGAGCTCATGCGCACCACCAGCCTGGCCATTGGCGCCAAGGTCGGTGAGTTCGAGGAGCGCATGGCGGCACTGCTGGCCAAGCGCTTCGGCGTCATGGTCAACTCCGGCTCCTCGGCCCTGCGCCTGGCCATCGATCTGATCGGCTGCGAGCCCGGCGACGAGATCATCACCCCGCCGGTCACCTTCTCCACCGACATCGCCCCGATGGTCCAGTCGGGCATCGTGCCGGTCTTCGTCGACGTAGAGGCGGACACTTTCCAGATAGATCCGCTCGGCATCGAGGCCATGATCGGCCCCCGCACCAAAGCCATCCTCGCTCCCAACTTGGTGGGCAACTGTCCCGACTGGGATGCCATCCGGGCCATCGCCGATGCCTCCGGCCTCGTGGTCATCGAGGATTCATGCGACGTCGTGGACTCGTGGCTCCGTGGCGAGCGCACCGGAACCCGGTCCGACGTCAGCGTCACCAGCTTCGCTCTGTCCCATGCCCTGACAGCCGGTGGCAACGGCGGCATGGTGGCGCTGAACGATCCCGAACTCCGCGACCGGTGCTTGTCGTTGCGCCGCTGGGGCCGCCTCAGCGAGCACTACCTGTTCGGCTCCAAGAAGGGCGGCCAGGACCGGTTCGGTACGTTGACCGACGGCACCTCCTACGACATGGTTTTCACCTTCGACGAGATCGGTTACAACTTCGAGCCCACCGAGATCAGCGCCACCATCGGCCTAGTTCAGCTTGAGAAGTTGCCCAAGTTCAACGCCCAGCGCAGGCACAACTGGACGATGCTGGACGGGTTCTTCGCTGGCTACGACGACCGCGTGGTGCGGCCCCGCACTACCGACGGCTGTGACACCACGTGGATGCGCTACTGCTTCCTGCTAAGCGAGGAGGGTGGACTCGACCGCAGCGCGGTCCAGGAGTTCCTTGAGGCCCGTAGCGTGCCTACCCGAATGGTCTGGACCGGCAACGTCCTGCGTCAACCCGGGTTCGAGGGCATCCCCCATCGGGCGCCGGCCGGTGGTCTCCCCAACGCCGACCGGGTGATGGACCGCGGTCTCACCCTGCCGATCCACCACGGCATGACCAGCGACCATGTCGGCTACATGATCGACCAACTAGGCCAACTTCTAGCCGAGTAGGCCAACCTACGATTCGAGCAACGCGGAGAAGACAACTATGACCTCTACCGGTGGATCCACCCCCTACACCCTGATCTCGTCGGACTGCCACGCCGGCGGCAACATGAAGGCCTACGAGGAGTACCTCTCCCCGTCATACCGCGGCGCCTTCACCGAGTGGCGGGGTGCCTACCGGAACCCGTTCCGCGACCTGCAGGACGACGGACGGTCGCGTAACTGGGACGACGATCGGCGCAACGGCGACCTGGACGCCGAGGGCGTGGCCGCGGAAATCGTCTTCCCAAACACCGTCCCGCCGTTCTTCCCGACCGGTGCGCTCATTACCTACCCACCGACCAACCGGGCCGACTACGAGCGACGCCTCGAGGGGATCCGCACCCACAACCGCTGGTTGGTCGACTTCTGCGCTGCTCATCCCGAGCGCCGGTGCGGCCTGCCCCAGGTCTTCCTGTTCGACCTCGACGACACCATCGCCGACCTCGAGTTGGCTGCCGCCAACGGCCATACCAGCTTCATGCTCCCCGCAGTGCCGCCCGACTCCGGTCTGCCGGGCCTTTACGACCCGGTATACGACCGCCTCTGGGCGGCCATACGCGACCTTGACTTGACTATCACCCAGCACGGTGGGTCGGGCAATCCGAACTACGGGGAGGCACCCGCGGCCAGCCTGATGTTCCTGCTAGAGGTGCCGTTCTTCGCTCACCGCAACCTGTCGCATCTGGTCATGTCGGGAGTGTTCGAGCGGTTCCCGGAGTTGCGTTACGTCATGACCGAACAGGGCGTCGGATGGGTGATCGAGGACCTACGCCGAATGGACGGCTATCACGCCCAGATGGCATCAGGCCGTGTCGGTGAGCTCGGCTTCGCCGCCGAACTGGTGCTGCCTGACAAGCCCAGCAACTACTTCGCCCGCAACGTGTGGATCGGGGCCAGCTTCCCGAGCCCGTCCGAGGCTGAGGCCATGCGGACGGTCGGCATTGATCGGATGATGTGGGGCAGCGACTACCCGCACAACGAGAGCACGTTCCCGCACAACCGGGACCACCTGCGTCGCTCGTTCAGCGGCTGGGACGAGGCCGACTTACGGAAGGTCTTCGCTGAGAACGCCTCGAAGGTCTACCGGATCGACCTCGACTCCCTGGCCTCCTTGGCCGAGCGCATCGGCCCCTCGGTGGACGAAGTGGCCACACCACTAGACGAGGTTCCGAAGGGCGCCTTCAGCCCCGCCTTCACCCGCCCCTGATCGGTCCGGCCGATCGCCGGTGCCCCTCCGGGGTCGGTCGGCTATTCGGTGATGCCGAAGCGCTGGAGGCCAAACGCCTCGATGGCGTTGCCACGCATCAACTTGTAGGTCTCCTCGTCATCGAGGCCAGCCTCGGTGCAGATCTTCGTAGCCACGTCCAGAGTGTGCGGGTACGTGGTGTCGGCGTGTGGGAAGTCGACTTCGAAGCAGATCTGGTCCATGCCGATGGCTTCACGGTTCTTCAACCCGGTCTCGTCGTCGAAGATGCA